>JAGHJI010000044.1 GCA_017886765.1 Eubacterium sp.
GAATAGCACAGGGAAAAAACAATCTTGACAATGCTCATGCCGGAGGTATGTTTATCGGCGTCAGTGATGAAGGTAAATTACGTGACTGCGCGTATACTGAATTTCAGGACAGATACTACACGCATCCGGACACAAAAATAAAATTTGACGGTTATGAAATAAAAGAAACGCCAAAAATGATAGAAGCTGTTGAGAGGCTGCACCAGCGGATCCCACAAATCGGCATGATTTCCTGGGATGTAACAGTCGATGATAAGGGCTCTGTGGTGATTGTAGAAATCAATCTGCAGGGGCAGACAATCTGGATGAGTCAAATGTCAAACGGCAAAGGCGCTTTTGGTGAGAACACGGCCGATATTTTAAAATGGATAGCTGAAAAATAATGCGGAGGATATATGAATAAAAAAGTATTACAGGTTTGCTGTGACGGTTTTGAAAACGGCGGAATTCAGGCTGTAATTATGTCTATAGTAAGGAACTTGAATAATCAATTCGATTTTGACGCCATATCTTTCTCCGACGGCAGCCAGTATTATTCCGAAGAATTTTCACAATACGGCAACATATATCATTTCAAAAGGTATACTCCCAATAATATAATGACTAAATTCTTTAAAGACTTCCTAGAGTATCGTTTTTTATATAAACAGAGTAAAGAATTTTTTAAACAGCATCCCAATTATACTGCGGTTCATTGCCACAACTATTTTAATGCTGCTCCTATTTTAAGAGCCGCAAAGGAAGCGAATATTGAGCACCGGATAGCACACTCGCATAATGTTAAATCTATTATAAAAACCAAAAATCCATTGCGTAATATAGCAAATAAGATTAAAAGCAACCAGATCCATAAATACGCGACAGCGATGGCTGCTTGCTCAAAAGCGGCTGGAGAATATGTTTTCGGTCAAGCTGAAATAACGGTTATAAACAATGCTATTGATCTTAATAAATTCAATCCATTAAAATATTCGTATACCAGCGATGGCACGATTAAATTCGTTCATGTGGGACGTTACGGATATCAAAAAAATCAATTGTTTTTACTTGATGTATTTAAAGAATTTATAAAACTGAACAGTAATGCCCGATTAAACTTAATCGGATTTGGAATTTGGACAGACAAAATTGAAAAGAAGATAAAAGAACTTCATCTTAACGACAAGGTAAAAATGCTTCCGAGCGACAGCAATGTGCCTGAAATATATGCGCAGTCGGATATATCCATATACCCATCAACCTTTGAGGGTCTGGGCATCAGTCTTATTGAGGCGCAGGCAATGGGACTGAAATGCTATGTATCCGAGGCGATACAGCCAGAGGCAAATCTTGGCCTTTGCCAGGTTTTACAGCTCTCATGGGGAGCGAAAAAATGGGCGGAGTATATATATAACGACATTCAAAAAAACGGCTATGAAAAACAATTTGTAGATATGAGCAGTTATGATATAAAAAATGTCAAGGAGCAATACAATCAACTTTATTCATAGTATTATAATCTGAGGAGTATAAAAATGAGAATAGGAATTTTAACCTTTGTAAATGCCAGTAATTACGGAGCAGTACTTCAGGCCTATGCGTCACAAAAATTCCTTAACGACATGGGGTGCAACGCTGAATTAATCAATTATACTCCTCTGCCTAAAAATTCAAATCATACCGCTCCGGGCATATTCTATAAAATAAAAAATAAAATTTTATTAATTAAACATCCTTTTAAATTGATCAACAGCAAAAAAAAGAACAATAAATTTAACAAATTCAAAAATATGTATTTAAAAATCTCACCTAATAAATATGCAGGTGAGATTTCCGAATTAAAAGAGCCGTATGACATTATCATTGCCGGAAGCGACCAGATATGGAATACGGACCTGAGTTTTGCATCAGAAACCTTTTTTCTCAACTTTAAAACGAGCGCGAAAAAAACGGGCTATGCAATCAGCGTAGGCAGAGAAAAATATTCCGAACTTGACTGCCGGATGATACATGAAAATATAGGGAATTTTGAAAAACTTTCAGTTAGGGAAAACAGCCTGAAAGAGTATTTACAAAAGCACGAAAACGTTGAAAGTCAGGTCGTCTGCGATCCGGTGTTCTTATTAGACAAAAAAGTATGGGATAATATTTCGCTGACACCAAAAAAGTCAAATTATATTCTTGTATATGCAATGGAGTATAATGAAACATTAGTTAAAATAATAAACAAACTTAAAAACCTTACTCAAAAAGAGGTTTTCTTCCTTTACGGCGGAGGAAATTTAAATAAAGAAAATAAAATACCCGGAAAACGGATTAACGGAATAGGTCCCGAAGAGTTCATCGGCTGGATAAAAAACGCAGACATCGTTTTAACCAACTCCTTCCACGGCGCAGCTTTTTCAATTATATTTAAACGCAAACTCTTTATACTGGAACACGCATCAAGAAACGAAAGATTAACGCAGCTTGCAGATATCTGCGGATATAAAAACAGAATGATCAAAATAAATTCAAATGATTTTGAGCCTGAGAAATATATGATTGATTCAAATACTGCATATAAAAATCTTAATACGTTTATCAAACAATCAAAAGACTATATGCTGAGTATATGCCGGGAGTATAAAAATGAGTGACAATAAGGAAAAAAGCAAGGCGCTGATAACCGGGACTATTATATATGCCATCGGGAACTTGGGGACCAAGATTCTCAGTTTTATAATCGTTCCGTTATATACATACTATATCAATACAGCGGATATGGGAGACTACGATTTAGTGAACTCCACCATCAGTCTTCTGACTCCTATATTAACCTTGCAGATTATGGACGCTGCTTACGCATTCATGATGCGTGACGACACGAAAGTGTTGGAGTGTATTGATGCCGTTTATAAATTTATGCTTACGTCAACATTATTGTCTGTGGCAGTCATATTAATAATCAATTATTTTATTCCTATAAAATATTGCTATTATATGGTTATATTGCTGGCAATCAGTAAATTTTTCGGCGTACTGCAAAAATTGCTCAGAGGATTAAAGAATCAAAAGCTCTTCGCTGCTTCCGGAATCGCATATACGGCAATATTTCTTATTTTAAATTTAATACAGATCGTTGTATTAAAACAGGGGGTTGACGCTTTATTTCAGAGCGCGATCATTTCATATACAATCTGTACAATAATCGTTCTGATCTTTGAAAAACGACTGAGAACCTTTAACTTTAAAACGCACAGCCTCCAATTACAAAAGGAAATGCTTAAATTTTCAATTCCTTTAGTTCCCAATCAACTGAACTGGTGGATGATCAATACTCTGGACAGATATATTATACGCTTTTTTCTGGGCAGCTCCGCAAACGGTATTTGGGCAATAGCACATAAATTTCCCTCTGTCCTGCAGCTTTTATTTAATATATTCTATATGTCCTGGCAGGACACAGCCATCGTTGACGAAAACAAGGATTCGGGGCAATTTTATACCAAGATATTTAAACTCTATTATAAATTTTCTTTCACTTTTCTAATTTTTTTAGTTCCGTTTACAAAATTATTTATTTTATTGGCTATGGAAGAGAGTTACCATTCCGCCATACAGTATATAGGTTTCTTATATTTGGGCACTATCTTTCAGGCCTTTTCATCCTTTTTCGGAGTTGGTTATCTGAAAAATGATAAAACAAAGCAAGCGGCTACAACATCTATTTTCGGCGCCATTGTAAATACCGTAATAAATCTCGCTTTGATAAAATTTATCGGTTTATACGCTGCGGCGATTGCCACTTTTATCGGATTTTTGGTTATGTTTGTTATAAGAGTTTTTCAGACCAAAAAAACTATGCAGATCAAAATTAACCCCGCTGAATTTTCAACGCTGTTTCTTATTGCTCTTGCTGCTGTTATAATTAATATTTTTACAAATACCACGCAGGATATAATCCTTTTAATAATAGGAATTTTAATCTTTATTATTGTAAACAATAAAGAATTGATTAATCTTGCTAAAGCGCTGCTAAACAAAATAAAAAAAGGGCGTAAACATAAATTATGATTAATAATAATGAAAAAAAACACCGCTGATTTATAAAAATAAAGAAAATTGCTGTGGCTGCTCTGCCTGCTACAGCATTTGTCCTGTCGGCGCAATAAAAATGGAAGAAGATGACGAAGGCTTTTTATACCCTTCAATAAATAATAAAATATGCGTTAACTGTAATAAGTGCGTAAATGTCTGCAATTTTAAATATCATCAACAAAATAAGGGATACAAAAATACGGCTAAAAATGATTTCCATTCTTTTCCAAAAGTATATGCAGTAAAGCATAAAGACACAAAAACGCGTATGAAATCCCGCTCGGGAGGAATTTTTACTGCTATATCAGATGAAATTCTTAAAAATAACGGGGCAGTTTACGGATGTGTACTTACAGATGATTTTAAGGCTATTCACACAAAAGCATTGTCAGCAAAAGAAAGAGACAGAATGCGCGGCTCAAAATATATCCAAAGCGATATGCGTGATATTTTTACCGACGTTTTTCAGACACTTGAAAAAGATATCCCGGTACTGTTTTCAGGAACATCTTGTCAAATTGCGGGATTGAAAGGTTTTTTGAATAAAGAATATGACAATTTATTCTGCGTTGACATTGTTTGCCATGGAGTTCCAAGTCCAAAGGTTTGGCAAAACTATTTAAAATGGCAGGAAAAAAACAACAGCGCAAAATGTATCAGCGTTGATTTCAGGAATAAAACGGATTACGGATGGAAAGCTCATGTTGAAACTTTTACAATGAGTAAAGCAGATAACTCGACTGTAAAAGTGGACAGTGAAATTTTCAAAAAATTATTCTACGGTCATAATATTCTAAGACCTTCCTGTTATCAGTGCCCCTATAAATCCACTGTTCATCCGGGTGATATAACGATCGCCGACTACTGGGGTATTGATAAAGCGGCACCCGAATTTAATGACAATATGGGAGTTTCACTAACTTTAATTAATAATGAAAAAGGGGAAAAAATGTTTAACAGCATTTGTACCGCTCTTGATTATAAAAGCTGTAAATTAGAGGACAGTTTACAACCCCCTTTGATTAAACCTTTTCCAAAACCGGTCGAAAGACAAAATTTCTGGAAGGAATTTAATTCAAAACCTTTTAAACACATAGTCAATAAATACGCTGAAAAAAATATTAGCTATAAAATCATGCTTTATTATCTTAAAATAAAAAAAAGAATGTTCAAAAAATGATTGGGTTGAATAATGGGTAAAATTATTAAAACTTTAATTCTGGATGTTAAAATATTCTTTATATCCTATTTTACTGAACCGTTTATTACTGCATTGCTTCTGACATTATTTCTATCTGCAATATTGCTTGTAATAAAAAAATACGGGAAACATTCGCTTAATATCTCACCTTATTCCTTACTGTTTACATTCGTCAGCTGCTTTTATTTCTGCGAACTGTTTTACATAACACTTTTCAGCAGAACGGAGACAACTACCCAGGGTCTGTCAAATGTTTTTGGGGAATGGACTATATTTGACGGAGAAACGTCAATATATATGAATTTAAAACCGGTTTTAAACATTATCCTGTTTATCCCCCTTTGTATAATTCTTTTTCATATTGTAAAAAAAGCATTTAATAAAATTTACACGGATAAAAAAATGATTCTATATTCGGTAATTATATCCTTTTCTTTTTCACTGTTTATCGAATTAATACAGTTAATATTTAACAAGGGAACATTCCAGTTATCAGACCTAACATATAATACGCTGGGCGGGTTAATAGGAATTGTTTTATATATTACAATCGTCAAAATAATAAAAAGAATAAAAAATAGGACAAAGGATTTCAGTAATGCAAAAAGATAAAAAAGCACCTGAAAACGAATTAAAAGCAAAAAGAAAAAATAATTTTGATATACTAAAATGCATGTGCGCATTTTTAATTGTTTGTATTCATGCGCCCTTCCCCGGTATATTCGGTGAATATTTTACAGCACTGACAAGGATTGCCGTACCCATATTTTTCATGATAACAGGTTTTTTCTATAAAAATACCGTTAAGAGATCACGAGAAGTTTTCCAAATAAAAAAGATTGCATTTCTTTTTGTAACATCAAATGTTTTATATTTCCTTTTGATGTTAAATGACGGAATGGAAAGTATTTCAAGTATATTTACAGTAAAAAGCATATTGTCCTTCTTATTTTTGAATGCTTCACCTTTCAGTGACCATTTGTGGTATCTTGGAGCAATATTATATACGTTAATCATAGTTTACATCCTGAATAAAGCAGGAAAAATAAAAATATTATATATACTTACTCCGCTGCTTCTTTTAGGCGACTTAATTTTAGGTAAATATTCATTATTATTGTTTGGAAATGAATTTCCGTATGTTTTTGTAAGAAATTTTCTTTTTGTCGGAATACCGTATTTTTGTATCGGGATGCTGATATTTCAATATAGGGATATTATAAAAAGAAAGCTTTCTAAAACTAAGCTGATTATTTGTACTTTCACTTTCTCTGTAACAACAATACTTGAAAGGTTTATCCTGGAAAGTAATAATCTTAATGCCGCAAGAGATCATTATATCAGCACAACCTTCCTGGCAGTATGTTTATTTATATTATTTATGATTTCTTTTCAGGGCGATATAAAATTCATAAACAAGCTTGCAGCAAAAATCGGAAGAGAGTATTCAACAGGAATATACATACTTCATCCCCTGATTATAAGAATTTTCAATAAATTAATTAATATAATAGGGTTTGAGACAGCTTACGCATTTGTTCAGCCGATTATTGTTTTTATTTTCACTACAGTAGCCGTTGCTGTTATTTGTTTTATAATAAAGAAATTGAATATAAAAAAATGGGTTCGGTTCCTATAAAAAGCGAACCATATCATTGACCTAAAAGCCGTTAAAACCCCGCCTGATACAGGCGGGGTTCATTTTTTATTTATAAAGCGGTCCGTATTGCTGACAAGCACGGTAATCGGCGGACTGTGTATCCTCCGTTCCGAAAGCCGACCAGGAATGAGGACGGAATATCTTTTCACCCGGTACATTGTGCATATTAACAGGAATACGCAGCATGGACGCCAGCGTGATCAGATCAGAGCCGATATGTCCGTATACTGTGACACCGTGATTGGCGCCCCAATTGGCCATAACGCTGTAAACATCCTTAAACGCACCGGTTCCGGTAAGCCGCGGTACAAACCAGGTAGTGGGCCAGGACGGGTCTGTCCTTTTATCAATGGTATTATGAATCTCGTCCGGTAAATCCACCGTATAGCCCTCCGCGATCTGCATAACCGGTCCTATACCGTCGATGATATTTACCCTTAACATGGTCACCGGCATCTGCGCGCGGCAGCGGAAATGGCTGGAATATCCGCCTCCGCGGAAGTACTCATAGTTTGCCCTGCACCAGTCAGTGGCATTAAGACAGGCCTTTATATCCTCTTCTGTCATATCCCAGAACGGTTTCATACAGCCTTCACCCTTATCATTTTTGGAAGCGCCGCTGCCGTCAAGAGCCGTTGCACCGGAATTAATCAGATGGATAAATCCATCCTTGGCAATGCCATCCGGACGCACGCCTGTTACACGCTGACATGCGTCGGGGCTCCAGTATGTACGCACATCATGGAAACACGGCGCGCTGTGCGAAACCAGTGTGCCGAGCATCATGGAAACGCCGTTGAGCGTGTCATTTTCCGTGGCGAATGGTGTAGGCATTTTCGCTCCGTTCCAGTCAAAAGTCGACGCCATGATTGCCTCTGTAAAATCAGCGTTCGGCAGCCAGTCGGTCCAGTTGCGCTGGCCCTGAAAGCCTCCGGCAACAGCATTCTTGCCAAGCTCTTCCTCATGCCATCCCATTTCATCGAGCTTTTTGTTTCCATATAGGATATCACGCATGACCATCGTCATTTTTGTGACAAATTCCCAGTCCTTTTCAGGAGGAACGACCTTGGATTTTCTTATTATCTCAGGCAGATCTTTCCCCTCGTTGAGATCAAACCCTTCTTTGCAGTTTTCCTTGACCCAGGCAAGCGCCTTATCATATTCTTCATGGTCATATATTTCAAGCGTGATCCTGCGTACGATTTCTGTCATATCCACCCATTCGGCGCGGATACCGAAATATTTCTGAAACATATCGGCATTACAATAGGAGCCGGCAATACCCATTGCCACACCGCCTATATTTACATACGCCTTATTTTTCATCCAGCCTACAGCCACCGCGGCTTTCGCAAAGCGTAAAATCTTTTCAGCAACATCTGACGGTACGGACGTATCCGTAATATCCTGAACATCGTGGCCGTAAATGGAGAAAGCGGGAAGTCCCTTTTGCGCAAAAGCAGCCATAACCGCCGCTAGATAGACTGCTCCGGGACGTTCTGTACCATTAAAGCCCCATACCGCTTTTATGGTATGAGGGTCCATATCAAAGGTCTCCGACCCGTAACACCAGCATGGCGTAACGGAAAGTGTGGCAACAACATTTTCTGTAGAAAACTGTCTGGCGCACTTTGCCGCTTCAGCGCCGCCGCCGATGGTGGTGTCGCTTATAATACACTGAACGGGCGTTCCGTCAGGATAGCGCAGATTCGTTTCAATAAGTTCCTTTGCGTCATTTGCCATGCCCATTGTCTGCGCCTCCAGACCTTCTCTGATGCCGCCCCAGCGTCCGTCAATCGTCGGCCTGATACCGATCTTTGGATAATTCATAAATTTTACCTCTCTTAGATTTATTTCACTGCACAGCCGTGCAGAATTTTACATATGCTTTTTCCCATTCTTTTACATCATTTGGGAAATAATGATGCAAGCTTTCCTGCTTTTTAATGAGTTTTCTGCCCTTTTCAATATTTTCAATATCCCCCAGAGCAATAAGCTGAAGCATTATATTGCCCAAGGCGGTAGCCTCTGCAGGTCCCGCGACAACAGGAATTCCGAGCGCGTCAGCCGTCATCTGACAGAGAAAACCATCCTTCGTTCCGCCGCCGAGAAGATGCAGCACATCAAAATCTTTCCCGGTGTTATCCTCGATTTGATTAATGGCGAATTTGTATTTCATTGCAAGGCTTTCATAAATACAGCGAACCAGCGCCCCGTCACTTTCAGGAACAGGCTGACCGGTTTTTCTGCAATAGTTTCGTATTTTTTCCGGCATAGAGCCCGGGGTGGCAAATTCGGGAAAATCAGGATCAATAAAGCAGGCAAACGGTTTCTCTGCTCTTGCAAGCTGCTCCATGTCATTAAAAGAATATGCTTTCCCTTCGCTTTTGAAATTTCTGCGAATCTCCTGTATGAGCCAAAGACCGCTGATATTTTTCAAATAGTTGATCCTACCGTTTGCGCCCATCTCGTTTGACAGCTCATCCTTCATACTCTTTTCCGTCAGAACCGCGCTGTCACACTCACATCCGATAAGCGACCATGTGCCGCAGGAAAGAAAAGCACAACATTGCTCTTTATCCGCAGGCATTGCTGCAACAGCGCACTGGGTATCGTGACCCGCAACCTTGATTACCTTGATATGATGATATTCACCGACAACTTGGCAGCTGTTTACAATAGGCTGTAAAATACTTATATCCATTCCCGAAAGCTTTGCAACATCTGTATTCCAGTCACCGTTTTCAAAATCGTACATCTGGGAGGTTGAGACAATCGTCCTTTCGGAAGATTTGCTGCCGCAAAGCGCCCATACAAAAAGGTCCGGCATAAACAGAAGCGTTTTTGCGTGACGCCTTTTTTCCGCCCTAAGCTGAAACAGCGTATTGATCGGCATAATCTGATTTCCTGTAGCTTTGTAAAGGCCGTAAGGAGCTATTTTCTCAAACAGTTTTTCAGGAATACCGTTTGTCCGTGTGTCACGATAATGGAC
>JAGHJI010000045.1 GCA_017886765.1 Eubacterium sp.
CACGGTTTTATCAGATAAAAAAACGGTGGCAAACCCCACGAATCACGCATATTTCAACCTTTCCGGCAATGGCAGTGAAACCGTTGAAGATCACCTGCTGCAAATCAACGCGGATCATTTTACCGAAACGGATGACTCCCAGCTGCCGACGGGTGAGCTGGGCGAGCTGAAAAACACGATGATGGACTTTTCAGAAATGCACCGAATCGGCGATAGAATCGATGAGCCCTTCAGGGCTATTATTGACGGAATAGGTTATGATAATAACTACTGCCTGTATAATAAAGAAATCGGCAAAATGTCACAGGCTGCTATCCTTGCTCACGAAGGTTCCGGCAGAAAAATGGAAGTCTGGACCGATCTGCCGGGGATTCAGCTTTACTGCGGCGGCTGGCTCGCAAAATCAGGAAACCCCGGAAAGAAAGACTCCCCCGTTACATACAGACGCGGAGCAGCCCTGGAAACACAGTTCTATCCGGACTCTGTCAATCATTCCAATTTCCCCTTTAAATATGTGGAAGCGAACAAGGAATTTAAAACGACTACCGAATTCAGATTTTCATTGATATAGACACACATACATTAATGGTATAATTGCAAATCGTATAATCAACTATAACAAATACAAAATAAAAAGGCAGGGAGCGCTCCCTGCCTTTGGTTTTATGTTTTAAGTCAGCGTCCAGTTTTGCGACTGCGTCTGAAGCTCCGCCATACGTTTGAAAATTCCGTTTCTTTGCATAAGTTCCTGCGGTGTTCCCTGCTCTGCCACAACGCCACCGGACAGCACTACGATTTTATCAGCGCCTGCAACCGTCCGCATTCTGTGGGCGATGACCAAAACGGTCTTGTTTTTGATTAATCTGGAAAGCGCAGTCTGTATCAGCGTTTCATTTTCAACGTCAAGGGACGCCGTTGCCTCGTCAAGAAGAATGATCGGGGCATCTTTAAGAAACGCTCTGGCAATGGATATTCTCTGCCTTTCTCCGCCGGAAAGCTCACAGCCATTTTCACCAATTTCCGTATGGTATCCGCCTGGCAGCTTAAGCGCAAATTCGTCCACATTCGCAAGTTTGGCCGCTGCCAATACTTCTTCATCCGTTGCATCCTTTCTTCCGATACGGATATTCTCCATAATCGTATTGTCAAACAGCGTAACATCCTGGAACACAATGGAATAAAGGGACAACAGCGTTTCCGGCTCAACTTTTGAAACATCCATTCCGCCCACTGTAATTCTGCCCTGGCTAATATCCCAGAAGCGCGCCGCAAGACGGGAAACGGTCGTTTTTCCGCCGCCGCTGGGGCCTACCAAGGCGGTAACTTCGCCCTGACGCGCAGTAAAGGAAACATCCTTTAAAACAGCTTCGCCGGAATTATACGAAAAGCCTACGCTATCGAAGTTGATGTCGTACCCGATGTTGGAAAGCTCGGTGGTACCGTTTTGAACGGGATGATAAAGGATTTCATTCATTCTGGCAATATTGGTGCGGGTGCTAATGACTGCGGCCAGATTCTGTAACGCGCCCTGGAGTGGGTCATATAACCTGGATACAACCAGCAGGAACATAAAAAATGTTAATATATCCATCTCTCCCTTAATCAGCAGAGAAGAGCCGACAAGAGCAACAGTAGCGATACCGAGTTTTAAAATCAGTGAAGCGGATACGACAAATGCCGCCGTACTGAATTCATTGATAATGGACCTGTTTTCCACAGCGTCAATTTTTTTGTCAAGTCCCTTGAGATATTTTTCTTCAGCATTATTCGATTTCAGATCCCTAACCGTCTCTATGCATTCCTGGATACCGTCAGCGCATGCCATTTTAACATCCATTGCCTTTTGATTCAGTCTTTCCTGAATCTTAGCGGAAAGAGCCACAATCGCAAAGGATACAGGCATGACCCAAAGCGCCGCCAGCGCCATTTTCCAGTTGAATATAAGTATACCCACTGCAATTAGAACGGTTGAAGCAATCGAGCCGAACAGTTCCGGAATAAAGTGGGAAAAGCTCTGCTCCAAAAAGGTGCAGTCAGCCATTATGGTGCTTGTCAGGTCCGCCAGGTCTTTTTTACCGAAAAAGGAAAGGGGTATCTTACGTAATCTTTCCGCCAATGTTATTCTGCGTACGCCGCTTTCAATATAGGTTGCAAGATAGGTTGCGTTATACTGAAAATATGTCGTAAGCAGTATGAGACCGACACAAAGAATACAACCGATGACATAAAAAACGATCCGTCCCCCTGCGATTTCTCCGTAAAGCAAGTCAGACACTAAAAAATAAAGCAGACTTACCGGGAACATAAACGATATATTTTGGAACATACAGGCAATACAGCCTTTTATCAGATCCTTGGCGCCTTTTTCCGACAGCGCGTATTTTCTCTGAATTTTTTTGATCATTCTTCAGCCCTCCTTAGAAACTTTCCACTGTACCGAGGTTTGGTAATCCTTCCACATTTTAGCGAAGATTCCGTCCTTTTCGGTAAGCTCTTTACAGGTTCCGCTTTCGGCAAGCCGCCCTTCTTTCAACACGTAAATGCAGTCCGCATTCGCCACGGTTGACAGTCTGTGGGCGATCATGATAACGGTTCTGCCCTCTGAAAGCGCGGAAAAAGCCGCCTGCACTTTTATTTCATTATCCGGATCGGCAAAAGCCGTAGCTTCATCAAGAATAATGACCGGGGAATCTTTCAGCATTACTCTCGCAATAGCGATTCTCTGCTGCTCCCCTCCCGACAAATAGATTCCCTTTGTACCGATTACCGTATCAATCCCTCGGGGGAGTTTGTCAATGATGTCCATACACTGGGCGGCTTCAAGCGCCTGCATAACCTCTTCTTTCGTGGCGTCAGGTTTTGCCAGTCTTACATTTTCAAAAACCGACGCTTTTATTAGCCTGCTGTTCTGGAATACAAAGGATACCGTATTCATCAAATCGTTTTTCGCTATATCCTTTACATCCACTCCACCGATCAGGACCCTTCCCTGCTGAGGGTCAAAGAATCTGGAGATAATATTGGCAAGAGTGGTCTTTCCTCCGCCGGACGGACCTACAAACGCAACTGTCTGTCCCGATTTTATACTGACACTAATGTTGCTCAGCGCATTCTTTTCCCCGTCATAACTGTAGCTTACATTTTCAAGCGTAACAGAACCGTCTTTGGGAAACCGCGCATTTTTCGGCTGAGAAAGAGGTTTCAAATCAAGAACGCTGTTGATCCTCTGCAGCGCGTCACTGACAACCATGCCGTCCTCACTTAAAAACATGATTCTTGTCAGCGTAAGGGAAATTACAGGCGTAATGATGATATAGAATAAAAGGTTGAGCAAAAATTCATCCGTCACGCCGTTTCTTGTAAACAAAATACCCGCCGCAATCAAAAACGCGAAAACGCTGTTGATTGCCGCCGTATAAAACATCATAGGCAGTCTGAGCTCTTTGGTATACGCAATCGCCCATTTGCTGTATTTATCAATAGAGCCTTTGAATTTTTTGAACGAAAAGACCGTCTGCCCAAATGTTTTTACAACGGGAATACCGCGGACATACTCAACAGCCTCGTTGGACATATCGTCAAGCGCGTTCTGGTATTCTTTCATTTTATCCGCCATACCCTTGCCGGTCATCTTCATCATGATTAAAAACCCCAATACGACCGGTACCAGACTGAGCAACCCCAATCTCCAGTCAAATACCAGCAGGATAATAAGCAGACCGATCGGCGTGGCAATGGCTCCTGCCTTATCGGGCAGTCTGTGCGCCAGATACGTTTCCGTAGCGGCGCTGGACTCGTTTACTATTTTTCTCAGCTTACCGCTGCCGAAGCTTTCTGCAAAGCCCAGCGGCAATTTTACAATATGTTGCATAGCCGCCTTTCTTATGTTGGAAGCGACTCTGAAAGCAGCAATATGCGAACACATCAGACCGGCAATATATACCAAAACGGATAATATGGAAAACAAAACCGCCATCCATCCGTTACGCGTCAGGTCCTGCGCTCTGCTGAAATCGGGCGCCACCGCAAGCACTTCTCTGATGATTTTCCAGATATACCAGAACGGTACAAGTGCGATGATTGCGCTGACGGCTGATAATATCCAGGAGCTGTATGTAAAATACCGGTGATTTCCGGCATAATCCATAAGCTTTGACAAATTTGACTGTTTTTTCACATTGATTCCTCCTTAAATGTGAATGAATTTATATATAAGTTAGTTTATGCTAACTATGCTGTAAAAAAATTACGGAGCTATAGCCCCATAATTTTTGACCAGCCGGCTGTATAAAATTCCTGCAGCTCTCTTACATACTTGTGCGCAAAGGCGCGGGGCATATCGTGAACAATCATTTCAAATATGCCGTTAAACATACCGCTGCAAATGATATGGCAGAACTGCCTGTCAATATCCGGAGTTTCTTTACCCAAAGAGCGCAAAACGTCAATAAATCTGTAGGTGGACTCCACTTCAACTTCAACCATATTATGTACGAAATTCTCATACGGAGTGCCTTCTGATTTGCATATAATCAATTTAAAAGCATCGTAATGGTCAAAAATATAGTCAATCATCCACTGTGTGCATTTTGTGGATTCTATCCCCATATGCTCAGGCTGAAGCTCCTCCGGGAGATTCTCAAAATCCTCCTGCGCCTGCATAAACTTGCTCATAACAGCGGCGGCATGCTGCTCAACAAGCGCAGCAAACAAAGCCTCTTTACTGGAAAAATATCCGTAAAAAGCCCCGGTAGTCACGCCGGCGTTTTTTACAATATTGCGAAGCGACGCCGATTTGAAGCCTTTATCCAGAAATTCTTTCATGCCGACGTCCAATATTTTCTGCAGGGTTTTGGATTCTTCCGTTCCCATATAAACACCTCTTGTATAACAGTGTTATATCAC
>JAGHJI010000046.1 GCA_017886765.1 Eubacterium sp.
ACGCTGGCCTGTTTAATAAACTCATCATCAACGGCAATATGCTTGAAATCAGCGTCGATATTATTTTCCAACAGCATCGAGGCAAAAACTTCCCCGACGCTGCCGCTGCGGATACTTTCTTCATAAAAGAAAATATTTTCACAGCGATCAAGTTCTTTTAATACATTTATGTCGATGGGTTTTATTCTGTTGAGTTTGATAACGAAAGTATCGTCCAGCTTCTCACAGGCTTTATAACATTCGGAAAAGAGTCTGCCGTAAGTAACGATACAGTTTTTACTGTCCGTATTGCCGAATACAAAATAGCTTTCGTGATGATAAGCGTAATTTTCAGGCTTATATCTTTCATTGCCCCTCGGATACCTGACTGCCACCGCGCCGCTGCACTTATAAATCGCCTCATAAAACATAGCTTCCAGCTCATCATAAAATGCGGGAGCGAGGACCGTAAGCCCTACGACCGAATTAAGAAAGGCCGTGTCGAAAACACCCTGGTGGCTCTCTCCGTCCTCACCTACAAATCCCGCCCTGTCAATACCGAAAATGACTTTTAGATCCTGCATCGCCACATCGTGGATGAGCTGGTCATACGATCTCTGCAGAAAGGTTGAGTAAACGGCAAAAACCGGGATCATCCCGTTTTTCGCAAGTCCGCTTGAAAAGGTAACGGCGTGCTGTTCCGCTATGCCTACGTCGAAAAAGCGCCTTGGATATTCCCCGGCAAACTTGCACAGACCGGTACCCTCCGCCATAGCCGCCGTCACACAGCAGATTCTGGCATCCTTTTCTGCAAATTTACACATTGTATCGCCGAAAGTGGAAGAAAAATTCTTGCCGCTGCTTTTAGGCTCTCCCGTGTTGATATCAAATTTGCCTATACCGTGAAACTGTGTAGGGTTCTTTTCCGCAGGGTTATATCCTTTACCCTTTACCGTACTTACATTGATTAATACGGAGTGGTTATGAACCTTTGCAACATTCAGAACATCAATCAGAGCGTCCAAATCGTGACCGTCAATGGGACCGTAGTAGCGAAAACCCAAGTCCTCAAACAAAGTGGAATGGTATATTCGTTTCCTTATTTTCGCGCTGATATAAGTAAAGGTTCTGCTGATCTGACCGCCTATCTTCGGTATTCTGGCAAGACCCCGCTGAATTTTTGATTTAAAGGTAACATATCTGGGCGACGTTCTGATTGTTGTAAGATTTTTTGCCATTGAGCCCACATTTTTACTGATTGACATGTTATTGTCATTAAGAATCACAATAAGATTACTGTTATCATTCCCGCAGTTGTTCAGCGCTTCATAGGCAAGTCCGCCGGTGAGGGCGCCGTCTCCTATAACGGCTATGACCTTGCCTTTTTCACCCTTTATCTGTTTGGCTCTGGCAAGACCGACCGCCGCGGAAATGGAGGTAGAACTGTGACCGGATGAAAAAATATCATGCTCGCTTTCCACAGGTCTGGTAAAGCCGCTGATGCCGCCCTCCGTTCTGATTGTGGAAAACTCATTTTTCCTGCCGGTCAGTATTTTGTGGGTATAACACTGATGTCCTACATCAAAAACGATTTGGTCAACGGGACTGTTAAAGACCTTATGAAGAGCCACCGTAAGCTCCACAACACCCAAATTGGAAGCAAGATGCCCCCCGTTATGGGAAACGGTGGAAATCAGCAGTTCTCTGATTTCAGCGCACAATTCATCAAGTTCGTCAATATTCAGTTTCTTTATATCTTTCGGAGAATTGACTCCGTCAAGTATAGACATATTATCCATCTCGCTCGTTTAACTTATCTGTCTCTGTTTACAAGTTTATAGGCAAGCAGTTCAATAAACTCGGAATTTTCAAAATACGCAAGCTGCTTTACGGCATTTTCCGTTAATCTTTTAACATCCTGTTTCGCCTTATCCATACCCGCTACAGCTGCATAAGTCGTCTTACTGTTTTCAGCGTCTGAACCGACGGGCTTGCCGAGCTTCTTTTCGTCTCCGGTAATATCAAGAATGTCATCCTGAATCTGAAAAGCGATTCCAAGGGAATAAGCGAATTTGGAAGCGGCGGCAAGCTGATTACTATCTGCTCCGGCGCTGATACAGCCCATAAGACAGGCTGCGGAAATCAGCGCGCCGGTTTTTAATTTATATACTGTGAGAAGGTCTTTAAGGGTAGGATTACCTTTCTCAAAAAGAATATCGATCACCTGACCGCCGATCATACCGGTAACTCCGGAATTCTGGGCAAGAAGGCTTGTTGCCATAACCTTTTTATCATCTGACAAATCGGCTTCACTGACAATTTCAAAAGCATGGGTCAACAGCGCGTCGCCCGCAAGCAATGCCGTCGCCTCGTCAAACTGCTTATGACAGCTGGGCTTTCCGCGCCTTAAATCATCATTGTCCATACAGGGCAGATCGTCGTGGATCAGACTGTATGTATGGATATACTCGAGGGCGCAGGCAAGGGGCAGACAATCGTCCCTCGACCCGCCGCATGCTCTCGCAAATTCAAGCGCAAGAACGGGTCTGATACGCTTGCCGCCGTTAATCAGGCTGTATTTCATTGCCTCAGCTACCTGGTACTGACCGTCTTTTGCGTCAGGCAAATAGGATAAAAGAGAATTTTCGACCTTTCTGATATCATTTTTTAATATATTATCAAATTCAAACTCCGTCATGATTACAGTTACTCCTTATTTTCCTCATTCGTAAGCACCGTTATTTTCTGCTCCGCTTCCTGCAGCTTTTTAGAGCAATAGGCTGTGAGCTTGGCACCTTCCTCAAAAAGTTTCATACTCTCGTCAAGAGAAACTTCGTTTTTTTCAAGTATACCAACAATTTCCTCCAGCCTTTTAACGGCGGATTCATATGTCATTTCCTTTGTGTTATTCATAATTGTTCACCTCATCCACGGTACAAACTGCGCTGCCGCCGCTTAAAACGATTTCAATATTGTCACCGGCGTTCAGTTCGGAAGCGGTTTTGATTACCGTGTTATTTTTGTTTTTCACAATACTGTATCCCCTGCCAAGTACTGCCAGAGGACTAAGCGCGTCAAGCCTGCCGGCAAGCTGTCCAAGCTTCAGCTTACCGGTCTCAACGCAGTGTTCAAAGGCTTTGTTCAGATCCTGTCTGAAAGCCTGTATATCATCAGAATAAGTTGAATAATAACTTTTCGGATTTGAAAGGATACTGCCGCTGACAATAGCGTCAAATCTTTGATTTTCATTTTCAAGCCTGCGTACAAGGAGCAGAGAAAGTCTGTCCCTGATGCTGCCAAGCGAATAGAGCAGTTCGCTGCTGTCCGGCACCGCCATTTCAGCGGCGGCGCTGGGAGTGGGCGCCCTCATATCCGCAACAAAATCACAGATCGTGTAATCAGACTCATGACCCACAGCGGAGATTATCGGCGTACGGCAAGCAAAGACCGCTCTGGCAACCGCTTCGGTATTAAACGCCCACAGGTCCTCGATAGACCCGCCACCTCTGCCGACAATAATCACGTCCACATCTTCCATCGAATCCAACAGTTTTATAGACCTTACAATATCGGCGCTTGCCTGTTCACCCTGCACAATCGTCGGCGATATGACGAGCTCACTGAGTGGATAACGTCTTTTTGTAATATTTTTTATATCCTCGACAGCTGCGCCGCTGTTTGACGTGGCAACGCCTATCTTTCTCGGATACCTGGGTATCGGCTTTTTATGGTCATCATCAAACAGACCTTCCTTACCCAGCTTTTCTTTAAGCTGCTCAAAGGCAAGATTCAGCGCGCCGATTCCGTCCGGCTGCATATCCTCAACATAGATCTGATACACGCCGTCCCGTTCATAGACGGAAATCCTGCCCCGACAGATAACGCGCATTCCGTCCTCCGGCGCAAATTTAAGCCTTTGGGCATAGGAACAAAACATGACTGCCTTAAGCTGGGACTTATCATCCTTCAGCGTAAAATACATATGACCGCTGCGGCTGTAATATTTATAATTGCTTATTTCTCCGACAACAAATATATTGTTTAGCGGAGCACTGCCGTCAAGCAGGGATTTTATATAAAAATTCACTTGTGTGACTGTTACTGCATTATTCATTTTTATCCTTAAGATATGCGTAAATCGCCGTTCCGCAGGCGTTGTCGCAGCTGTAAGCGGGATTGGCAAAATATGCATTGAATTTTTTAGTTATATTATATTTTATCAGCGAATTTGACATAACGCCTCCGGCATAAACAAACGGAAGCGCGCCGTATTTATTTAAGATTCCACTGGTCATTTCTTCAATCGCGGCTGAAATACTGCTTAAAACAAACTTTGAAATATCATAGGCGGATTCACCGTTTTCAAACATTTTTACAGCCTTATTCTCAACGCCGGATAATGAACAGTCCAAACCGAGCATGGACGGCTTAATTTTAAATTCCCTGCCGCTTTTTTGTGAAAGCTTGTCCAGTTCCCTGCCGCAGGGAAAATTTAATCCCAGCATAACGCCTGCTCTGTCGACAGCCTGTCCGGCTTTTAAATCTCTGCTCTGCGCGACGACTGAAGCTTTTATGATTTCATCTTTGTCAGGCTCGACCAAAAGCGCCTCGGTGGTGCCTCCGCTGACATGAAAAGCAATAAACCTTTCCTGCACCAAATTCAGTCTGCCCACGGAATACAGCGCAGCCAAAATATGTCCTACCTGATGTGAGGTTTCATATAGTTTTGCACCGGTAAATCTGCTGACGCACACAGCCGTGCTTTTTCCGACCAGGAAGCAGGGCATATAACTTCCGTGGGCATTTCTCGGCCTTGTGCTGACGCCTACAGCTTCCACGCTCTCTATATTGCATTCCAGCTTATTCAGAAGTTCGGGCATATTGACGGTATGCTGAAAGACCGCGTCGCTCTGCCTAAGCCCCCTCTGACCTTCTCCAACGGATAAAAGCTGTTTTTCCTGAAGCATATTTTCCCCGTCAAACAGGGCGACTGAGGTGGTGTAATTGCTTGTGTCAAAACCGATATACATTTATTTTTCTCTCGCCACCGCACCCAAAATACCGTTGATATACGAGGCATCGTCCGTACTGGCGTATTTTTTCGCAAGCTCCACCGCCTCATTAATGGCAACGCTGACAGGCACACTTTCCACATATTTCATTTCATAAAGAGCGATGTAAAGTATGGCGAGGGTTACTTTGGGCAGGCGCGAAGCTTTCCAGGATTTTGAATATGTATTAATAATATCGTTTAATTCCTCGGAACGATCTTTTATTCCGGCTGAAATTTCTTTTGCGTAATCGCATACCTCTTCAACATTTTCACTGTAAAGCGCGATAAGCTCGTCCAGATTGTCGTTAATTTCAAACAGGTTTTCAAAGGTCAGGAAAAATGCCTGCTCTCTCATTTGATTTCTTTTCATAAAAACACCATAGCCTTTCCGGCTGACAATAGCTTG
Source organism: Eubacterium sp. (assembly GCA_017886765.1). Taxonomy (GTDB): domain Bacteria; phylum Bacillota; class Clostridia; order Oscillospirales; family Acutalibacteraceae; genus Eubacterium_R. Next base: position 5,439 of record JAGHJI010000046.1, read on the forward strand.
TGGATTTAAAATTACCTAAAAATAATGCCGACAAAATATTTATTTGCCGGCAAAATGTCAAGAATCTTCTTAATCTTCACTTTCACAAGGTTCCTGCTGGGCGGGTTTGTCAAAATCGATACCCGCTACAATTACGTTTACTTTTTTAACAAGTTTGCCGGTCATATTCTGGACGGATTCCTTGACAGCAGACTGAACCTCTGTGGCAACCGTCTGGAATTTCTTACCCGGCGATACATTGATATAAATACTGATACTGAAATCATCGCCGTCCTGCATGATCCTGACAGGACTCATTACCCTTAAACTGCCCTGTTTGATCGTATTTACCACGTCAACAGGACCGTTATAAAAAGACGATACGCCGTCCACGTCCTTAGCAGCATTTATGGCTATTGAGGATATGACTTCATTTGAAATAACAAGCTCGCCCATAGAGCTTTTTGATACAATCTCCATATTTAAGCCTCCTTGTTTTTATACATTATAGCATATTATGAATAAATATACAAGATTAATTTGACTGAATTATGGTTACATCTTCATAGGAGCATCCAAGCTGTCCCGTGGCGATCTCCTTGATCTGCAGAATCACCGTATCCGTCAGCTCTTCAACATCCACGATAATATCCACCTTGTTTGCATTTTCGTTAATTACGGCAAGACAGTTGTTGACACCCTTGGCGGTAACCAGCGTTTCAATTTTATTTTCAATATTTATTGTGTCGGAAATCTTGGCTATCTTTTCTGTGGCCTCTTTTTTTGCCTCTTCACTTTCCGTTGAGGAATCCACGACCGCCTGCAGTTTTTCCAGACTTTCGTCGCGGGCTTTTTGTCTATCTACCCTGGCGCTGGAGAAATATTCACTCTCTGTGGCGGCTTCCGTGGTGGCGTCCACATAAGTCGCCTCACCGAGTATTTTTTCCTTTGCGCTGGAAATCGTACTGACTTTTGAGGAAAGATCACTGTTCTCCCAGTACCAATTTCCCATAACGCCCACTCCGAGCAGTAAAACGAAACAGGAAATCGCGATTTTTGTCTTTCTCGATTTTCTTTTCTGAAGCTCGCTGTCTGTCAATACGGGCTTTTCTTTTTTTTCTTTGTTTTTTTTATTTTTGCTCATTTTATCACCTTTATCAATTTTTTATTTTTGAAACAGAAACTCTGTTTGCGGGTATATTAAATAGAGATGTTACGGACTCAATGATTCTTTCTTTTACTGCAATGTTCTCACCACCCGTGCAGACCACCGTAACACCCTGAACTTTCGGCAAATATTCTTTAATAAGAACCGGCGTTTCACCGTTTTCGGAATCATAGATTACATATTCATCCTTCTGGTTAGTGGAGGTGTCGTCATTTTTTACTTCCACATCGGTGGCGTACACGCTTTCCGTTGTGTTTTCAAGGGTTATCATTACCTGACATTCACCCACCCCGTCTATGGAAGAAATAATCTGCATCAGCTTATCCTCAAGCTGATCAGTATATTGCTCATAGCTAATGCTTTCATCACTGCTCTGTGTTTGCTTATCCTGACTGTTTGAGAGAAGATCGGAGGCAAAAATAAGTACGATTCCAATAAGTCCGACTGCCACAATGATTTTGATTTTTTTACTGTCGGAGAGTATTGCTTTTTTTACTGTTTCCTTAATTTTACTCACCAAGATAATACACCTCTGCGTTAATTCCCAGGTTGTCAAAAAGATAGCTTTTTATTTCATTGACATCATAACTGCCAGGTATGGACACGGCAACACGATTTATATAGATCTCATTGTCTTTAAAATCTATATCGCAGTCAACGGTGCAGGATTTATATCCGCCCTCCTCAAGGGTCTGCACAACCTGCGTGGCGACCGTATTTTCATACGTTTCCGTCTGGGAAGACTCCGCGTCCTCAATATTAAATTCCGGAAAAGATATATCTATTTCCGAGCTTTTAAGCGGATATATGAAGGATAAAAAAATAAATATCGCAAGTATGATTTTAAAAAATCTGCCCATATTCCCTTTAGGAGTAAGCAGTGAAAAAATGACCGATATGACAAGCGTTATACAAACTGTATACGTCCATTCCTTTATAAACTCCATTTAAACACCCGATTTTGCGGCGACAAGTATACCGATTGAAATGATGGTCGTAACCATTGTCAGTATTAAAAGAACATCTACAATAAGCAGCGCGTCCTTAAATGTTTCAAGCGCTCTTACGGACGCAGTGTCGCCGAATATATCCCCGCACATGGACGCGAGAGAAAGAACCGCGCGCCAGAGATTTACTTCAATCAGCGCAGGAAGAAAAAGGGATACAACGGCAATGATTCCCACAACGCCCACGCTTGTTTTTATCAGACTTGAATAGCTTTGAATGGAAAGCAATCCCTCGCTGATGGAGCTGCCGATCACCGGCACAACGGAATTTATGGCAAATCTTACGGACCTGAGCCCCAGCGCGTCTGCTTTTGAGGCAACGGCAGTCTTTACTGAGAGTATAGAAACAAATATCGCCGAAACAGTTGATATGGCTGTAGTGATCAATCTTTTGAGCATTCTGATTGTCGAGTTCAGATTTAATTCCTGGCGTATTCCCGAGCAGATGCCGAGAGCTAAAAAACAATTCGTAATAGGAATAAAGATAAGCTCGGATATATAATTTAACGCCTGCGCCAGGACCAGAAGAGTTGTATTTACTGAAAAAGACGTCATTGCCGAACCGGAAGTTGCGACGATGATACAGAACGCCGGAAAAAAAGCAAAGGAAAAATTTGAACAGAGTTTTATTGTGGAACAACAGAGACCGATACAGTCCGTTAAATTATATGTAAGGAAAATGGAAATAATAAGTGTTGAAACCGTTGAAAAAGTGGACGACATATCACTTTTGTTTATTTCGGAATTAAATGACCTGAAAAACGACGCCAGCAGAATAAACACAATGACAATGATTCCGGATTTCAGAGGACCGTCCGCCTTCTGCGTAAGGACATTCCATATATGTTCAAAAACGCTTGACATGGATATATCCGTCAGATTTTCATAGTTAAAATCAAGAATACCCAGGGAGTCAAGAAACTCCGTCGTTTCATCATCCAAAAGTTCAAAGGAGCTTAAATCAAAAGAACTTAAGTATTCGTCATATTCTTCCGTGCCGGTGTCCTCCGCCCCGAAGCATATGCCCGGAATCATCAGCAGCACCGCCAATATAATCAACATTCTTTTCATTTCAACAATCCCGTAACTATATTTATTACCGTTTCAAACAGCGGAAGCGTCATAATCAGTATCAGTACCTTCGACGCGATTTCCGTTTGTGAGGCAAGCGCATTTTCTCCGGCGTCACGGCACAGATCAACAACAAACTGAGCAATCAGGGAAATTCCCAGAATCTTCATCATAAGCGATATATATGTATTGATATTGCTGACCTGGGAGGACAGATTATAAATGCTCCTCGCAACGCTGTAAAGATCATCGGCAACAGCGATAAAAAGAATAATACCGCATGCCGCAGCCAAAATGAATGAAAATTCCCTTTTGGTATCCTTCAGCAATAAAATCAGCAAAAGGGAAATAAGTACAAACCCGGCAATCTTAATCATAGGTCAAACAACGACTTTACGGTGGAAAACAGATCACTGATCTCCGGCACAAGCATCATCAACACTACGATAACGCCCGCAAGAGTCGTCAGCATCGCCTGTTCTTCCCTTCCGCTTCTGATCAATACGGTATTTAAAACCGCGACGATTATCCCGATTGCCGCTATTTTAAAAATAAAATCAACTTCCATTTATCCTCCTATATCAGTAAGACCGAAACCAGTACACCTGCAAATAGTCCGAAAACCAGATACAGTTTATAATGGCTGTTATAGTAATCCTGATATTGCTGTCTGAGCATTTTAAAATATCCTAAATATTGATTTATATAGCTGATCTGACAGTCAATGTCATATTTGCCCACCGTATTGAAAAGAAGTCTTGATCTGTCATTTTCCTCCGGAGGCAGCGGCGAGTTTTCGTTTTTCAGCGTAAAATCAAAATTTTTCAGTCTTGCGTCACACATCAGATCATTCATGATTTCCTCCGTCTCAGGAGAAGTACTGCTGAGCATAAGCAGTATTTTTTCACCGATATATATAAGACTGTCGATATAGCTTATCTGTTTTCTCTTATACCCCGCTATCATTAATCCAAGGGAAAATGAGAAAAGGGTTATCATTGCCATTCCTATTATTTTCAATGGATTCCGACCTCAAATCAATAATCTCAAACGCATCTGTAAAAGATTTAAGTAAGACAATATAATCAAATTCCCCCGTTTCAATCAGACGGGACACAATATGATTTGTCAAAAGCTGCGTTTTGTCTTTAATATGGACGGAAACCGCAAAACTAATACCTGTTGAAAAGCCGTATTTGATGGCTTCAAGCTCACGGATATTTCCGATTTCATCACATACTATAATATCCGGAGATAGGGTCCTTGTGGCGATTTCAATCCCCTTCGCCTTTTCGTATCCTGTTAAAACGTCGGTGTTTATCCCAACGTCAAAGCCGGAGGCAATTTCACGCCTTTCGTCAACAATGGTTACTTTACGGTATTTTCCGGCAAAGCCGCTGGAGAGAAGCCTTGAAAAATCCCTGAGAAACGTTGTTTTTCCCGACAGCACCGGTCCGGCAACAATTATGCTCGGATCGGACTCAGTGTAAAGCGTGTTAAGGATTTCACGTGAGCAGTTGCGGTATTCCCGGGCAATTCTGATGTTGATAGAATTTATGTTTTTTACGGAATTTATCGAATTGTCTTTGTAAACGGCGGCGGCGCCGATACCGACTCTGGATCCGTTTTTCGCGGTAATATAGCCATCAATCATAGTGTGCATATTTGTGTGAAAGGAATGGTTGCAGAGCCTGTCTGTTATAAAGTCAAAATCATCTTCACCGATTTGAATCACGTTATCTGAATAACTGCTGATAAGCTTTCCACCGACGCTGATGAAATAAGGTGTGTTTTTGATATATATAATCACAGCCTTATTCCTTCTCAGTCTTATTTCCGTGATCATTGAAATAATTTTTTCATCCAATCCTTTAAATATATCTGAAAGATATGAGGGAAAAAGTGAAATGAAATATGAAATATTGTCCAACAAATCACCTCGATAAAATCTATGCGGCTTGGTCACATAATATTCAAAAATATTTTATTGAAGTATCCTTGCCGATGTGTTATTATAATCTTGCTAAAATATATAATATAAATTTGGTGAAAATATGTATTGTTTTGAAAGCAGGGAAAACATTAAAACAAATAAAATCATAAACGGGGAAACCGTAAGTTATACTCTGACGACGCTTTTCTCCGTTTTTTTGCTGATCGCGCTTAAGCAGTTGTTTAAAGTTTTTCTGTCGGTTCCGGTGTCCGTCTCCGTACTGGTCGCATTCATCGCCGTGGAGATCGTTTCCTTCTTGCTTGAAAAAAGATTTGTATTCAGAAAACGCGTTTTATCATCAAATATAAAACAAATACTGATGTTCGTTTTCAGAACCGCCGTGAATTTTGGTTTTTATAAGCTTGCCGAAGCCGCTTTCGGTGATATTCTGGGAATGTCAACGGCGTTCATATGGCTGGTGTCCATTTCCGCCTCGTTTTTTTTCAATTACTTTTTTGACAGGATTCTGCTTTTCGACTGCGCATATAACGCACAGGACGTTAAGTATTCAAAAATATATCTTCTTTTTTACTCAAACAGATTTGTTTTCCTGTCCGCAGGAATCGCCGCTGTCTGCATAGCGATGATCTATATTGTTTACACCGTATTTCCATTCGGTGATTATACCGTAATGAGAATGGATCTGTATCACCAGTACGGTCCGCTGTTTGCCGAGCTTTATGACAGAGTCGTTCATCATCAGAGCTTTTTTTACTCCTGGACCTCCGGCGGCGGCAGCAGCTTTCTGGGTAATTATTTCAACTATCTTTCCAGTCCGCTCTCGGCTCTTATTTTCCTTTTTGACAAAAAGGACATCTCCTTCGCAATCACATTTATCGTATCCGTTAAATGTATTTTAAGCGCCGCTGCTTTTTCCTACTATCTTAAAGCGTCACTGAAAAAGCACACGCCGCTTAATGCGGTATTCGGTGTATTTTACGCCTTCAGCGCCTATTTTCTGGCGTATTACTGGAATGTAATGTGGCTTGACGGCATGATTTTGCTACCGCTGATTGCGCTGGGTATCGAGAGAATTATCCACACCGGCAAGGGGTGGACATATATCATCTCCCTTTCCCTGCTATTTCTCTCAAGCTATTATATGGGATTTATGAGTTGCATATTTGCGGTCATATACTTCCTGGCATATTACCTTATTTCATCCGGCGCCGGAGAAAAAATCGACAATACTCTTGTATATAAGCGTAAAAAGAAATATTCTTTCAAAGCGTTAATGAACAATAAATTCTTTAACCGCGGCGTAATCTTCGCGGTCTCCAGTCTGACCTGCGCCGCAATTTGCGCGGTCACACTGCTTCCTGTATTTATGATACTCAGGTCAAGCTCCGCCACCTCGGATGATTTCCCGAACACTTTTACTTCATACTTTAATATTTTTGATTTCATCACCTCCCATTTGGCTGGGCTTGAAACAACGATCCGCAGCAGCGGCGAAGATGTTCTGCCGAATGTATACTCGGGCATGCTCGCCGTAATTCTTCTGCCTTTGTTCGTAGTCAACAAGGATATAAGGCTGAAGGAAAAAACAGCGTATATTTTAATGATGCTGTTTTTCCTGTTCAGTTTTGACAACAACTGTATGAATTTCATATGGCACGCTTTTCATTTTCCAAACGACCTGCCGTTTAGATTTTCATATATGTATACCTTTCTTATACTTGTCTGCGGCTATAAATGCATTACAAAGTTCCGCTCCATTAATATCAAGGATATTTGTTTTGTGGGAATGGCATGGGTATTCTTTATCATCATCGCCCAGAAAATGGCGACCACAAAAATGTCCGAGCCGACTATATACATCAGTATCGGATTTATTATAATCTGGACGGGTTTTTTATACCTGTACAGAAAGAACAAGCTTGACAAGGCGCTGATCAGTGCAACGGCTCTTGTTATGGTGTTCAGCGAGGTTCTGGTTTCTGACACCGGCTCCATTCTGATTACACAGAAAAACAGCGATTATTCGGACAAATATGCCGCATATACGGAGGCTATTGGTAAGATACATGCATCGGATGACGGCTTTTACAGAGAAGAGCTGACTTATCTTGAAACAAGAATGGACCCCTGTTACTACGGTTATAACGGCATGTCTGTCTTTTCCTCCATGGCGTATGAGAATTATTCTCAGCTGCAGTACAGTTTGGGTATGTTCGGCAACAGAATTAACAGCTACACCTATAACACCCAGACGCCGGTGTACAATATGATGTTCAATCTTAAATATTTAATAAAGTCAGATTTTACCCCGGCTCCTTCAGAAAGCTTTTACAATTACGCTTTTTCCACTGAAAACGGAGAAACAGAGGTTTACGAAAACAAGTATTATCTCCCGATCGCCTATGCAGTCAATGAAAATATAAACGATTGGATAACCGAGGAAGGCAATCCTTTTGAGGTACAGGAAAATTTCTTCAGTCTTGCGACGGGATACAGCGGCGTGTTTACTGAAATGGATTATCTTTCCACGGAATTTGACGGTCTTTCCGGCGAAGAAGTGACAAATAACGGCACATTCTGGTTCAGTAAGAGCGATGCTGAAAGCGCTTACGGAAATGTTGAATTTATCATAACACCCCAGCAGTCCGGAAACGCCTATATTTATATAACCTCTCCGGACATTGAAAATATTGAAATAGACAGCACAAATCTGACCGGATACACCCAGTCCATCACCGAGCCTTACATTTTGGATTTAGGCTACTGTGAGGAGGGTGAGGAAATCAGAGTCTCACTGGATTGTACAAATATTGAAACGACTGATACCTATGCTGAAATATATGCTTATACCGTGAATGAGGACGTGCTGAGCCAGGGATATGAAAAGCTGAAAAACACTTCTTTAGAAGTTACTTCTCACAGTGATACTGAATTTTCAGGCACAATAACCGTCGATGAAAACAGCGTTTTATACACATCCATACCCTATGACGACGGCTGGACAGTCCTGATTGACGGCGAAAAAGCCGAGACCTTTGAAATCGGCGACGCTATGATCGGCGTATCTATTAAACCGGGAGAACATACTGTTGAGTTTGCTTATTCCCCCAGGGGTTTGAATTACGGTGCTATTATTTCTGCGGCAACAGTTGCGGGAATTTGCGGATATATTGTTTATACCAGAAGAAAAAGCAAAAGGAACTTACAGCGCAAATTACAAGAAGATTCTTCGCTGTAGCCAAAAAACTGCAAATTTCTACAATTTAGTTATTTACAATACTAAGCATTTGTTGTAGAATAAGCGTGTAATTTTTGAGAGGAGTTTCAAAATCTTATGGCGAGACAAACAGCTGAAAACATCAACACAATCCCGGTAGGACCGCTGGGTATCATAGGTATGCCCGGGTGTGAGGAACTGACAGACAAGATTGATAAATATCTTGTGAAATGGAGAAAGACCCAGGCGACCGAGCACCAGAAAAATGTGGCGTTTTTCGGATACCAGCGCGATACATACAAAATAAACGTGACCGTACCCCGCTTCGGCAGCGGCGAAGGAAAGGGTGTTATCGAAGACTCGGTACGTGGATATGACATTTATATTATCGCGGACGTATTTAATTACAGCTGTACCTATAATATGTACGGTATGACAGTACCAAAATCTCCGGACGACCATTTTGCTGATTTGAAGAGAGTTATCCACGCTCTTTCTTCAAAGCCGAAAAGAGTGTCCGTAATCATGCCCATGCTTTACGAGGGCAGACAGCATAAGAGAAGCTCCCGTGAATCCCTTGACTGCGCCATGGCACTGCAGGAGCTTGTTGACCTTGGTGTGGAGAACATCATAACCTTTGACGCGCATGACCAGAGGGTACAAAATTCCATTCCGGATAAATCCTTTGAAAATGTTATGCCCACATACCAGATGATCAAAGCACTTGTAAATAATGTTGACGATCTTTCCATTGATCCCGACCACCTGATGATTATATCCCCTGACGAGGGCGCGATGCACAGATGTATCTATTTCGCTACACAGCTTGGCGTAAATTTGGGTATGTTCTATAAGAGAAGGGATTATACACGAATTGTAAACGGCAGAAACCCCATTGTAGAGCATCAGTATCTGGGTGATTCCGTTGAGGGCAAGGATATTATCATTGTTGACGATATGATTTCCTCCGGTGAATCCATGCTTGAGGTGGCCAGCAAGCTGAAAAATCTCGGCTGCAGAAGAATTTTTGTTTGTACGACCTTCGGATTATTCTGTAATGGTCTTGATGTGTTTGACGAAGCATATAATAATGGTGTGTTTGACAGAGTATTCACGACCAACGGCGTTTATCAAACACCGGAGCTTTTGAGCAGAGAATGGTACAGCAGCGTTGAACTTTCCAAGTATACTGCATATTTTATTGACACACTCAATCACGATATGTCCGTCTCTTCTCTTCTCGACTCATCCGAAAGAATTAAAAACTTACTTATTAAGAAAGGGTTAAAGGAGGCTGAATAATGGCCGTTAAAAGTCTTTCAAAAGTTCAGAAAATAATCATTTCAGTAGTTGCCGGTATTATAGCGGCGCTGCTTATCGCGGCAGGCGCGTATTGCATAGCTACGGAACAGAATCCTGCCGATGCCGCCAAAAGCATCTTCACATCAAACGATGAGCAGATTGTCGGCAAGTGGCAGAGCCAGGATAATCCCGGTATAACCGCGTATGTTTTCTATGATGACGGAACATACGATTCCTATATTTCCACAGTAAATTTTTCAGGAGACTACGAAGTTGACGGGAACAAACTGATCTTAAAAAATCCCAGCACCAGTAAGGAGATCATTTACAGATTCACCGTCAATGAGAAAGAATTGTCCCTGACGGTTGTGGAGGAGGACGGCGAGAAGTCTGAAACAAAGGAAAACAGTAAATATGACAGAGTAGACGAAATAAATCAAAAGTCTTTGCTGGACATTATCGGTGAAGCGAAAGAAGAAGAAACCACCGAAGCGACAACACAAGCCGAATAAAAATTGCCCCGTACATTTTAGACTGTACGGGGTAATATTTTGTCTTCTGCCTCATATACATTACTGAGGAAGGTGAAAACACTTGATTGGTAATGTAGAAAAAAGATGCATAGACCTGGGTCACTATATAGTGGAGACAAAGGCAACGGTACGTCAGGCGGCAATGGTTTTCGGTATCAGTAAATCAACAGTACATAACGATGTCACGAAAAGATTGGCCGTAATAAATCCCCTGCTCTGCAGCGAGGTCAAGAAAGTGCTTGAAGAAAACAAAGCGCAAAGACATATACGCGGCGGTCTGGCAACAAAAAGAAAATACAGTAAGATCAACAATGACAATATATAATTTAGCGTATGAAATATGTTAAAGATGTGTTTGTGCTAACGCGCGGATGTTACCATCTTTTGAATCGCAAAAGACGGTAACCGAGAAAACGACCAAAGGGGAGGCGCAGGCTTATTCCCCTTTGGGAACCCCTTTTTCCCCGCCATAACGC
>JAGHJI010000047.1 GCA_017886765.1 Eubacterium sp.
GAACGTACCTTGCCGGCAGAGAGCACCGGTACAACAACAGGGCATACCTGTGTGCCGAATTTAGCCACAATACCGTTAAAGCATTTGTAAAAATCCGCGCGCTCGTCATCCATTTTGTTTGCCACAAAAATACGTGACAGTCCTTTGGAGCCTGCGTTTTTGAAAGCTTTTTCATCTCCTACGGCAAGACCGGAACGGGCGGATACCGTAATGATCGCCGTATCGGCGGCGCGTATTCCTTCCGCGCTGCCCATTGCGAAGTCAAACAGACCGGGCGTGTCAATAAAGTTAATGGATTTGCCTTTATAGGATATGGACGCAACGGCGCTGTTGATACTTACTTTTCTCTTTTTTTCCTCCGCATCAAAATCGCAGACGGTGTTGCCGTCGGTGACCTTGCCCATCCTTTCCGTTGCTCCCGAAATATTCAGCAGCGCCTCGCAAAGCGTGGTTTTTCCCTTCGATGCGTGACCTGCTATGGTGATGTTTCTTATATTTTCTGCACGATTACTCATAAGTTTTTCCCTTTCAAAAAAAGTTGGTTTGTGCATATTGTATAATAATTTTAAACTTTAGTCAACACTATATTGATATTTTTAACAACTTATTTTTATTTCCTTAATATATGTACGCAGTATCTGTTCCGGTTTATGACGTAATTTCAAATGTCTTTTGCCAATTTGCTTGATATGAAAATAGGAAAAAGGGCAGTTCATTGTGGAACAGCCCCTTTTTCGTTGAAATTATATCAGTTTTTCCAGTCCTTCGGTTGAGTACTCCTCACCGGCTCGTTTTTTATTCAAGGCATCCATCAGTCTGTTGAAAGTTTTCCTTGTCATTGGATAAATAATCAGAGCGATGATGGATACGGCAAGAAATGCGGCGGGAATAACGGTTGAGATATTTTCCATTCCACCCACGATATGAGGGTCCGTTACAACAGTGATAAGGGATTCACTGCCGGCCGTATCCTTTGAGGAGTCATATCCGTATGCGGACAGAAGCTGTCCTGCCATAAGGATACCGAAGGCCGAACCGAATTTCTGAATCAGCTGAGGCAATGCGGTGATCGTGGATTCACGGCGTTTTCCTGTTTTGAATTCGTCAAGCTCTACCAAATCATAACCCATGGAATAGAAGAAAGTCCAGAAGGTGCCGGCGCCCATACCGAGAAGGGCTGCGCAGACAACGGTCATAATCTTGAAATTGCCGACTGTAGCGTCCAGACCTACAAGCTTGGCGACAATTTCACCAACCATGGTAATGGTAAGGAAAATGATGCTTGCCGTTCGTCTGTCCGTCTTTTCGGCGACCTTTTCAACAATGGGAACAATAATCGCCATGGAAAGCACCATGGAAACGATAACGTAAACAATACCCGTGTCGTAGTCGATTCCTATACAGTCCACGACCATATAAGTCAGATTTGACTGAATCATGGAGGATGCGGTAAGGAAAAAGAATACGAATAAGAGAAAGAATTTTGTCGGTTTCATTCTGAGTATCTCACCGAAGGTTTTCAGCGTATCTTTCATCGTGCTTTTCGGAGCGCCGGCAATCACCGGCTTGGGTGTGTAAACGCCCTTAAGAGAATTCACGCATACGAATCCCAGTACGACTGCCAGAATACTGATGATAGCCGCGATGACTGCGTAGGAGTTGCTGGAAAATCTTTCACCCAGAAGTATGGCGACAGTGGGTACCAGCGCCGGCAGAACATTGCCCAGACCCACAGCGCCTGCGTTCAGAAGCGAAGCTATAGAACGGATATTCGTACGCTCGTCATAGTCCTCGGTAAGCTCTGCCACAACGGCGTAGTAGGGGATCGTGTACATTGTATAAAAAATCCATATGCACATGGAGATAAAGGTATAAAGTATAATTTTCAGCGTCTGGCTTGTCAGTCCGGCGCCGAAGGATGTCCACGCCACAATAAAAACAATACCCAGCGGCAGCAGGGCACTTTTCATTACCTTGCGTTTATCGACGCCGCCTCTGTCCGTATAGTTGCCGATGATGGGGTCGGTTATTGCGTCCCAGACAATGGAGATGAAAATGACTATCGAGCTGTATTTAGGCGCGATACCCACGATTTCCACAAGGAACGTCAGGTAATACGTATAAAACATATTGTAAATAAGCGACTCGGTAAAAATTCCGAAAGCGTAGCCGATTTTCTTTTTCTTAGTCAGAGCACCTGCCATGTTTTTCCCTCCTAAATGCAATATGGATGCAAGCGGGCAATCCTCTGCATCCATTCGTAATAATTATATTATACACCATAAAACAAACTGTTGCAATAAAATATAGTAGCTTTTTTGTGAGATTTACCGTAAAAACCGGCCGCCTTTTTCTTGTAATATATTTACAGATAGTGTATAATTGTAATACTTAGATATGAGGGGGCTTTGATTATGAAATACAACCTTAAAACAGACAATTACCGTAATTTCAAAACCTTTAAAGACAATGTGATGTTCCCGCGTTCATATTTCATCCCTTTCGCTTCGCTGACGGAGCTTGAGGGTACGGATATCAGAAACGAGCGTTACGGTTCATCTATGGTGGAATGCCTTTCCGGTGAGTGGGATTTTATTTATTATAAAAACGGACTGGATATCCCCGCCGATTTTGATACAGATAAAATCAGCTTTGACAAGGTTGCCGTTCCGTCCACATGGCAGCATACCGGTTATGAGTTGCCTTATTATGTCAATACGCGTTATCAGTTCAAGCCCAATCCGCCTGAAATACCGAAGGATACTCCGGCGGGCGTGTACAGAAAAATCATAAATATTGATAATACGAAGCGGAATTTTTATATCTGCTTTTTAGGTGTTGCCGGCGCTTTAGACCTTTTCTGCAACGGAAAATATGTAGGCTACAGCGAGGGCAGCCACAACACCGCTCAGTTTGAACTGAATGATTTTGTAACAGAGGGTGAAAATGAGATCGTAGTTCTCAATCACAAATGGAGCAACGGTACATACCTGGAGTGTCAGGATATGTTCAGGTGCAACGGTATTTTCCGTGATGTGCTTCTGTACAAAACAGGGAACAACTCCATTTATGATTTCGAGGCGAAAACAACATATAAAAATAATAACGAGTTTGCGCTGGAGATCAACCCGTCGTTAAAGATTACCGACGAGTGTCAGCTTACTGCTTTCATCTATGATAAGGGCAAGCTGATGACCTCAAAATCAGTAAATGTTGCGCCGGAGCATATTGAAAAAATAGCCTTTGATTCACTGGACGTACATAAATGGTCGGCGGAAAATCCTTATCTATATGAGCTTATCATCACACTTTCAATGGGAGAGGATATTCTGGAGGTGGTCAGGAAGAATATCGGCTTCAGGCATATTGAGATAAAAGGCAACGTGTTCTACTTCAACAACCGTCCGATAAAACTGCTGGGCGTGAATCACCACGACACGAATCCAAAGACAGGCTATGTGCTGACCGTTGAAGAAATGGAAAGGGATGTCAGAACCGTAAAGGCGTTTAACGGGAACTGTATCCGAACATCCCACTATCCTCCGGATCCTACGTTTCTTGATTTCTGCGACCTATATGGTATCTATGTGGTCGACGAGGCGGATATAGAGACCCACGGCTGTGAGGTGGAATTGCACAAACGAGGCATATGCTCTCACAACCCGGAATGGAAAGAGCATTACTGGGACAGAGTCTACCGTATGTTTGAACGTGATAAAAACCATCCGTCCGTTACGATGTGGTCGCTGGGCAACGAAGCGCACGGATATTCCAATCAGGATTACTGCTATGAAAGTCTTAAAAAACTTACAGCAGTTCCGATTCATTATGAGGGCGTATGCAGGACAAGGCGCTGGGCATATGACGTTCTGTCCCAGATGTATACTTGGCCCGGCGTATGTGAAAAAATAGCTGCAGGACACGGACTTCCGTCAAAATACTATAAAAAGCCGTTTTTCCTTTGTGAATACGCGCATGCTATGGGCGTGGGCGCCGGCGAGCTTGAGAGATATATGAAATGTTTTTACAGCGCTGACAATATGCTGGGCGGATGTATATGGGAGTTCGTTGACCATGCCATTTATCATGAAAACGGAATTTATAAGTATACCTACGGCGGCGACCACGGTGAGTGGAAGCATGACGGTAATTTCTGCGTTGACGGACTGTTTTATCCTGACAGAACGCCGCATTCGGGCGCGTATCAGATGAAAAACTGCTATCGTCCGGTAAGAGCCGCTAAAAACGGTATTACAAATTATGCTTTCCGTAATCATAAGTATTTTGAAAACGCCGAGCTTACAGTAAAGTATTCCGTTATGGAAAACGGAGAGGCTGTTGTCCAGGGCGAATTTGAACTTAACATTAAACCGCAGTCGTCTGAAAAAATCAATATTGACAAATTTGATTACAATAAGAAGAACAATACCGTTATCCGTTTTGAATATTTCGACGGCGATGATGAAATAGCCGCTGAGGAAATCGTGCTTTCCAGGGGCGAACTGGAAGTTCATGTCAATAAACAGGCTCCTCAGGTGCAGGAAAGTGAAAGACGCCTGTTTATTGCGTTTGACAGCGGGAGCATGATTTTCAATAAAGCGACCGGTTACATTGACTCTTATATCTATGACGGAAAAGAACTGATCAATCAGACGCCTTCAAGCCATTTTAAGGGGTTGGGGCTTCAATTGTACAGGGCGCCGCTGGATAATGATATGTATCTTGATATTGCCTGGAAAAAATGCGGGCTTGACGCGCAGGCAACATTTGTAAGAAACTGCAGGCATACCGTTAAAAACGATTGCCTTGAAATCACCGGCAGAATGACGGTTAAAACCCCTGCCAGATGCAGAGTCGCGTCTGTTGATATGAAACTGTCGGTATATAAGGACGGAACGATCAGGGCGGATTATAAC
>JAGHJI010000048.1 GCA_017886765.1 Eubacterium sp.
GAAGTACACCGGCTTATATTAAAGCATCCGGACAGATGGCTTGACGCCGTCAGGGCGTGCGAGGAAGCCGGTTTTACATATGAGTGCAGGGATGAATATAAGAAAGAATTGTACCCCGACGCGCCGGAAGAATTGAAACCTTACCTGCGTGCCAAAAATATGTCCTTCAGCTATTACAGCAAAGATCTTTCCAGAATAGCGGATTGTGCTCTTATTGATGAACTCAAACTTGCTTTTGACATCGCCAGACCGATGTATGAATTTTTTATTGAGGCTTATGAAAATTTAATGAACGAGGGTTTAATAAGACCCGATGATTATTACAGAAGATAACCGGTGAGATATGCTTAAAATGGTTTTCGGCCGTTCAGGCTACGGCAAAACGGAATATGTTTTCAACACGATAAAAGAGCTGGTCAGACAGGGAAATCGCAAGATTCTTCTGCTCACACCGGAGCAGTATTCTCTTGTCTGTGAACGGCGTCTGCTGACCGATCTGGGAGAGCAGGGGATTTGTGCAGTTGAAAATTCCTCCTTTACACGTCTCGCGGATTCCGTAAAAAAAGAATACGGCGGATACAGTATTCCCGTACTTTCAAAGGGCGGCAAGGCAGTCCTAATGATGCAGGCGATTGAAAAAGCCAGGGACGGATTGACTCTGTTTAACAGGAAACTGGACTCCTCCGCTTTTGTTCATTCCATGACAAAGATTTATGACGAAATGAAGTCGTGTAATCTTAGTTCAGATGAGATAATCAGACTGTCCCATGGAATTGAGAGCGAAACACTGCGGAGAAAACTCGGGGATATTGCGTTTATTATGCATGCCTATGAGGAAATGATCCATAACAGATTTTTTGACCCTTCAAACGAGCTGACTCTGCTGTATGAGAAAATTAAAGATAAAAAGTACTTCAGCGGTAAAACCGTTTTTATTGACGGCTTCAACGGCTTTGTGGCGCAGGAATACAAGCTGCTGGAACTGGTGATAAAAGAAGCCGACTGCGTCACCATAACGCTTTGCACGGATTCTTACGGCAATGACGACAGATTCAATCTGTTTACCTACGTAAACGATTCCGCCAGGATACTTGAAAAGATCGCCGTTAAGGCAGGCGTTGCGTGTAAAACAGAATTTTTGAAAGTAAATCACCGGTCTGATAATGATGATATGCTCGCGCTTGAAAAAAATCTTTTTTCAGAGGGCGTCAATACATCCGGGACCTTTGGCGGAAATATTAAAATCTATTCCTCAGACAGTATAACGGACGAATGCTGCGAGACGTCGCGGCAGATAAGAAAGTTGCTGAGAAACGGAATGAGAGCAAACAAGATTGCCGTTATTACAAGGGACCTTGACAAGTACCGTGATGAGCTTTCCTCCGCGTTCAGGAAGTTTGAAATCCCTTATTTCAACGATGAGCGCCAGCCTGTCAACTGTCAGCCCCTTGTGGTCTTTATCGAATACTTACTGAGATGTGTAAACGATTCGCTGAAAAGCGATGATATTCTCAGCCTTGCCAAAACGGGACTGACCGATATTTCCGATGAGGAGATAAACAAGCTGGAAAACTACGTTTATCTCTGGAATATCAACGGCATGAAATGGACAAAGCCCTTTGAAAATTCGACAAAGGGTTTTGTAAGCAATATGGATAAAAAGGACGAAAAACTGCTCGGTGAAATCAATTCGGCCCGTGAAAAATTGATTGCTCCGATTTTACAGTTTAAAAAATCGGTAAAGGGCGCAAACGCGCAGAAAATATGCGAGCAGATTTATTATACACTGCTTCACTTCAAAGCGGATGAAAAGATAAAAGAATATGCCATAAGGCTTTCTGACTTGAACCGTCACGCTTTGGCGCTCCAGCAAAAAAGCGTCTGGGATATGGTTATGCAGATACTCAGCGATATGCCCGTTACCCTCGGTGACGAAGCGATTAGTCTAAAAGACTTTGCGAAATATTTTTCGGTTATTATTTCAACGGAGGATTTGGGCACGCTGCCATCTGGTATTGACAATGTACAGATCGGACAGGCGGACAGAATCAGGGCGGATAATCCCAGGGCGGTATTTGTTCTCGGAGCGAATGAAGGCGAGTTTCCCCAAGCGGTCAGCGGCGGCGGTCTCCTTTCCGAGAACGACAGGAGAATACTCCTTGATAATGATTTTAAGCTGTATTCTTACGGTGAGATACTGAACCTGCAGGAACGGTACTTCGCTTATATGGCGTGCGCCGCCCCTTCTGAAAAACTGTTCGTGTCCTATTCCGGAAATAACGGAACAAAGGCTTCTCCGTCAGAGATCGTGGTTTCCATTAAAAATATTTTTCCAAACTTAAAGGAATATTCCTATTCCGACATTAGCGATTTAGACCTGATAGAAACAGAAAAAAGCGCTTTTGAGCTGATGTGTGAAAAGTACTCGGTAAATACGGAATTTTATTCCTCACTGAAAAAATATTTTGAAAATGACAGCAGATATGCCGGAGTGAAAGCCCTTGCGGAAAATACGGATGTTGTGATTCAGAATAAAAAACTCGCAGCCTCTCTGTTTGGCTATAATATGTACATATCTGCGTCCAGAATTGAGGATTATTATAATTGTCCCTTTAGATATTTCTGTAAATTCGGCTTGAACGCAAGGCCCAGAAAAAAAGCGGAGATCGACCCTATGCAGAGGGGTACGCTGATACATTATGTTCTTGAAAAGATCCTTTCAAATTACGGCAGCAAAAGGCTGTCCGCAATGAGTGAAAATGAGATCAGGACGGCGGTTGACACCCTCGTTCGTGCGTATTTTGAAAATGAGATGGGCAATATTTCCGACGTTACTGTCCGATTCAGATATAATTATATTCGTCTCTCTAAGCTGATATACAGTGTTGTTATTCATCTTGCGCATGAATTTTCCGAATGTGACTTTGAGGCAAAGGCATTTGAACTTTCCATAGACAGGGACGGTCAGGTCAAACCGGAGGTATTGACTCTTGATGACGGCGGCACGATTCAGATAAGAGGCTCCATTGACAGAGTCGATACGCTGGAAAAAGACGGTGAAAAATATGTCCGTGTTATTGATTATAAATCGGGCAGCAAGCTGTTCAGCCTGTCGGATATTATGTACGGGCTGAATCTGCAGATGTTCATCTACCTGTTTTCTCTTGCGGAGGATAAAAGTTCCGATTATTCAGGTATTCCGGCGGGCGTTCTCTATATGCACTCGGCGAGAAACGTATTTAATTTTGAGTCCAAAAAACAGGCGGAGGGTGAAATATCGTCTGAGGAATCAGATTCCTTTAAAATGAAAGGTATCGTGATTTCCGATTTTGACGGCGGTATCGCTCAGGCGATGGAACACGACCTTTCAGGGAAATATATACCGGTTAAAATCAAAAAGAACGGCGAGCTGACAGGCCAGCTTACCACCTTGCAGGAGCTTGGCCGTATTCATAAAAAAGTCAATTCGCTCATCGCGCAGATGGGAATGGAACTGCATATGGGCGAGATCCAGAGAAAACCGATAAAAAATAAAAACCATAAAAATACTTGTGAGTATTGTGATTATACAGACGTATGCGCCGTGGTAAAATCCGTCGAAAACCGTGTCGCGCCCGATATGACAGACAGCGAAGTAAAGGAATTATTAAGGAAGGAGTATGGTGACGATGCCCCAGTGGACGCCGCAGCAACATGACGCAATAACAGCCTCCGGCAGAAACATCCTTGTCAGCGCCGCCGCCGGCTCCGGAAAAACGGCGGTGCTTGTTGAAAGGGTCATACGTATGATTACTGATCCGAATCATCCGGTGGATATTGACAGGCTGCTCATTGTCACCTTTACCAATGCCGCTGCCGCTGAAATGCGTTACAGAATATCAAAATCCCTTAACGCCCGCATAAAGGAAAATCCCGCAGAATCTTTTTACAGAAAGCAGCTTTCCTTACTGCCGAACGCTAGAATATGTACGATTGACGCTTTCTGCACCAATCTGGTTAAGGAACATTTTTACGATTTATCCATCAATCAGGATTTTTCTCTTCTGGATGAAAGCGAACTTCAGCTTCTGGAGGACACCGTAATAAATGAAGTACTTGACGAGTTTTTCAGCGAAGGCGATAGGGATTTTATGTCACTGATCGAATCCTTTACAACACCTAACAACGACAAGCCGGTCATAAATGCTGTAAAAAAGCTCTTAAGGTTTATATACGCCCAGCCTTTTCCGTACTATTGGCTTGACAACGCTGTTAAAAAGTACAGTCCGGACATACCTTTCGGTGACTCGGTGTGGTACGGATATATCCGAACACAGCTTGATAATCTGTTTGATCTGGGTATCCGTCTTGTAAAACAGAATATTTCTCTTATTGACTTTGAAGATGAAAAGCTGAATGTGAAATTCAGAGAGGTTTTTGAGGATGACTTGTCCGAGTTCACACGTTTTAAGGCTGCCTATGAGCGCTCTTGGAATGATCTTGTCAATCAGCGGGAAGCGTCCTTTATGCGTTTGCCAAGTTCGGCTAAAGTGGATAAAAGCATAGCCGACGTTCTGAAATCAAACCGTGACATTTATAAAAAGCTTCTGACAGCTGAAATCCCGTCGTTTTTCATCAGCGATGAAAACGGATATACCGAGGACATGAAAATCCTTACAGGGCAGCTCAGTGCTCTTGTAAAGCTGGTGAAGGCCGTTGACAGCAGACTGATGGAGGAGAAAAAGGAAAGAAATACATACTCTTTTTCCGATATTGAGCATTTTGCCATTGAACTTCTTTTCAGCCAGGATGATGACGGCTGCATTATAAAGACGCCCCTTGCCGACGAGCTTTCCTCTCACTTTTACGAAATACTGGTTGACGAATATCAGGACACCAATGAGGCGCAGGACTT
Source organism: Eubacterium sp. (assembly GCA_017886765.1). GTDB lineage: Bacteria > Bacillota > Clostridia > Oscillospirales > Acutalibacteraceae > Eubacterium_R. The sequence goes on from JAGHJI010000048.1 coordinate 4,895, forward strand.
GCTGTTTACTTATCTTTCAAACGGGAAAAACTTGTTTACCGTCGGCGACATGAAACAGAGCATCTACCGCTTCAGGCTGGCAATGCCCCATATATTCAATGAGCGTAAAAAAAGCTATCAAACTTACGACCCGTCAGACCATGAAACCGCTTCCAAAATCATTCTGGATAAGAATTTCAGAAGCAGGAAAGATATTTGCTCCTATGTTAATTTTATCTTCTCAAATCTCATGAGCGAGGAGCTTGGTGAAATCGATTATAACAAGGAAGAATATCTGAACTGCGGAGCGGATTATAAGGAGGCGGTTGTCGCCGGCGCGCAGATTAAAATACTGACAGGTGTAAAAGGGGAGGATACCGACAGGAAAGAAGCCGCCTGCATTGCCCGAACGATAATGGAAAAGTTGAATTCCGGCGAACTAATTAAAGACGGAGATTCCTACAGACCGGTAAGATTCGGCGATTTCGCAATTCTTATGCGAAGTCTTAAAAATCATATAAATAATTATTCGGAAGTTCTGACGGAATACGGAATCCCGGTAGTGTGTGACAATTCCACCAATCTCTTTGAGAATAATGAGATAAAAATGTTGCTGTCTCTGCTCAGAGCAATTAATAATCCGATGCAGGACATTCCGCTTCTGGCGACGATGATGTCTCCGTTTTACTCCTTTACCGCGGATGAAATGGCTGAGATAAAGATCAACGCAAAAGGCGGAAGTCTTTATACAGGCGTTTTTCAATCGGATAATCCTAAAGTCATGGATTTTGTGCGTCAGCTCAGGGACCTAAAAAAAATCAGCGTTACCATGTCCGTTTCCGGCTTTATCCGGTATCTTGTTGAGGAAACGGGAATGGTCGCCTATGTCAACGCTATGGGCAACGCCCGTCAGAGATATCAGAATATTATAAAGCTGATTTCCTTTGCTGAAAATTTTGACAAGGGAATTAATGTGGGACTGACCGCCTTTATCAGATATATTGATAGAATTATTGAGTCAGATAAGAGCGTTGATTCTGCGCCGTTTGCCGCGGTCAGCGAGGATTCCGTTAAGATTATGTCGGTTCATCATTCCAAGGGACTTGAATTTCCGATATGCATTTTCGCGGGCACCAACAGAACTTATAATAAGTCGGATCTGAATGACAAGCTGCTTTTAAATACACAGTACGGCTTGGGAATGAAATGTCACAATGAGGAAAAAATGTATCAGTACAAATCCATTCCTTATGCCGTTATAAAAGATAAAAACACGACGGAGCTTATGAGCGAGAATCTCAGAGTGCTTTATGTGGCAATGACCAGGGCCAAGGAGCAGTTTATCACCTTTATAACCTGTGATAATCCGGAAAGTAAAATCAAGCGGCTTTCCTCTAATATTATTGACGGGAGAATCAGTCCGTACCTATGCAGGAAAATTTCTTGCGACGCTGATTTATTTTTAATGTGCGCTCTGATGCATCAGGACAGCGGAGAACTCAGAAATTATACCGACAGCAGTATAAACCCGGTTGAAAATGATTTTCCTCTGCGAATTGATGTAATTTCCGATCATTCCGACGGGGAAACGAAACCGCCTGAAATTGAATTGAAGGAACCTGACGAGAATATAATCAGGCAGATTGATGAAAAGCTCCGTTATTCTTATAACTGTAAGGAGCTGGAAAACTTGTCCGCAAAATTGACGGCGTCGTCCCTTGACAGCGCCGATACGGGTTTTGAATATATCACCTCGTCAAAGCCTGCTTTTATGAATAAAACGGGATTGACAGCCGCGCAGCGCGGTACGGCCATGCATACTTTTATGCAGTTTTGCTCATATGAAAACGCCAGGGATGACCTTGAAAAAGAAATTACAAGGCTCAGCGATAGCGGCTTTATCACGCTTCAGCAGGCGGATTCTCTTGACAGAAAACGTATTCAGGAATTTTTCTCATGCAGCTTTTCTGACAGAATGTTCGGCTCTGACCGTATTTACAGAGAAATCAAGGTGTCTTCCTTTGTGAATGCAAATGAAATTTACAATACGGATTTTGATGACCAAATACTCATACAGGGTATTGCGGACTGTGTCTTTGAGGAAAACGGCGAGCTTGTTCTCCTGGATTACAAGACCGACAGGGTAAAAACTGAGGAGGAATTGCTCGAAAGATACAAAAAACAGATTATGTTTTACAAAACCGCCGTCGCTAAAACGCTTAACAAACCGGTTAAAGAAGCCCTGTTGTACTCATTTCATCTGGGAAAAATCTGCTCATATAAATAATTTTAAAAAATGCTTGCATTTTATTATATCTTGTGGTAATATATCAAAGCATAATGACATTAATTGCAAAGAGGTGAAAGCAATGAAAGACGGAATTCATCCAAATTACGATAAATGCACTGTTAAGTGCGCTTGCGGTGCGACATATGAAACTAAGAGCACAAAAAGCGAATTAAAGGTTGATATTTGCTCAAAATGCCATCCGTTCTTTACCGGTAAGCAGAAACTTGTTGATACCGGCGGACGTGTTGACAGATTCAACAGGAGATACGGCAGAAACGGCTAATCAGTTTAAGGCAGCGATGGTTTTATCGTTGCCTTTTTTCACGGTGATTTTTATGAATGAATATAAAACGGTTGAAATTGAAAACAGCGATGAATTTGTTGAAAAGAGATCTCGTTTTATCGGTCATGTTAAACCGATAAAAACTCAACAGGAAGCTGTTTCTTTTATCAATTCAGTTAAAAGTAAATACTGGGACGCCACACATAATGTTTATGCCTATGTGCTCAGGGAAAATAATATATGCCGTTCCTCTGACGACGGCGAGCCCAGCGGCACGGCGGGCGTTCCGGTCTTGGACGTCCTGCTCAAGGAAAATCTTGTTGACGTGTGCGTTGTGGTAACCAGGTATTTCGGCGGTACGCTGCTTGGCGCCGGGGGACTGGTCAGAGCGTATTCTCACGGCTCAAAAATCGCGGTGGAATCTGGGCATATAATCACCATGGCAACCTGTAAAATATTGTCTGTGTCGGTAGATTACAGCTTTTACGACCGAATGAATCTGCTCCTTGAGAATGGGGGTGCCAACATTATGGACAGCGAATTTACCGACGCTGTAAAAATTAAATTCAGCCTAAAATCTGACCGTGTCAATAGGCTTTCCGAAAAACTGACTGAGCTGAGTAACGGTAAATACCGCCTTGAAGAGCTCGGCGAGGAATATGCAAAAATTAGTGAATAATTATAAAAAAATCTGCCAATCATTAGGATACATTACTTAAAATCCAATGAAAGGCAGTTTTTTTATGAAGACCCTGAAGATTTTTTTACCTTTATTTATGATCATTACCATGACTGTCAGCTTTTTTCAGCCGATAATTGCCACGTCGGAAAATATCAGTGACAAGATACTCCGCCTTCATATCATTGCAAATTCCGACAGCACTGAGGATCAGGACCTTAAGCTAAAGGTGAAAAACTATTTTCTTGAAAACACGGCTGATTTATTTGTAGGTCAGACGCTTGATGAAAATATTGAAATAGCAAAAGAAAATATAGATTATATCGAGAAAATATGTAATACCTGCATAGAGCAGAATGGTTTTGACTATGAGGCAGAGGTAACTGTGGACAGGGAATATTTTGATACAAGGGTATATGATGATTTCACGCTGCCGGCAGGCGTTTACAATTCCATCAGAATTACGATAGGGCAGGGGAACGGCCACAACTGGTGGTGCATTGTTTTCCCCTCCGTATGTCTTTCCGCCTGCTCCAAGTCAATGGACGATTATCTGACGGATGAAGAAATGGAACTTGTTGGGGACGGTTATACGCCAAAATTCAAAGTTATCGAAATTTATGAAAAAATAAAAGCAAAATTAAACGCCGACTGATACATTCAGATAACCTTTTTCTTTGACTTAATATCCATAATCAATACAAAACATCCTATTACCATCAATATGGACAGCATTATATTCACGCTTGAAAATTCGACCACTCCAACGCTTGCGTTTGAAAAAACAGAAACTTCCATAGGACTGATTACCAAAAGAAGTTTTGTTATACAGTAGGACAGCAGTCCGGAAAAGATTCTGAAGAACAGAAAATCATAGTATTTCATTCTGGCGTTAGCGATTACCGGCAGAAGCTGACAGTGGATACAAAGCCCTCCAAAAGCAAGGTAAGCGCTTATCTGCGCTAAGGGATAGCTGTTACCACCGCATATGCCGGCGGTTATTTCTATGAACGGCATTAGTGTCTGCGGTATATTCAAAATCTTATTTAAAGCGCAGAAGAGAATAATAAACGCTGTAATATTCAGTATCGACCTTACAGCGCTGCCCGTGGCTTCCGTTAAAGCATCGCCGAAATTTTTGTCCTCCGTATAGGAATAATAGTTCTGTAAATTTCTCTTTTCGGAGAATGACAGAATAAAACCAATGATTACGGCTGAAATAACATTCGAAGCAAACAGAATTACTCCGGCTTTGGTGCTGTTCAGAACCGTTGTTCCTACAGCGGTAATGATAAAGCCGCAGCCGCCGCAGAAGTTGAAACGAAGCATTCTTTTCGCCTGCTTTTCATCTATTTCTCCTTTTATCAGAAGTTCATTGGTAAGCAGGGCTCCGGTCGGATATCCTCCTATCAGTCCTAAAAAGATTGCCGGAAAAGTTACATGCGGCAAATTGAAAAAGTATACGGATATAAAGCCGAAAGCCTTCGCAATTACGTCTTTTGCGCCGGTTTTCATAATAATCAGGAAAAGGATCAACAGGGGCGTCAGGCTGGGAATGATTGTGTTTTCCGCCAGAGCAAGCCCCTCCGCAGCGCCTGCCTTTGCGTCAGTTGAAAATATAATCAATACTGCTGCTGTTATCAGCAAGGCTCCAAGCAACATTATATTTTTCTTTTTCATATTACCACCAATGAATAATATGAATAAATTTCTTATTTTATTTATATAGATAACAATAAAAAAGCCGTGAACAATTATAAGTTCACGGCTTTCTGGTGCCGGCGGCGGGGGTCGAACCCGCACCCTGTTGCCAGGACTGGATTTTGAGTCCAGCACGTCTGCCAATTCCATCACGCCGGCATATATTTAAGGCATAGCGCTGCGTATATTACTACTATGCCTTAAATGGTGCTGGTGACCGGACTTGAACCGGTACGGTATTGCTACCGAGGGATTTTAAGTCCCTTGCGTCTGCCTATTTCGCCACACCAGCGTGCACAAAATATAATAATTGATTTTCGTAATAAAGTCAATAGTTATTTAAAAATCAGTTTACCACATTCTGGGGCTTTCCGCTTATATAAGCCTCTAGATTTTCCTCAAGAATCTTGAGCAGTCTTGCTCTGGTTTCCAGCGCCGCCCAGGCAATATGAGGGGTGATATAACAGTTTTTCGCAGTTAAAAGGGGATTATCCGTTCGCGCCGGTTCGGTTTCAAGAACATCCAGCCCGGCTGCCCTGATCTTTGAACTGTTTAAGGCCTGTC
>JAGHJI010000049.1 GCA_017886765.1 Eubacterium sp.
ATGTAATACTTTACCGCCACTACGGCAGCGGCTGAAAGCACGGCGGAAATCAGGAATGAAAATAGCAATGCGCTCAGATTTTTACTGTATTTCATCTGCTGTTTCCTCCTGCGCGTCCTTTATCGTTGTCCGGCTTTCTATCGCCGATTTTATTGATTTTAAAAGGCTGTTGTCCTCGCTGTAGGAAATATCCTCTGTTGCGGTAAAAATCATCATCCCGCCCAAATCATTTTCAACGGCATATGCCGTTTTATCAAATGTCATCTGCGTGCCAGAAAACCACATTCCGTTTGAATAGTTCTGAAATCTGTCAGAAGGGGTGTACTCCGGATCATCATAATTTATCCATATTCCGCCGCCGTCTTCAGGACGGGCATAAAACGGAAGCCCCAGATTAATCTGTTCCGGCTTAAAGCCTTTATCCAGAAAATACTGTACAGGCTGAACAGCGCCGCTGGCAAATGAACTGTGATTTCCGTTTTCATCAAAAAGGTCATAGCTCATAATCTCGATTTGGTCAAGGGCATGAATCGCGTCTTCCTGCATATAAAAATTCCACGGGCACACGGCGCAGGAAATTTTTAAACCATACGCTGACAGCGCATTTTTCAGATTCACAATATGCTCGCTGAATAATGACCACTGCTCTTTATTCGGATATTCCCAGTCATAGCTTACGCCGTCAAATCCGTATTCCAAAAGGAAAGCAACGGTATTGTCAATCACCGTATCTTTCTGCTCCGTCATAACTATATCGGGATCACAGGCGTTAAAGAACACGGTTGCAAAAATTTCCACATCTTTTTCACCGTAAAAATCCCTGATTTTCTGCACGGACGCTTTTAACGCATCACCGCTGAGTCCGTCCGGAATAACAAGCTCCCCTTCATTGTTCCACTTTGCGGACGCAATCACGTGAATCTGATTGACAACATCGCAGTATTCAGGCGATAAGTAATTGCTGGATTCGGGATCGAAAATTTCTCCGTTTGCCAGCTGTGGTGTAACAACGTAATCGGAAACCCTGAAATCATCGCGTTCTTTTTTATCAATATTATATATTTCAAATTCTCTCAGTTTGAAAATACCGTCCGCATCCGTAATCTCCAATTTTATCTGCTTTGCCGTAACGGTATCAAAGGCGCAGTAGCGGTAATCGTTGACAGAATCCTGTTCATAGAACTTTTCCCAGTGTTCATTTCCCGTTTCGTCCACATAATAGGAGAGACTGAATTTTTTTATATTCCAGCCCTTTTCACGTAAGATCACGGTGTTAAACGACTGTTCTTCTTTGAAGGTCAAGGTAAGCGAATCTGTTTTCGATGAAGACCTCCATACAGTGTCCGTATCTGAATCCACCGCTTTGGCGGCACTTGATTTACCTTTGCTGTCCTCGATGCTCTCAAGCTGGGAAACAGCGAGGTTATCGGCGTCTGCCGGACTTGGCAAATCGGAAAATCCATCACCTGCAAATACCGTCGAGCATATCAGCAGCGCTGCGCAGAGAATCACGGCAACAACCGAGATGACAATCTTCTTTTTCATCGAACTTACTCCTCATTCTTATGATTTAAAGGCTCCGCCTCAAAAGAAAAGGAAAGAGGTTTGAAATAGCCAAAGTCTATCAAATGCTCCTTTGACGGAATAGGTCCGCAGCTGCCTGAACCCGTGCCGCGCACATAACCGTCTATTGCCGCAAAAGTGGTGTCACAATCGGGCAGGTCCTCAATATGACCTGCTTTTTTCAGCTGACCGAGCGTAAAGTGGTTGGCGTTAAAATTAATAAACTTATCAAGAGCGGTAAACTTCATGCCTGCTTTAGAATTGGAAAGGATACCGTAACGGACATCTCCTCTGTTGCCGGAATCCTGAGGCTTGATATATTTGTGCGCCATATCCGAAACCGTTGTTTTATAAATTCCTATAGGAGCATGTTCTTTGAAATCGGAATAATTCTCCAACGGGCCCCTGCCGTAATACTCCACATCCTCAAACTCGCTCTTCAGCTCGACATGGACGCCGAAACGGGGAAGCTGGTCGGTAAGCGGACATACCTTTCTGAGGGACGCGCTTATCGTCATCTTTCCGTTCTTATCAAAGAAGTAATCCACCTGTGCCCTTGCAAGTACGAATATTCCCCTTGTAACAAAATCATATACCGTGCTGATATATTGAGCGCCGCCATTACGTTTGACATTACAGGAAACCAGTTTTGCCCCGGCGCAGTCAAGACCGATAATTTTCCAGAATATCACCATATACTGATCATTGTCGAGTCTGCCTCTGTATATATGCGGAACAAAGCCGCTTGCTTTGTCAACAGGAGCTGTATTCAGATATTCAACATGATCCTTGCAGTAGCTTACAAGCCCTTTCTTTTTATCAAATAACGCTTTTCCGCCGTCAAAAAGAATCTGTATCCTGTTTCCGGAAACAGATATATCGGCAGATTTTGAACGGTTATCTGCTTTTTTCAATTCAGCCTGAGAAACAACGATTTGCTCCACGGCAATTTCCTCGCCGCTGGTTTTATCCGTGTATATAAAATTGACAAAAACATCTTTATCATATTGGCTGAAATAGGAAGAATTTATCTTTACCTTTTTTCTGGCGCCGGCGGCAATGTTGCTTTCTATGCTGCCGGTCTGCTTATTTTCTCCGTTTACCGTAAGCTCAAAGGCAATATGAATATCACAGCTGTCTTTGAAACTTCTGGTATTCCAAAGCTCAAAGATATTTTCTTTGATATGCTTTGCTCTTACCGGACGGTAGCAAACCTTCATCTCAAGCGCGCCGCTGGATGGTTTACGGTCCGGATAAAACAGACCGTCCACACAGAAATTGCCGTCATGTATCGGCTCGTTGTGGTCTCCGCCGTAGGTCCATTTATACTTTGCGTTTTCATCGTAAACGCTGTGGTCCGCCCACTCCCAGATGCAACCGCCCATAAACTGATCTGAGGAATAAAACAGCTGCATATATTCCTCAAGTCCTCCGGGGCCGTTGCCCATCGCATGAGCGTATTCGCACTGGAAAAACGGCTTATCCTTATATTTGCTGCCGGCCGTACCGTTAAGAACTTTTCTCATAAGCGCCGGGGTGGCATACATTCTGGAAACAACATCATACGCCCAGCGCCTGCTGCGGTTGGCGCCCTCATAATGCACGGGAATTTCAGGATTAACCTTTTTCAGATAATCATAGCATACATCCTGGCACTTATATCCGCCCGATTCATTGCCAAGACTCCACATGGTAATGCTCGGATGGTTTTTGTCCCTGCCGTACATTCTTTTCACTCTGTCCAGATAATGCGAAGCCCATCTTTTATCATTACTTAATCTGTTGGGGTTATATGTGCTGTACGGAACAGCGTAAAAGCCATGCGTTTCAATATCAGCTTCATCCACAACATAAAGCCCGTAAATATCACACATTGTTAAAAATACCGGATCGGGAGGATAATGGGAAGTACGAACGGCGTTACAGTTATACGCTTTCATAAGCTGAACATCCTGTTCCAGATCATCCATCGACATAGCGTAACCCTTGGTCATATGCGTATCGTGGTGATTTACGCCCAGCATTTTAATCGGCTTTTCATTAAACAGAAAAACATTGCCGTCAATTCTGATATTCTTAAACCCGATATGCGTCCGCACCGCCTCGATAACATTTGCGTCCTTTTTCAGTAAAATATGCACTTCATAGACTGCGGGTGTCTCGGCAGTCCATTCCTCTACAGACAGTGCTTCCAGTTGTGTCTCATACTGATCTTTCAAAACGGTGTTAAACAAACCGTCAGCTGAAATTTCAATGACTGTTCCCGGTGAAAACTTTCCCTCAACAGAAATCTTAAGATTATATGTACCGTCGGAATTCTTTGAAGTTCTGAAAAGGAAGTCGTCGATATACGCCTCTTCCTGCGTGATGATATAAACATCACGGAATATACCGTTTTCGCGGAACATATCCTGGCATTCAAGATAAGTACCGTTGCTCCACTTGTACACAACCGCAACGATTTCATTTTTTCCGTTATTTACAAATTCGGTTATATCAAATTCAGCAGTGTTATGCGAGCCCTCGCTGTAGCCCACATACCTGCCGTTGATATAAACGGCAAGCGCTCCCGCAACACCTAAAAAAGTGAGAATACGGCGTTTTTCCGTGTTCTCTATATCTATAGATTTTCTGTAAATTCCGGTTGCAACGTCCGCGGGAATATGCGGCGGCCTTTTTGGGAAAGGATATCTGGTATTAATATAGGCAATCTGGTCATAGCCGGTTCTCTGCCATGTGCACGGCACATTTATACGGTCAAAGGACACCTTGTTTGTATCCAGCGTCTGCGGAACATCGCTTAATTTTTTATAGTAAGCAAAATCCCATTCACCGCTCAGTACGGTTACCCTGTCGGAATGGTAACGCTCGTTTTTATAATCCGTACTGCCAAACGATTTTTCGTCTGCAAACGGTATAAAATAGGCTCTCTCCGCAAGCTTGTTTTCCTCAAAAACATTGAAATTCGTATGCAGATTTCTGTGTATTTGATATTTCATATTTTACCCCCGTTTAATGTGAAAATATATTTATTTCCCTTTTCTATACTAATTTCTTGATCATCCAGCGTTACTGAATAAAAATCTCCGTTTTTTATGAATACATCCACACTTTTTCCGCAAAGCTCCATATTCTTTACTTCAAAATAATCCCAGTTATCCGGCAAAGCCGGTTTGAATTCAAAGGAGCGGAAGCCAACAGGTCTGTAACCCAGGATACCCTCCGTAAAAATTCTCAGATACAAAGCGCTTTCGGCAGACAGCTGCGCGGCGTTGCCTTCCGGGAAAGCCTCCACCGGATACGGAGCATGGAACCCCAGCAGCCGCTCCTTCGTATATTTCAGCAGAAGATCATATGCTTTACCGGCTTCGCCTGTGTAAAATATCCCTCTGAGTGAATACAGCAGCGAACGGTCCCAATATGTCCGCTGTCCGCTTCTGGTCAGCATTCCCTTTCCGGTAAAGAGCTTGTCACTCAGCAAAGCCTCCACCGTTTTCTGCTTTCGGGTATCTATTCCGATCACAAGAGGCAGACATATCCAGGAGCGAAGGTGTTTTTCCTCTTGGCAGTACCGATAGGTATCATATCCTTCCACAGCCGCTCCGAAGTATTGTTCAATACCGTTTTTAATTTTATCCGCATTGCACAATGCTTTTTCAGACAGATCTTTTTTTCCCAATTCCCTATATAAATAAGAAAGTGAAAGGAAGGCGTCGTATGTAATGCATGCGGTCGAGAGGTTTGCTTTCCCGCTTTCAAAACGGTTTTCAAGTTCATCGCTGTCACTTTTTACAATACCCTCGTCCGTTATTTTGCTCTCAACATATTCCTGAGCGGTCATAATATACGGCAGAAATTCAACAGCTTTTTCCCTGTCCCCGGTACTGAGAAGATAACGGCTGAGTCCGTATAAAAACATGGAGCTGTCTCCCCTGTCGCCTGCCCCGTTCCAGATATCGTCGCCGCAGGCGATTATGCTTGTGGGAATGGCTTTCTTCTTATCGGCGAATTTTGAGAACAGCTTATAGCAATTTATGCTCTGCTCTTTTCCTGCAGGATATCCAAGATAGGCAAACAGCGGATTCGCGTATTCGCACTGATCGTTGGTCCATAAAGCGCCGTAATAATTTCCGCCTCCCGGCGCGTGCATCAGTCCGTTTTTTGTTGAGAAAATACTTTCCGACGCTCTGATTTTACAAAACTCCGTCATGGCGTTGATAACCTTATCCGGCGTATTGATCTTCATAAATCCCTTTTGCCGGCTCAAAAATTCTTTTCTGCGCGCAAACTGACCGGCAATCTGATCTTCCGTAAGCTCTTCCGCCGCGCTGCAGACGAAAAAGATTTTCTCCTCATTGGGTTCGATATTTATTTTTTCTTTTTGATTTTTTAAAAGCCGCCGTTCACAGCATACGGATGTAAACAGCGTCTGCCCTTTATTATCAGCAAAAAATACTTTATTAAGGTATTCGTAAGGCGTTTTATTGTTTATACAGATTGCTTGTGAAACATTGCCCGTATTTTTTACCGTAAATTTCTCAATCAGCGCTTTTTTATTATAAGCAGGGCATATGGTATGGGTTATCTCAAAAGTGCCGGCAGTCTGAAAAAACGTGAGAATGCCGTTAAATTTTATCTTATCCGTCACGACTGATGAACCAAAGGAAATATCGACTCCCTTAAAGTTGCAGGATAAGCTGCCTCTGGTCTCATTCGGAATAACTCTTATCTGGGGAAAAACACAAAATCTGTACAATTCCAGCTTTTTGTTCCTGTCGATTCTGTAGCTGATGATAGACGATGTTTCAAAACCTGACATTTCAATATGATTGAAATAAGGCAGTTTTACATCACGCAGAGAACAGACGATTCCGTCATCCGTAAGAGAATAATAATCTTCTTGCGCCTCACTGCCCTTGAATTTCACCCAGAAAGGGAATATTTTCGGCTTCTTATAAATCCATTTCATTCTGTTTCCTCTTCGTCAGCGTGTATACTGAAAGCGAAACGCGCGTTATCTTCATACCAGAGAGGGAAATTTGTCCCCCATACATTATTATACAAAACATATGTAATCCCGTCTTCCAGTGCGTTCTCATACTTGTTGTCAAAATGAAGGATTTTGCCTTTTCCGACAGAAACAATGGGAGAATGGAAATTGTCAATAATATATGTATGATTGGGACAGCGAATTTCCGTATTGCGTACGGCATGCAGATTCCTGCCGCCCATGGAGGCGACGGAAAAAGGATCAATTTTGTCGTCCAGTTTTTTGAACCTGATAGGATTATCAGAGGGGAAAAGGTGCATATATATCGCCTCTGTCAGGCGGTTGGCATCCTTTTCATACCACGACAGTTCTATGTTTACGCCGTTTTCATCAAGGGTATAAATGATCTGAATATGTCTCGGCGCGCCCAGTTCCTCACACAGCCTGACTTCACATTTCAAGTCAACCATGATTTTTCGGCTGTTACCTTTTTCAGTCAAAGCCGCCTGTTCAACATAATAAGGGAAGCGTCCGGTCAGATACTTTCCATCAGCATATTTCAGTAAAGGCCTTGCGAAATCGCCGACAGCCCACACCGCCGTTTTTTGTAAATTCCTTGAATAATGACTGAGCCAATAAGCATAATCCAGATTGGAGAAGGAAAAATATTCCACAACAGGATCATTATTTTTGCGGATGATCTCATCATCACCGCATGCGAGATACCCTATACCGCCGTTTTTGTTGAGCTGAAAGCTCCAGTTGCCGCAGGTAACGGTTTTGTACGGATCCTCCCCTGCGGGGATTTCCTCAGCTGCTTTCGGCAGTAACCATTCAAGGGAGCACTGAGCCTGCTTTCTGTGTTCATCATTCAGACACGAAAGCGCGTCGTTTATATAAGAACGCTGTTCCTGCCAGCTCTTTTCTATCTTTCTGTAAGAACCCTTCTCGTAATCGCCGGCCAATCTGTTTATCACAACATAAAAATTCTGCGGAAAATCACGAAACGGATGCTTTACCGTAATTTTGTCTGCTTTTCTTGCTTTTTGAAAATCTGTTTTAAGATAATGCTCATAATCGGCAAAATGCTTTTTTGTATCCATACCGCAGGTATGCTCCGCGATACAGAGCAATGCGTCGGCAAATCCCTTATACTCTTCACTTTCCCTGGACATACTGCCGTCACGCAGCCAATTGTTTTTCAGTCTGATAAGCTCACGCAGAGCTGCGGATTTATATGGGTCGGACGCGCTGCCGTGTATCCATGTATCTCCTATTTCGTCCTCAAAGACAGGCAGCTTATCCTTATACTCCCATATGATATCGGCAAAATCATCCATGGTCGCCGCCGTAACTTCATAATCAGGGAACTGCGTCTGGATTTTCTCTAACTTATTCATAATTTTCTGAGGACTCGGAGCGCCGTGATTATCTAACGTATGGTCAAAATACAATACCTCTTCCATGAAATCACTTTTAAACGCGCCGCCGTAATCACCCGAATAAATAACGATAACCTCATATTCGCCGCTTTTCCATAAAAAGCATTCCGGAACCTCCGGAATCGCGGACGCACCGTTTACGCCGATATGCAAAAGCTTGATTCCGTGCTGCGCCAAAAGTTTAACAATTCCCCTTGTGTGTCCGGGAACGTCGGTCATTTTGGCAGCTACGGTTTTTCTGCCCCTAAGCTTATCGATCTCATCAACAATGGAAAGTCCGTAGTCAAGCGTATCATAATCAAGAAGCTCCGTATGCGTTGTGAAAGGCAATGCGTGCGGAGCTATGTCTCCGTTTTTTATGGCGTTCACAAGCTTTTCTTTTTCGCCGGCGCTTGAATGGTTCAGCGCTTCTTTTAAAATCCAGGAACCTGTTGTCCATACAAAATTCTTTTTACCCGGCTTATTCACGCTTTGGGCAAGGGCAACAGCGTCGGGAATAAACGTATGTATATATTTATCCTTTATGACCTGGGCATAATCCGTAAAGCCCAAATCCAGATGCGTTTTAGATACAACAAATACCTTTTTCATTGCTATCCTCCATATTTCAAAATATAATCCGCATTAAAACCCGATGAAAATATACATATATCCGCGATTAAACCGACTCTTAACCGCTGTTTTATGGGGCTTTCATCTCTGTTGATTTTATACTAAGCGGCAGAAATAATCAATAGCTTATTAAAACTTTCCAACTTAATTATCCTGAGCTGTCTGACTTTCGGCAGCCAGAGCATTCAGCTCTTCCTTTTCGCGCCTTTCCTTTTCTTCTCTAAACGCTTTCAGTTTGCCTGCCTGCGCTTTTTCATCAAACTTGTAGAAGAACATTGGGATCGTTTGCAGCAGCAATCCGATGGCGCCGAACGCTGTCAGCAGGAAGAAGATCACATTCAAAAGCATGGTATAATCCACGCCGCCGGAAATAAACGGCTGTGTCGGACTCTGGATTAGCGGCTGCGTCAGGTTATTTGTCAAATCACTCATTTTGTCCGCATTGTAACCGAACGCGTCTACAATATTTAAAAGCAGCGCATTGAATATCGCAACCGAGATCTGGCTTATCAGACTCTGGAACGAGAATACAGTACCCTCCAAGCGCTTTTCTGTGCGCATCTCGAGATCCTCCACAACATCCGAGAACATAGCCGTGGTCAGAACCGTCATGATACCCACCGGGAAATTTGTAAAGAAACGCAGAATCATATAAACGACCGCACCGGCGAATGTGTTATACGGAACGATCCAGACGCCGATAACAAAACATACAATATCCGCCGCGATACCGATGATAGAAGTACCGATCCAAAGCGTTTTCTTATCCATTTTTTTGAGGAACAGCGGAATCAGCGCCATAGACAGCATATAGGAAATGCCGCTGCCGATCTGCAGAAGCGGAGTCAAAAGACCTTCACTCGTAAGCTGCAGCGAGATACCGAACGTATCATTTATCCAGGCGCACAGCTGGTCAATGGGCAGCACGCCGATACAGTTCCACTTGGCAAAATAAGGCAAAAACATGGACCCGATATTTACGATGGACGAGAAGAACATGGCAATCGTCAAAACGATAAACTTTTTGTCTTTAAAAACAATTTTCAGGCCGTCAACATACTTTTCCTTTTTCGGCGGAATCTTAATTTTTTCCTTAAAGCCGAAAGCTGAAAAGAACATCGGCACTGCGCCGAGCGTCGCAAAGATCAGCGCAGAAAAGAAATAGCCCTGCTTCTGATTTTCGCGTCCCCAGAGACCGGCGACTGTAAAAAACAACAGCGACGGCAGAACGGAGCCCAGCGAGCCGAGAATGTTGCTCCATGACAAAGCTTTCACACGCAGCTTATCCTCCGGAAAAACAAGCGGCGCAAGGCCCTTGTTCGGAATATCAAGCGCGGTATAAATGGTATAGTAAAGAATATAGGCGATGATTGCGTAAATGAAGTTGCCCGTCTGACCGAAATCGACCGGCGCGAACAGCATCGCCGTTACAAGAATCATCGGGCCGGACATCCAGAACACATACGGCCGGCACTTGCCCCAGCGGGTGTTTGTTTTATCCACCAGCATACCCATCAGGGGATCGTTGACGGCATCCCACACCTTGGTTACGGCTAACATGATACCCGTCATGGACAGAGACAGACCGAGCACGTCGGTAAAATACATGTTAAGCGCTGTGCCGACAATACTGTAGACCGTGCTTATACCAAACGGCAGCAGCGAAAACGCGATAATCTCTTTTGTTGTTTTACTTTTCAATAAATTTTTCATTGTTTTACCCCGGGGTTTTTAAAAAAGCTATTTTTATTTATGAGCGAAATAAATCCGCTGATAATACTGCTGAAATAGTCGTCGGAAACTTTATATTCCGGCAATGCGTATGGCGGAAGACTTTTAACCGCCGCATCCATGATTTTTTCAAACTGATTCTGCCGCTGAGATTTGTAAAATACGATCAGCTGAGGATTCAGGTAGATAATAATATTTCTGACTATTTTGGCAGGAAAAGAAATTCCCATAATATTTTTTCTCAGGTCATCCGTATATCCAACTTCGCCTGCAAAACCAGTATTTCCGGTGAGCACATTTCCGTTTACCGTGGCCCCGACACCGACACCGTTATGACCGAACTGTACTGTAGCAATATTTAAAACCGTACCGGCGTATTCGGCGCACTCGCCTATGGCCGTAAGTTTCATATCATTCTGAATAATAATATTCCTGCCGTACTTTTCTTTAAGACTTCTTTTTATATCAAGCCCCACGGCGGAAGGATTATAAAACCAATCCATAATAACACCATCATTCAGCACACAGGGCAATGCCAGACAAATCGTTCCCACTTTATATTTGTCCACGGCTTTATCTATGATTGTATAAATGCTTTTTAAAAAATCTTTCAGTTCAAAATTAACATTGTATTCATCAACTGTCGTATATTCAAAATCACAGATTTTACATATCAAATTATTGTTGTCAACAATAAGAAACAAAAAATATTGATAATCCGTATTCAGAAAGTACAACTTCGCTTTCCGGCCGCCGGTAGAATCCGCTGTGTCACCTTCGCAGACCATGCCCATTTCCATCGCCTGAAGAACACATTTTTTTACGGTTGTCAGTCCGCCGTCCGTTTGCTCTGTAAGTTGTGCCAGACTGCATGCGCCTTTTCTTCTCAGTACCTGCAGTATATCAGACAGGTTTTTATTTCTTATATCTTTTAGGGTATTCTGCTCCTGCAATCATCTCGCCTCCAATGACTTTTGACACAGGGTGTCAAAAGTCATTATACATTCTTGTATTTTATTTGTCAATAATCATTACTATATAATTACAAAACAAATAAGAATATTTATACTAGCCACTGCAATCCCCCGATTTCATTCTATTTTACAGCTCCCAAAACATTGGTTTTATGCACTGCTGTTTTGTATATATTTCGCCGAAAAGTTCAATACACATTAGAACAGACTCAACTTAAATAGCCGCAGGATTGACCTGCGGCTTAATTTACTAAAATACATTCAGAGTATTTCAATATTCTCACTGATTTTCGCAGACTCGGCGATATGCTCAGCGCATACGCAAACAGGAAGGTCACTGCTGAGCTCGGTTACCAGTCCGTTTTTCCATTTGAAACTGATCTTGGCGCCGTTTACTACCATTTCCCTCACTTCACCCTCACTGCCATACAACTCCGGCAGAGCCGGCAGTAATTCAATCATACCGTTTTCATCCGTAACAAGCATTTCATTGATTCCCGCAATAAAGCCGAGGTTACCGTCGATCTGGAAATAATACGGAGGATGAACACAGAAAAGGTTGGAAAATACAGCGTGGCACAACAAGTCACGTATCACCTTCCGCGCGGTTTTCCTGTCACGCAGCCTGGCAGAAAGACAAATCGCCCAGGCGGCAGACCAGCCTATATGCTGACCGGAATGGTCAAGACGGTAACGGAAAAGCTTTCTGACCCATTCCGTCTGCTCCGGATCGGTATTATACCCTATGATCTCACCGGGATAAAAAGCGTAAAGCGGAGAGAAGTGTCGGTGTCCTTTTTCCGGAACATCATAATACTTGTGCCATTCACAGATACCGGTTTTCCCTTCTTTAAAAGGATACAGTTTCGGAATTTTTGTCTCTATGTCCGTCTTTAATTCCTTATCGTCCGAAATCAAAACCGCGTTTTTAAAAGCCTGTTTTACAAGGGCCATATCAAAAGCCGAGGCATAATCCAACTTGTAGCTTTTTCCGTTATTTGTAAAAGAATTTTCCGGCGATACAGAGGGACAGATTACATAATAACCGTCATGCTCAACCAAAAAATCATTCGCAAATCTTGCGGCTTCCGTAACGATCTCCTTTATTTTATCTTTATATTCACCGAGAAAGCCGTTTTTATAGTGGGCAAATATCTCATTTGCCAGCCACACGCCGCAAAGAGGAGCGAACATATAACTTGCCGAGCCCTTCACCGGAGAAGTTTTCCGCCAGATATCCACATTGTGGTTACAGGCAAATCCGCGGCAGCCGTAATTGACTTTTGCGGTTTCTCTGCCGTTTTGAACGGATCCATAGACCATCTGCACAAGCGGTTCGATACATTCCGACAATCCCGAACGGGAAGCGCCCCAGTAATTCATCTGTGTATTTATATTCACTGTGTAATTACTGCTCCAAGGAGGTCTTACGGAATCATTCCATATCCCCTGCAGATTAAGCGGCTGACCGTTTTTCCTGCTGCCGGAAATGATCATGTATTTGCCGTAGTTATACAGCAAACCGCAGAGGGCTCTTTCATCACCGCCGTTCTTGACGTTTTTAATGATCTCGTCGGTGGGCAGACTGCTTTCGTTTTCAAAAGAAATGCTTTGCCGGTTATAAAGGGATGAAAAATCCGCGATGTGACGGGATTTCAGCTTTTCAAAGTCTTTCGCGACGCGCAAAGCCTGTTTACATTTTTTCATTACCGCAGACGTATCCGTACACGGCATTTTGTCAAATCCGTTAAAGCCCGTGGCTGTCACAAAATACAAAGTCAGCTCCGTAGCGTTTTTAACGGCAATGCAGTTTTGACCGGTTTTCACAGCGCCGTTTGTCTGCACCTGTACGCTCAGGCAAAACGCCATACCCTTTTTCTCATTATACCTTATCGGGTAGAGCTCACCGCGAAGGTAGTTCGGCGCGGCATAATCAGGCGCGTTGCCCAAAAGCGACAGGGAGGAGGCATCTGTTTTTATACTGTGACGAAGTTTGCTTTTCGCCTTTATTTTAACTGAAAAGGGCTTCTCGCTCTTTATTTTATAAGCGGATATTTTATCGGGATTTGAACTGAACGCTTCCGCAATGCAACCGTCGGCTTTAACGGTATGTACGCCTGTCTCCAAATTCAGCATTCTGGAATAACCGTTTTGCTCAACATGATGAAAGCTCAGAAAAACATCGCCCAGAGGCATAAACGCTTCACTGTAAAAGCCGGTCATTTTTTCCTCACACAAAGCGTCGGCCTCGCTGTTTCTGCCATCAAAAATAAGCTGACGCACCTTTTCCAGATAATTTAAGCTTTCTTCAGAATTGTAGTTTTTCGGGTAGCCCGACCATAATGTTCCGTCGTTAAAGCAAAAGTGTTCTTTTTTCAGAGAACCGTAAACCATAATTCCTGTAAAACCGTTGCCCAGCGGCAAAGCCTCCCGCCAGTTCCTTGCCGGTTTTTTATACCAAATTATATTATTCATTCCATTTTACCCCCGTAATTAACAGCGTTTACAACACGCACCCTTTTTTCAGTATGATATTTGCGTATTGCCTTTTTTCTCCGGTCGCTATGACCGCATAAGCATGTCTTGCTCTCTCATAATAAGCAAAACGTTCTTCAAACGAAACCTCTGCGCCGGGCTCATATTTATTGAGAATCCTTTTATATTCTTCCCAAACGGAAGTATCCGTATCGTCCCCGTCGCACTTTTGCATCAGGACAAAATTGTTGTCGTCATATTGGTCAAGGGGAAAAAGCTGCAGAATGGCGTCCAGCATCTCCGCCGCGCCGATTCCGTCCGCTCTTATAAGATTTCTTGCGTTTGACGCGGCGGGGAAATTACCGTCCCCTATCACAATCTCATCCCCGTGTCCCATTTCGCAAAGTACTTTCAGCAATTCAGGTGAAATGAGCTCCGGTATATTTTTCAGCATATTAAACTCCTTATGTACTCTTGTTTTTAATACAATCCCATTACATATACAAAAATATCATATTCATAAAAATTATACAATAATAATAAAATATTTTTTCAAGCATAAGTTTATATATTCCGCTTATTTTATTAGAAATTCTGCTATCATTCAAATTCCGTTCGTGCATTTTTCATAAAAAAACAGCACGATTTATGATATGAAAATCCACCGTGCCGTTTTCACCCATTACTTTGACTGTTCTGCTTTTGAGCTTGCCGATTCATGTGAACACCGGGTAAAAGGTTATTGAAACAGAAAATAAATATTTTCTATAAAAAAGTGTGCAAGCTCAAAAAACTTGCACACTTTTTATTATTTCCCCGTAACCACGCTCTTTGTGGCGCACCAGAAAGAATATACGTTATAATTCTTTCCGTTGAACTTGGTTGTCTTGTATGTTCTTATCCTTACATAGTATCTCTTATTTGCCGTCAGTCCCGTTACCTTCTTTGCGTAATAAGTGGACTTCGGCATGGTTATCGTCTTTGCGTTACTGAAACTGCTCGACGTACTGTACTGTATCTGATACCCTGTCGTCTGGGTCGTCTGCGTCGGCCACTGTACCGTAAAGCCCTTTGACCTGGCTGACACTGATTTTATATTCGTTATTCCTCTCGGTATGATATTGAAGTACAACGTCTGGCTTCCGCTGTAATTTCCCTTGTACGTTA
>JAGHJI010000050.1 GCA_017886765.1 Eubacterium sp.
GATGCAGAAGGATATAAAACTCGCCCTTGGCACCGACGGACCCAGTTCCAACAATGCGCTGGATATGTTCCGTGAAATGTACCTGACCTGCGTATTGCAGAAGATAAAGAACAAAGACGCCGCCTCAACCCCCGCCGAAAAGGTGCTTGAGATGGCGACAACAGGCGGCGCAAAATGTATGGGACTGGACGACTGCGACTGTATAGATACCGGAAAAAAAGCGGATCTGATCGTCATTGACTTAAAAAGGCCGTCCATGCAGCCGATACAGAATATAACAAAAAATCTTGTTTACAGCGGTTCAAAGGACTGTGTTAAACTCACAATGGTAAACGGCAAAATACTTTATGAAAACGGAGACTTTCCCACACTGGATATTGAAAAGATATACAGCGAAGCCAACGAAGTCGTCAGAAGAATTACAAAAAGATAATTGCACAAATCCATAATATAAAAAACGCTCTGAGTTTTTCTCAGAGCGTTTTTTCCTGACAATTCTGCGTGAAGGCATAATTTTCCTTTTTTATTTATTCCACCGTTACTACCTTTGCCAGATTTCTCGGCTTATCTACGTCAAGCCCCTTGTCGGAGGAAACGTAATATGCCAGAAGCTGCAAGGACACAACCGCCGGAATCAGCATAAATTCATCCTCAAGCTCAGGCAGAACAAAACAGTTTCCAAACTTCTCTGTTTTTAGAGACCTGCGTACAAAGGTAATCACATCAGCTCCCCTTGACTGCACTTCCCTGATATTTGACATCTGTTTTGAAACCAAATACTGCTGTGTCACAAGAGCGATGACGGGCGTGCCGCCGGTAATCAGTGCAATGGTGCCGTGCTTCAGCTCGCCGGACGCAAAAGCCTCCGAATGAATATAGGAAATCTCTTTCAGCTTAAGGGACGCTTCCAGAAGCGCCGGATAATCCAGTCCCCTGCCTATCATAAAAGCATGCTCCGCCGTAAGCATGGAACCTGAAAGATGGTGAATCTCATTTCTGCGGTCAAGTACCGACTGTACTGCCGCCGGTACTTTTTTCAGCTCCTGTATAAAATCAGCTACACCCTCCTGGTTTAGTTTACCCTTAAGATAAGCCATTTTCGCAGTAATCAGATAAAACACCGCAACCTGCGTTGTATACGCCTTTGTGGAAGCGACCGCGATCTCCGGACCGGCGTCCGTATAAATGACATGATCACTTTCACGGGCAATGGACGAGCCCCGCACATTGACGATTGACAGCGTATCCGCACCCTTGCTTTTTGCGTATTTCAGCGCTTCCAGCGTATCAATGGTCTCACCGCTCTGGGACACGCAGATAACAAGAGTGTCATCCGTAATAATGGGATTGGAATACATAAATTCGCTGGCCATATGGACGGATACGGGAACCGAGCAAATACTCTCTATAAGCTGTTTGCCGATCAGTCCCGCGTGCATAGCCGTACCGCAGGCAATCACCGAAACAGCTGTGCATTTCTCAAAAATACCGTCGTCCACATTATCGTTGGAAAAGTCCGGCATACCGGCGCTGACCCTTGATGAAACGGTTTTTTCAATGACCTGCGGCTGTTCCATGATTTCCTTTTCCATATAGAAAGGATAGCCGCCTTTTCCGCTGTTTTTAATATCCCAGTCCAGTTTCAGCATTTCAACATCCATTTTGCCGCCTCTGAAATCTTTGATCTCAAAGCCGTCCTTAGTAATCTTCGCAACGGAAAATTCCGGAAGAACAAAATAATCCTCACTGTAACCGCCTATTGCCATAATATCAGACGCGATATACGCACCGTCGTCATTTTTACAGCATACGATGGGGCTGACATTTCTTACAGCAAAAATGGTATCCGGGATGCTGTCAAACATAACCGCCAGGGCATAAGTGCCCGACAGCTTTTTAACCGCGCTTATTATAGCTTCTTCGGGATCTCCTGTAAAACATCTGTCTATCAAAGCCGCCGCTATCTCGCTGTCCGTTTCTGACTTAAGCTTATCGGCAATATTCAGGGTATTTTTAATCGTTTCGTAATTCTCAATAATTCCGTTATGGACAACCGTAACATTTCCGAATTTATGGGGATGGGAGTTGGCGTCGCTAACGCCGCCGTGGGTCGCCCATCTGGTATGTCCTATACCCGTATTTCCTTTGATATCAGACGTTTTCTTTTCCAGGTCCTCCACTCTGCCCTTGCACTTGGTCGTAAGGCACTCCTTAAAATCGGGATGATAGACTGAAATTCCCGCGCTGTCATATCCCCGGTATTCAAGGGATTTAAGACCTTTAAGTAAAATGCCTCTTGCCTCACTGTAACCTGTATATCCGATAATTCCACACATAATTTTTCTCCATTTCAGTATAGATTTGTCTTACGCTAACCAACCTTTAGTATAATTATCATATGACTTTAAGTTTAAAATAATTCCTCCGCTGAAAAGTTTTTGTGACATCCGTTACCGGATGCTTTTGCCTTTTCATATCGCACCGGAGGAGGTACGAAAGAGCATCCGCCGAAAACTTCGATAACTCTTTTCCTCGTCGTCCTGCATATGCAGGCGCATGGCGCTATGAAGAAAATTATGCCGTATTATCACGCATGAAATTGTCAAGGTACAAAAGCAGTTATACTGCTGAACAAATCATACAGCAGCGCATACTATTTGTCAATATAAAATTAAATAAAGATATTGATAAAAACAGGAATTAGGTATAATAGATATTAAGTTTTAACGATCCGTATTTGTGGAGGAGAAAATGGATATAGTTATTATCGGCGCCGGAAAACTGGGCGCGGGACTTGCAAAAAGTCTTTCAAACGAGGACCACAATGTTACCGTTATTGATTATAACGCGGATAAAATCGAAGCATTGGTGGATAAATTTGACATTCAGGGCATAGCCGGCAGCGGAACGCATATCGACGTACTGAAGCAGGCGCAAGTGCCCGTGGCTGATGTGGTCATCTCCACCACGCTGTCAGATGAAAACAATATCCTCGTGTGCCTCATGGCAAAAAAGCTGGGAGCGAGATATACGATTGCCAGAGTGAGAAATCCTGGATATAACGCGCAGTTTGAATTTATGAGAAATGAGCTGGGTGTGTCCCTGATGATCAACCCGGATTTTAACGCTGCCCTTGAAATAGGAAGGATAGTCCAGTTCCCCGAAGCAAATAACATCGAAACCTTCGCCAACGGAAATATAGATATGGCGGAATATAAAATCACCGCCGATTCCTTCCTGGGTTCGGGCAACATCCGCAGCATTTCATCCAAACTGACCAACAATATGGTTATCTGCGCCGTTGAAAGAGAGGACGAGATCTATATACCAAACGGTGATTTTGTACTTCAAGCCGGGGACAGAATTTATATTACCGGCGCGCACAGGGAGCTTGCGGGTATCGGACAGGCGCTCATTAATTCCAAAAAGAAAACAATAAAGAATATTATGGTTATCGGCTGCTCAAGGGTCGGCATCTATCTTACCGATATGCTGGTCAGCCTTGGTAAAAATGTTATCGTTATTGATAAGGACAGAGAAAAATGCGAAGCCGTGTTTGATATGGTACCCGGCGCCACAATTATCCACGGTGACGCCAACGACCATGATTTTCTGATGGAAGAAGGATTCGGAAACATGGACGCCGTAGTTGCTCTTACGGATTCAGATGAAATTAATTTTCTGCTGTCCGTTTACGCTCAGAAAATCGGTGTACCAAAGACCGTGACAAAAATAAATAACAAGCATCTCAACAGATTGCTTGACGATCTGGGACTGGACTCACAGATAAATGTGAGCGAGCTTTCCGTATCCGCCATCACACAATACATAAGAGCCAAGGAAAACATCAGTTCTTCCTATATGAAAACGCTTTATAAACTGGTTGACGGAAAGGTTGAAGCGACAGAATTTTTGGCAGGTGAATATGTGACATTTCTTAACACACCCCTGTCAAAGATAAAGATAAAAAAGAATGCGCTGATTGCCGCGATTAACAGGAACAATGAAATCATTTTCCCCAGCGGAAATGATTTTATACAGGCTAACGACCTGGTTATCGTGGTATCAAAGGACAGAAAGATAAGAAATCTCAATGATATTCTTCAGTAGGAGTAGTAAATAAAGAGAAAATTATGAATTACTAAGCGGTACTATATATATTAGGAAAAATCTTCATAATACTCGGAGCTTTGATGCTGCTGCCGCTGATCATTGCAGTTTATTACCGGTTAAACGGCTTTCCGGAAGCAAGCTATATTTCATATATCCTTCCTATCGTTATTCTGCTTTTCATCGGCATTGTATTTACGCTTAAAAAACCTAAGGATTTTAATATATATGCTAAGGAGGGCTTTGTTGTCTGCAGTATAGCTTGGATAGCAATGTCCCTTCTCGGCGCCCTTCCTTTCGTGATAAGCGGCTGTATCCCCAGCTATTTTTGAAAGCGTTTCCGGTTTCACAACAACAGGCTCCACCATTCTGACGTAGATCCATTCGCTTCCCAAATCCATTTTGTTCTGGCGCAGTTTTACACACTGGATCGGCGGCATGGGAATACTCCTGTTTATGATCGCAGTGGTACCGAAATCCAAGGGAAACACAATGCTGATTATGAAAACTGAGGCGCCGGGACCGTCAGCAAACAAAGTCGTTTCCAAAATATCAGACAACGCCAGGATTTTATATGTCATTTATTTTTCAATGACCATTATAGAAATCGCTGTTTTATACTTCGGAAGCAGGATAACGGGAGATAATATCCGATTTTTTGACTGTGTTGTTAATGCGTTTTCCACAGCCGGAACCGGCGGATTTTCCGTGCTTAACAACTCTATTTTAGGCTATAACAGTCCGTTTACGGAATGGGTAATTGCGATATTCATGTTCCTGTTCGGCGTAAACTTTAACCTCTATTTTTTCGTGCTGACCAAAAGGATAAAAGACGTATTCAGAGATGAGGAACTCAGAGGCTATATCATAATAAATCTCACCGCCGTTATACTGATAACGCTTAATATATATTCAATGTACGACAATGTATCCACTGCTGTCAGGGACTCCTTTTTCAGCGTCAACTCCGTAATGAGCTCCACCGGTTTCAGCACCGCGGACTTTAATCAGTGGCCCACCTTTTCAAAAGTAATACTCGTTGTGCTGATGTGTATCGGCTGCTCCGCCGGTTCAACAGGCGGCGGCTTCAAGGTCATTCGTCTTGAACTCTTCCCCATTCTGCTTTTATTCAGTCCGAACACCTGGAAAAAAGCGAAATAAGCGCTTGACAAATCTAAAAAATGTAAGACGATATAACCGCATTAAAGCGTATAGCATTTTATGAATGCTATACGCTTTAATTATAATGAATAAATGCCATTCCGGAGAATGCTCCGGAATGGCTTTATATCAGATACCGATCTTTTTTATATACCTTCTGACTTTACGCTTGAGTTTTACAAAATTGTGGACTGTTCTGTTTGGATTTAAAACTCTATCCACCACTTTTTTACACGACTCACCGTTTTCATAGGTCAGGTATTTTTCTTTAAAAGCAGAGATCTTTTCACTGCTTTTTTCCATTTCATCATCCATATTGACAATAGCGTTTATGACCTCGTCCGTATTGAATACCAGCGGACCGGGGGCCTCGCTTTCAATATCCACATAAAGTCCCCTGAGATTGTCGCGGTAATCCTCCAGATCATAGGTGAAAAACAGCATCGGCTTATTCAGCAGCGCGTAGTCAAACATGACTGACGAATAATCGGTAATCAGGATATCGGATATTAAATAAAGATCCTCAACACTTCTGTAGGAATGGAGGTCGAAAACAAATTCATTATCCGCCTCAATACCGTCATTTGGAGCACACAAATGATGCAGTCTGACAAGAACGATATATTCATCGCTCAGTTTTCTTTTCATTTTCTCCAGATCAAGCTGCATATCAAAAGCGCCTTTGGTACGCCATGTGGGCGTATACAAAATGATTTTTTTATCAAGCGGCAGCCCTAAGGTCTTTTTGATATTCAATATCTGATTCTGATCAGCGTTAAAAAGAATATCTGTTCTTGGATATCCGGTTTGCAAAATTTCCTTTTCAAAGGCGTAACAGTCATAGGCTTTGCTCTTCATAAATTCGCCCTGAACGATCAAATAATCCCAACGTGAATTTTTTTCAATATAAATTTTCCTGTTGGTTTCATTGCGGAAATCGCTTGTTACGTCAAGCCCCAAAGTTTTCAGCGGAGTACCGTGCATGGTCTGGATCTCGATCTGTCCGTCACGCTTAACATATTCGTTGGGGAAATTTACGTTATTGACCAGATATTTCGCGGTAGCAAGGCAATGATAATATTCAAGAGAACCTCGTCTCACCCTTCTGCCCCTGCCGTTGATAGGCATTCTCGCGTCATTAAGCGCCCATACACATTCATATTCCGGATAATTCTTGTCAATATACTCATAGAGATGCTGGGGGTTACAGCTGTATTTCGCCCCCCACATAGACTCAAACACAATCAACATGGGGTTGATCTTTTCCGTCCTGTATTTGGGATAATGCTCGGCGATCAGGGCCTTTCTCTTATTGGCGGTGTTTTCCTCTTCCCTCCAAAGCTGTGTGCTTTTAAGGCGGATATTTCCGTTAATCGCCCTGTAGCAGCTGAGTTCCAAAGTATTAAATTTTACCGAAAGCTTGTAAAATCTTGTGCTGTAAATATCATGATTTTCGATTTTACCGTTTTCATTCTCATAGGTCACCAGCATGTCACGCATGCTCGTGTACAGATTTTTTATAACGCTTTCCTTGCTGAAATCAACTGAAAAATTACATATTACGCTGCCGGATTTAACCGAACATTTTGATTTAGCAAAGATAACTCTTTCTCCCGAAATTTCATCATCTGCATATAAGACTGCGGTTTTCGCGCTTAAAAATTCGGGATTTTCACTGACGGCGGAGGTTTTAAATTTGATGATATCGCCGTTTTTCACCATGCTGCTGAGAGAAGTTACACTGTTCTTAACAATAAAGCGGACTTCATGATTTTTATTTGTCATAAATACAACAGCGGGAATATTTTCGTTTTCTATGAAAATCTTTTTCTCTCTGTAAAGCAGGCTGCCCGTATTATCGTCAAAATCTGATATATACATCGCATAAGCGGAATTGTTTATAAAACATTCTGATGAACAGCTAAAGGTTTTATTATCAACCGTATCAAACAGGAATTTATCTCCTTCTTCATTCTGCGCCCATACACTTTTCGCTTGATTTTCCAGCAAGACGGTTACGGCGGAATTGCCCGTATCAAAACGCTTTACAAAATTATTCTCATTTTTTATATAAATCCGCAGTTCGTTTACAGGGTCATATTCAATCTTAATATGTCTGTTACCTGAAACGGACGCGCTGTTCGGTGTAACTTTATATACGCTTGAAAGTCTCAGCTTTCCCTCTGTCAAACGGTTTTTATAGCATATAAGTATCCTGTTATACCCCTCGTTTTGACTGTTGATTTCGATATGATTGAGGTCCAGCATGATTTTGAAAGCCGTACCGTCATAGTTATAATCGGCGGCAGTCTCAGTAAGGGAATCAAAAGTCGAGCCGTTTATCTGCGTTATTTTCTCATTTTTAAAAGGTATAACCTCAACAGGCGTCAGATGACCGGTAAACTCATTTTCAAGATACGCCGTGATCTCCTGCTGAGAAGGGTCTGTTATATTGATCCTGCTTTTATATATATAAGCCGATATCTCCAGACCGTCATTTTTTACCAGAATATCCGTAACATTTCTTTTGGGCTCATACTGAATGAGTTCGTTCGTGGCGTCACGGCTTTCAATCGTAAACAGGTCATCAGGCAGTTTGGCAATGAATCTGCTGTCCTTTTCATCTATTCTTGCATTATAATAATCTTTATTTTCATAATGAATCAGCTCAGTAAGCTTTTTAACGTCGTAATTTTTTACATACTCATATTTTTGCTGTGTAAGAAGCGGAAGAACAGAAAAAACAGAATCTTCTATTTCATCGTCAATATAAGCGTTTATCAGCTCAAACATCTTCAGTGTAAGCTCTTCCGGCATATTAACGCAATTATTGACAAAGATCATCAGGTCAATTTCCAGCGCCTTTTTCTGCTTTAACAGACAATACTCCTCACCGATCTTATTGTCGGCAAAAAACTTGTCCACCATTTTCATAACGCTGATTCTGTCCTCAATATTACGCAGACTGTCAGCATGCTGGGTAATGGATTTTCTGGCGCCGTCACGAAGTCTCCAAAAATAATAAGCGCTTTCCACTACAGATACATTATTGGCTTTAAAGTGCAACGGGATGATAACCGGGATATCCTCATACAGAATATTTTCGGGAAAAGTAAAGTGATTTTTCTCCCAGAAAGAGCGCAATATCAGCTTATTGCAGGAAATCGTATCATAAATCAGATTGGGATTTTTCGTTATATGGGTATTCAGATCAATATTGCTGAACACTCTCTTGTGAAGATTCGCTATCCATGTTCTCTTTGAGTTAAATCTGGAGACATTGCATATGGCAACATCGCTGTTGTTTTTCTGAGCGGAAACAAACATCTTTTCATACAGATCCGGTGAAATGATATCGTCAGAGTCCATAAACATAATGTACTTTCCGCGGGCTTTTTTAACGCCGAAATTTCTGGCGCAGCCCAAGCCCCCGTTCTCTTTCAGAAAATAACGGAAATTAGGGTGTTCCTCTGAAAATTTTTTAGCAATATCTCCGCTGCCGTCGGTTGAGCCGTCGTCAACCATAATAACCTCAATATTCTTCTTGGTCTGATTTAATATTGAGTTAAGACATTCCTCAAGATATTCTTCAACATTATATATCGGCACAATAACACTGATATCTGCCTCGTCCATCACTTTTTCCATTTTACACCTCAAATATTGTTAGTGTGGCATATTATATACCAAATAAAATAATTTGTAAATATATTAAGACATCTATTTAAATATTCGTATTTACTTTTGCTTTTTCTTCCCGAACATAAAATAAAAATATTTATTTACAATTATTATGACTGGAATCATAATGATCATCACAGCAAGCAGAACCACCAATTGTGTGACGGGATGATAAAGATAGTCTGACAAGCTTAAAAACCCCATAACGTCAGGTAATACAATTCTGCAAATATAATAATGACAGATCAATACTATAATAGAATTTTGTCCGTAGAAAGCAAGCAGTTTTGAAATTCCCCTGATTTTTGATAAAAGCAATGCCAGCAATAAAACCATAAAACCTCCTATTACTGCGTTTATTAAATAAAGCGCGGCATTGCCGTATCGGTAATATGTCATATCAATATTTCCGTTAGCGTGAGCAGAAAAAAGAAGCAAAACAAAAAGTCCGATCACGCATAACACGGATACAGAATATGACTCTAACGGATTTCTGATACTTTTATTAAATATCTTTTCCATATTCAGAATATGTTCTCCGAGGATATTACCGAGAATGTAAAATGCCAGCCCCGGTATCGCCATAAAAAACACACAATTACTTAAAGGGGCGACTATATCACCTGAGCATAGGAAAACAAAACAAACGCACAAAAAACCTGAAAGATATTTGACAATGCGGTTTTTGTTAATAAAATAATAAACCATTCGTATGATAAACAATGCAAGCAAAAACCATAACGGTCTGTTTTTTGCCATAAAATCAAAACCGATAAGCGCCATTGTGTTTGACCGGATAAAATCAAATACACTTTGATGCGTTATCAGTCTGATTCCTGTAAAAAGTATAGTATCCGCTGCAATAAAAATAAAATAGGGCAAATAAAGCGTTTTCAGTGATTTTTTTAAATACAGTTTAAAATCCATATTGGTATTGGCAAAAATTCCTGACAGCACAAAAAATAACGGCATATGGAATGAATATATGACTTCCCTGCTTATTTGCCCGTTTGTATCCAAATGACCGATTACGACAAGGATAATTCCTATACCCTTTGCAATATCTATAAACGTACTTCGCCGCATTAATATATCCTCTATATTCTCACAAGCGGATCTTACATCTGGAAATTTTCAATATAGTTATCTATACAATTTTGGATAATTTCTTCAGCTACTTCCTTTGGCATAAATTCCGTAACCTGGGTATTTTTATCATTCTCAAGCATTTTATACACTTCAAAGAAATGCTTGATTTCATCAAATCTGTGCTTAGGGAGCTGATCAATATCGCGGTAGCAGTTATAATTTGGGTCATTTACCGGAACAGCAATAACCTTCTCATCCTTCCTTCCGTTGTCTTCCATGATCAGAACACCGATCGGGAAACATTCCACAATCGTCATCGGCTGGATCTTCTCGCTGCACAGGACAAGAACATCAAGGGGATCATTATCGCTTGCGTACGTACGGGGAATAAAGCCGTAATTGGCAGGATAATGGGTAGAGGTAAAAAGGACTCTGTCCAGCTTGAGCATACCGGTCTCCTTATCAAGCTCATACTTGTTCTTACCGCCCTTTGAAATTTCAATCACAGCATAAAACCTGTTTTTCTTTATCCTTTTCGGTGAAATACTATGCCAAATATTCATACTAACCCTCCGAATATATTTATCTACGTGAATATATTAACACAAAAAGCAATATATGTAAATATTATTACAAGCTTTCCGTCAAATTATAATTAAGGCATAAGTTTAAATAAACTCAAAAGGAGAAGTATTTCAATTTGCGCACTTTTAACAGGGCTAATACGTAAACGTAATTATTCATAATTTTTATTATTTCCCCAATAATTTATCCCGATATATTCGGCCAGTTTAAAATCTTCCTCGGTATTTATATCAACAGCCTCAAATTTATTTACGATCTTTACATAGGGATGCTCGCCTATTCTGCAGCGATATTTTGCCAGCGACTCTTTCTTGATACCGTACAAGCCCGTAGTTTCTTCTATCAACGGAACCAAATCCTGACTGCGCGGCAAAATCCCTGGTCTGTAATTAACTGGATTACCGTTTAACCAGAAAAACCCGTGATTTTCAAACGCTGTAAAGCAAGAATCATACTGGTTACTGTTTACAAGCTTATCATAGCAATCCACAATGCTCTTTATCTGCAGAAACGGCGCTGTGGCAAA
This sequence comes from Eubacterium sp., assembly GCA_017886765.1. Lineage (GTDB taxonomy): Bacteria > Bacillota > Clostridia > Oscillospirales > Acutalibacteraceae > Eubacterium_R. The sequence goes on from JAGHJI010000050.1 coordinate 11,153, forward strand.
GAGCTGAAAATAATAATCATAATCCGGAAAAAGCTGGTAGTGATAATTTAACAAATCGTTTCCGTTAGCGGTATTCTTAGAAAGCTCTTCCACTCTTTCAATTACTTTTACACCCTTTGATTCACAGAAATCCTTAATGGGCTGACTGTTTGTATCAACAAAAATATCGTCAAACACGTTGCTCTCCATCGCGTGCTCTATTATATATTTATATAACTCCTTACCATTTAACACTCTTAAATTTTTACCGCGAATCCTCTCGGAATTTTCCTTAATCGGTATAAAACAAGCCGTCTTCATAACAGATCTCCTTAATATTTAGTAATATCGTTTATATTGCTGCAAATTTCAATACAATCATTATATTGCCTGTAAAAATATAAAATGCATTCCTGTAAAGGGCTGTTCAAAACAGCAGGCTTTTCATCTATGCAATTTATAAATGACAAACTTTTTATTTTTTTATTAAATAAAGTATATGGTGTGATGATGCTTGCAGAACCTATTGTCATCAAAACTTTATCGCTGAAATCATTATTGAGAAGAATTACTTCCCAAGGCACCGCTGTATTTTGATTTGTTTTATACCCTGATTTTTCAAATCTGTTTTCAGGATTACGAGGATGAATTTTAATCATCATATTTTTCTTGCCTACAATCGCGGCGATTTTCTCAACCAGCGACATATCTTCCATATAACCGGAATCAGCATAAAATGATTCTTCAAAAAAGATGTACTTTTTATCATAATCATCTGTTAAATTATTATAATCAAAAATTTTATTGATAATCTTTTTAAATTCCGTATCACAGACAATGGGCTTGAGCTGCCTAACCTCACAGTCAGGTTTCCACTGCATCAGTGCTTTTTTAAACACATAAAAACATTTGACATTAGGATATATATACTGAATTGAGCGGAGCTTACATAAAAGAAAAAATTTAAGTTTGTTTTTCGGAGGACGTCTCGACGAATAAAAGCTCTCAAAAAGCTTGCTATAAGTTGATACCCCATCCTCAAACACATTTAGGCTTACCATTTCTTTTTTAGACATGGCTGCAAATAAAAGAGCTGAAAATTTATCTACGTTTCCAATAAACAAAGCATTATATTTTTTATTTAATTTTATATAATTTTTTATTTCTATTTCTGGAAACAATTTATATAAAGCGCGCTGCGCTCTATTGTTATATTTTGTCAAAGATTTTACATAATCTGATGATCTTACCGTATATACATGATCAAATATCTTAGTTTTCATTATATTCTTCGCAATGTTCTCATAGCCGTTCATATGATCAGATATTATGATATCTGCACCATCAGTATGAAACTCGCTGTATCTGAACCAAACAGCGACTAAAACCTGATAAACGGTATTACATAAGAAAAGATTATTATTCAAAATATCACCTGTCTTTTTTTAATTTAGATGTGATAACATTTTTTATTGCTTTTCGTTCGTTTTTACCTAAAACGATAAAGTAGCCTATGAGAAGTGCCAAAACAACAGTTACACATCCCTTTACTACAAGTAAAAGCCAGCTGTCCGCATTAAAATTAGATACGGTAACAAAGCAAAAGGCGCAAGTCATAACAACATAAAGCACGGGTTTTATTATATCGGGATAAAAAGTATACCATTTTAGCCCCAAACATTTGGCACCGTACGGCGCGGTGAACACAAGATTCCTCAAAATACTGATAGTCGTACTTACTCCCGCAACAGCATATACCCCAAGCGATGTGGTGTTAAGCAGGATATAGACAATCAACGCACTTAATAATCCGGCGATAATAACGACTATAGAATTTGCCCTGAGTTTATTTACAACTGTAAAAATATTATATATACAATTGATTCCTCCGCTGAAAATTATGCAGGCACATCCCAATAAAGACAGTCTGTAAAGCATATCAGCATCAACTGTCGGCTGCCAAAGTCTGTAAAACTCTTTGCCGCAAACGGCCAGTATAATTATAGGTATATTGGTTATAACTCCCATAATTTTCATGGACTGTTTTACACTTTTAAGAAGTTCGTCCATTTTTCCCTGCGCGTAAAGAATTGTATAATTCGGTGAAAAAATACTTACCACAGAGCTAACAATGCCGTTTATCGCGCTGGGAATCGTTTTGGAAACCGAAAGGATGCCCATTGACGTAGCGTTTATAAATACATTTGTTATCAATAGATCCAGACCGTCCAGCAAGATCTGACCCAGACGATTTATCAGCGACCATATACCGCCTGCAATCAATTCCTTAACCATTTTAAAGGAAAAATTGCTGAGTTTTAATTTTATTTGCGGCAATAGTTTTTTCGTATAATGGATGTTTATAATGAGACAGTATATGCAGCGAATCAGAGATGTAATTCCAATAAAAAACAATTTAGGCTCAAATAAACTAAACAATGCAACAATACATAATACTCTAATTATATTTGATTCTATTGTTCGCATGGAATTGAGATAAAGTTTATTCCTTGCAAAAGTGGCAACGCTGAATACAGACGTAATAGTTCCGATGATACAGTCGGCAAATAACAGCGCAAACAAAAGTCTGACGTCTGAAAAAAGATTTGCCGGCACATCGATAAAATCATTTAAATAAACAATGATAACAACAGCGATAACTGCCATAACAGCAGACAGGAATACATTTGAGAAAAATACGGAAGAAAAGTATTTGTTCGCATTTTCGTAATTATTACGATAAATATTAATGGTGATGAAACGACTTGCCAACGCGTTCAGCGCAATCGTAATCAATGAGGCATAACTGATAAAATTGTTCGCAAGTCCTATGAAACCGTTGGCTTCAACACCGATATTCTCAACAATATACGGCGAAAGGAAAAAGCTTACCAACATGGATACAACATACGTTATCATACTGGCAAACATATTTATCGCCATTTGCTTACTATTTGACAATTCTTTTTTCAATTTAAAACCTCAACTAATTTTGCAGATTTTTAGACTTTGCGTAAATACCGATAAAATTGATCTGTTCAAGATATACAGACACGCTAAAATTACAAATCAATCAATAATGATTCCATTCATTTTCAACTAAAAGCTCAGCCACTTTTTTCAAATCGGTTTACATATTCGTCAAATTTTTTAAATTGATTCGCAGCGTATTTCAACTGATCTGTAATATCAACCGTTTTATTTTCTTTTCTGTTTCTGTCAAAAATTTCAAAATCAAAATCAATGTTACTGACTCCTAATGTAACACCATCAAAGTGAATATCATTCAGATAATTATACATTTTATCATTATAGCAAATCGGCAAAAACGGCTTACCGAAAAGCATGGCTAAAATCATGGCGTGAAATCTGCCGGCAATTATATACTCGCTTGCAGCAATTTCGTTTAAAATCAGTTCCATGTTTTTTCCGTTATAAAACAATCTTTTCACGTTTTTTCTGTATGATTTATCTATGTATTTAAATATTTCCTTAATAGTTACCTCATCTTTTTCCACTTTGCAAAACGATGTCAATTTAACGGTATAACCCAAATCGGCATATTCAGAGGCAATTTCTGCTATTTTTTTACAATAAAAATCCGTATAATGATCAAACTGCGTTTTTAAGGAGAGATTGATAATACTGATAATAATCTGTTTCTCCTTTTTAACGGAATACTTATCGGTATCAAGATTAAAGACCAAATCCGGAGCATATCTCACATTGGGTAAAAACGAATACAGGTTATACGAGGCCTTATCTCTGAAACAAACGTCATCATATTCACAGAAAGTATTTTTATATTTTTCAAGATAGCTCTCACTATATAACGGGCCGACATTTGTTCCTAATAAAAATTTCGGCGTTTTATTTTCAGAGAGTTTATATTGCTTATTTTCAACAACAGAATTGTTCAAATCGATTGAAACCGTATTCTCATCTTTTTTAGTGGTAAAAACCATAAATCTGGAACCGACAAGTTCCAAATACGCGTCAAAACGGCAGTGAAAATCCCTTCTAAAACACTTTGTCATGCCTTTTGCAATAAAATTAGCAATACAAAATATCTGATAATTATTGATATTAAAAGGCAAAAAAACCAGACTGTTAAAAAACCTTGTAGTAGGAAGATAATGCAGATTGGTATACGAAAACATAAACTCGGGAAAATACCCATAATTAGTATCCAAATAAAAATCCACATCAGGATATTTTTCAAGCGCTATTTTAAAGAATAAATCATCGCCTAAATTTTTGGCAAAATAGCCATAAAAACGTACTTTCATTAAATTTACCTTTCCAGTTGTATCAAATAAAAAGGGCTGTCATGTCTTTTTTTTTAATTTTAAATAAAATAATTTTTGAAGGAATCGGGGACATATTCTGACGCAAAGTATAAAAAGTTTTGTCTTAGGCTCAATTTCCTTATGCGTTATGAATTCAAAAAAATTCTTTTTTATTTCAAGTACCATTTCGGGATAAGAGGAATCGATTAATTCGCTGTTATTGCTGTAAAGCAATTCCTTGCAGCAGTTCGTAAGTTCCTGGGCAAATTTTTTTGATATTATGGCTCTATATTCCGAATTTTTCTTTTCTTCTTTAAAAAAATAACCGTAGTTTGTTTTCCATCTGTTGACCTTGCCGCAGGAGATTCCATCGGTTATAGAACCGTCCCTATTTTCAATATAATTATAAAGACCGTTATTTGTGGACACCACTTTTTTCACAAGTTTAAAAAAATGGTAATTAAAAGGAAAATCTTCTCCCCACAAAATAGTTTCGTCAAAAAAAAGGTTATTTTCACGTATAATTGAAACTTTATATAATTTATTACAGGCTGAGTAAGGATCAAATACGTTTGCCTCGAAAAAGCTCTTCATAACATCCTTACCGAATATGCTCGCGTCTTTACAGCGCCCTTTATACATCAGTCTGCCGTTTTTTGAAAGATAATTCATATTGCAGACACAAATGTCATAATTATCGCTGTTGAGCAAAGCATACATTGTATACACAGCCTCTGTTTCCATATAGTCATCACTGTCAATAAAACAAACATACTTACCGTGCATCGCTTTAATCCCGGCATTTCTCGCGCTGGAGAGTCCGCCGTTTTCTTTATGTATAGTTTTAATGCGACTATCTTTTTTTTCCCAGTTATCGCACATCTGCGGACAATGATCCGGCGAGCCGTCATCAACAAGGATGATCTCAAGATTTTTGTAAGTCTGACTTATAATGCTTTTAACGCATCTGTCAAGATATTCTTCAACATTATAGACAGGAACTATAACACTGATCAGCGGCTGGTTCATTTTTCCTCCTAATGATTCTGTCCGTATTTTGAAATGATTACCATATATACATGTGGCATAAGCCATAATAAGAGTGTTTTTAGTTTTGTTTCCTTAGAATAGATATCACTTTTAAAAATTTCTTTGCGGTTTTTTATTATTCTGTTTCTTATTGTCCAAAACTTATCTGTTTCATTATCAGCAGACATCATCTGTTTGATGGTTCTGAAACTTTTTAACACATCACCTTTTACACAGTATTTATATATCTCAGGTTTTTTTTTCGTCATATCAAAAATAATATCCATGACCTTATGCTCATCAAAGCGGTGTTTATCAAATGACCGGTGAGATACAGATGTTTCGTTGCTCACATAGTGATACCGGGCAACATTTTGAACCACCATTGTTTTTATGTTTTTAGAAACCTGAAAATTAAAAAGAACATCCTCTGCATATTTAAACCTTGTATCAAATCTGATATGGCTTAAAACCCTCTTTGAATACAATTTATTTCCGGTATGAACGGGCAATATGCCTTCCGCCGCGCCTACCTGTTGCAAAAGCGATGTGTTGTCAAGGATATGCAGCCTTGCCTGCGGCGAGCCCCATATCTCAACGGAACCGTCTGGATTTTCCCGGACGATTGCGCAGGAAGCTGCGTCAGCGTGATTGTCCATGATTTGTTTGAGCATGATCTCATACATATCAAAGTCTATATAATCATCACTGTCAACAAACCCGATATAGTCGCCTGTTGCCGCGTCAAGACCGGCATTTCTGGCAGAAGACGCCCCGCCGTTTTCCTTATGTATCACCTTGATCCTGTTGTCCTGCCGCTGCCATTTGTCACATATCTGTGGGCTATTGTCCGATGAACCATCGTCTACAAGAATAATTTCAAGATTCTTATATGTCTGATTTACAAGACTGTTTATGCAGTTATCAAGATATTTTTCCACATTATAAACAGGAATGATTACTGTAATAAGAGCTTTTTGGTTGTCATTCATAATATTCATCCTACATATTTTGCAATGCGTTTATAGAGATTAAAATTTACACATATCAATATTGTTTTTATTTTATCTTTAACAGTAAAAGATTTAAGTTTGAAAACATTATTTTTATACCTTATGATCTCATTTCTGGCCTGATTCGCCAAATCGTTGCAAATATTATTTCTAATAGACCGACTGATAAAAACATAGCAAGACAAAATAAAGCTGCTAAGTGCGTTATTAGAAATCTCTGTATGATCCATCTCAAGATGTTCAACGTCGTTTAGTATCATCTTTCTTGCCGTTATAGCGTCATAATTTGAAATGCCGAAATTTTTGTGGATGCTGCTGCCAGTATTCTGGAAATAATGATACGGTTTCAAGCCTCCTACAGCAACTTTTGCTGCATTTTTAAAGGCAAAATAGTTAAATACAAGGTCCTCACAATATTTTAAATCCGGCATTTCAATATCCGTAACAAGATCACGTTTGTATAGCTTATTCCATAAAACCCCATACATATAATCGCCGGTAACAACCCATTGTAAAGCATCGGAATGATCCAAAACCGATACGCTTTCGTCTCCCCTGTCTGCGTCGTTGACCTGGTACGAACATACAGAAATATCCGCATCGTTATTTTCCAAAAGAGAAACAAGATAGTCGTACATATCGTTATCAATATAATCATCACTATCCACAAAACCGATATAGTCGCCGGTTGCGATCTTCAGCCCTTGGTTTCTCGCGTTGGCCGCGCCCTTGTTTTCAATGTGTAATACTTTGATTCTGCTGTCCTTTTTTGCCCAGTCATCACATATCTGCGGACAGTTATCCGGAGAGTCATCATCAATAAGAATGATTTCCAGATTCTCATATGTCTGAGCGGTAACGCTTTCTATGCAACGTTTGATGTATTTTTCCGCTTTATATACGGGAATAATTACTGTAACCTTTTTCATATCACACCTATTTTGTGGACAAGACAAATTTTAGCATACGAATGTATACAGGTCTAAAATATTTTGCAAAAACCAGTTTGATTTTCGTTTTTTGAGGCAAATTGGTATGGATAAGTATTTTGAAATACTTATTCATAATCCGATTGACCTCAAGAAAATACTCCGTATTTAAGTCATTATTTTTTATAAGGACGAAATAAAAAGCAAGCAGCCAGGAAGAAAAGGCAAGGGCTATTGTGTCGCATATTTTTTTATTTTCACGTTCTGTATCAAAAATTTCGGAATGCAGTTTGATATTTTGTAGCCACCCCTCGGTACTGCCGTCACCATTGGTGGCGCTCTCTTGATTGATATAATAATTATACACGATTTTACTGCAAACATGAACTTTATTTGCGTTTTTGACTACCTGATAATTAAAATAATTATCTTCTCCGACCTTATAGGATATAGGAAATCGTATGCCATCAATCACACTTTTCCTATACATTTTACACCAGCAATTGCTATTAAGCGCCTCGTCAGAAAACATGATATTCAAATAATCCTGCGACTCCAAAATCGTTTCCCTAGCATCGGTAACATCAGCTGTGCTTTTGTCGTCAAAATATTTTCTGTATGCACATCGCACAATATCCACCCCGTCGGAGAAACCAGAAATCATAGTCTCGAGCATATCCGGCTGCGCGAAATCATCACTATCGACAAAAGCAACAAAATCTCCTTCAGCAATGTCTATCCCAGCATTTCTTGCCGCCGAAACACCGGCATTTGCTTGATGTAAAACGGTAATTCTATTATCTCTTTTTGCCAATCCGTCGCATAGTACGGGACTGTTGTCCGTAGATCCGTCATCTACAAGAATGATCTCTATATTCCTATAGGACTGATTCAAAATACTCTCAACACATCTGATCAAATAATCTTGCACATTATACACCGGTATTATAACGCTGACTAAATGATTCGGCATAAATCAAAACCCCCTTATTTCTCTTCTTATCAAAATGCATTTGTTGTATAATTTGGGACTGATTGCAAGTAAAACAACACCCATTTTCTGCCTTTAATTAAAAACAACATTACTGTCTTTTTTTAATATATAGTCTTTGTTTTTTAAAATGTCGTTTCTTAAATAATCATATCTATCCAAACATTTATTATTACGTATAATACTGTTTAATAGAAAAAAATCGCTGATTATCTGATTTGCCATATAATACTGATAAACCTCGCTGTTTTGATCAACATTGTTCAACAAAATATTAAAGGCTTTAATGGTATCTTCTACGATCCTGCTTGTCAATACGCCGGAAATAGCTGAATCACCGTGCCTGAAATAATTATATTTTTTCAGATTAGAAACGACCAAGAATTCCACATTCCTATACAATAATCCGTTTAACATGGAATCTTCCGCAAATTTAATACTGAAATCAATTTCCGGCAAGCTTTCAAATAAAGATTTTTTATATAGCTTTTTTGTAACAGACATTAAACCCTTATGCATATTCTTTATCGTTTCAATATTGTCATAAACTTGAATTTTTTCTTCATTGGCAGAAGGATCTAATATTTCCGTACTATCCGATTCGTCAATGATTTTGGCGGAGACACTGGAGACTTGAGATCCAGTCATTTCCATTATCTTTAAAAGATATTCATACATATCTTCATCTGCCCAATCATCGCTGTCAACAAAAGCTATATATTCTCCTGTTGCGGCGGCCAGACCGTCAAATCGGGCTTTAGCGACCCCCTCGTTTCTTTTATGGATCACCTTGATTCTATTGTCGCGTTCTGCCCATCGGTCACAAATTTCGGGACATCGGTCCGGAGAACCGTCGTCTACAATAATGATTTCTAAATTCTTATGCGTCTGATTTACTATGCTTTCTATACATCGGTCAATATAATTCTCAACTTTGTATACAGGAATAATCACAGATATTTTCTTGTCGTGTAACTCACTCAACGCTTTTCACTCCCATTCGTTAGTAACCTCTGATCTCTCTTCGTATTAAAATCGATTTATTATATAATTTCGGACATATAATTAACAAAATGACACCGATCTTCTGTGTTTTACTGAAAACGGCTTTGCTGCCTTTTTTAAATATATAGTCTTTGTTTTTTAAAATGTCATTTCTCAAATAATCATATCTATCTAAACATTTATTATTACGTATAATACTATTGATTAGAAAAAAGTCGTTTTTAATTTTATTTGCCATTTGATAAGGATACGCCGAATCATTCTTGTCAAATGATTTGTCAATGATGTTATACGCTTTAATTGAATCCTCCACTATATTACGGGTCAGCACACCGGCAATAGCCGACTCGGCATGTCTGAAATAATTATATTTTTTTTGGTTTGAGACAACGAGGCAATCCACATTTTTATATAGCAAACAATTAACCATCATATCTTCGCTGACCGAAATGCTATAATCAATTTTCGGAAGCGCATCGAATAATTTTCGAAGATAGATCTTCTGACACATTGACCAGAGATCATCTGCGCTCATTCGTTTAAAAATGTTTTCATAATTATTGATATGTACTTTTTCATTTTCCTGATGCGTACTGATATTGTTTTCCGATATATCTACCACTCTCAGCGCAGTGCTGGCAACCTGTGCATGGTTTTCTTCACAAAGATTCACCAGATATTCATACATATCGTCATCAATCCAGTCGTCGCTGTCAACAAAACCGACATATTTTCCGGTAGCCTGTCCGACGCCATCTAAACGCGCCTTCAATACGCCTTCATTTTTTTTGTGAATCACTTTAATGCGACTGTCTTTTTTTCCCCACTTATCACAAATCTCCGGACAAGTGTCAGGCGACCCGTCGTCAACAAGTATAATTTCCAGATTCTCGTATGTTTGGTTCACGATACTTTGTATACACCTGTCTAAATACTTTTCTGTTTTATAAACAGGTACAATTACAGATATTTTATTTTGCGGCATTTTTATCCCCCATTAAAGTAAATTTAAATATATTCTAATCAATGGCTGACATTTTAATTTCAAAGCCAAAAGCAATAATTTTTTATTAAAAGGCAAATGGGTTGTCTCAATCCCTTTTAGCCCTGATTGTAAATGCTTATATTCGATAATCTTTTTTATTGCGTAATTATGGTGATTATCCCCGCCGGCTCTGCCGTTTGCCTCATTTCTTAAAACAATTGCAATTAAATATAACAAGTAATAACCGAGCTGATTGGAAAGATCCACTTGCAGCTGCCGGCTTTTATTTACAAGCGTTTCATAAGGAAGATGAAAAATATCCGGCAGCGTTTTATCATATGCCTTCGTCATGGAATCAGGGTTACTCCGATAATGATAAAGAGGTTCATCAATAAACGATATGCTCTGACATTCCATAAGACATGGATACGTGAAAGC
>JAGHJI010000051.1 GCA_017886765.1 Eubacterium sp.
CAATAACCGGGCGCACCCGACATCTTATCCGACCCGGGACAAACATCCCCTTGTGTATTGCGATACACGGTCCTCCGATGACGATACAATATTGAATTTATTGCTGAACAATGTTTCATCCATCATTTATCAGTTCAGCGGTGACGAATCATTCCCCTTTGGATTGTTATTGACACGCACCGTATCCTTGTTCAGCTTCATGATGGGAATCATCAACCCGGGCATACCGGTAAATGAGGCGGCAGTATTGACGATCTGCCTGACAAACGGAAACAGCTGGTCAAAGGAGCCGGTATGGATATCCGGCTTGGCGTCCTCATCGCCGTAGGTAAACTCAGCCACCATTTCTATTTTTATTTCAAACGGGCTGAGGTCCGAATCCATGATCCTAAGTTCCAGCATACCTACGCAGGTCTTATTATCGTCCATATAATTGACGTTGTATTTTAGCTGGTTCTGGAGTTTCAGCTGTGTACCTGGCTTCGCCCTGTTTTCAATTTCCAGTTTATTGACCTTATAGCCTTTAAGCTCTATCATGACTACACCTCGCTGTATTGCACATTATTGAATTTATAATCCTCAACACTTGGGTCAACCGCATGTCCGCTGAAGCGCACAAGCTCCAGATTTTCCACATTCTCAGCGTCTATCGCGTGCTTGTAGCTGTCGCAGATCCTGCCCCAGCGTGTTTTTGTTTTTTCAATTCTGATATTCTTTGCGTATCTTATAAAGAAAGCCGAATTGTCATACTCCTCAACGCCCCAGTCAAGACACGGACGCAGGTCGTAAAGGCCGCTCTGCCACTTGCTGGTTTTTGTCAGCTCGATACGGCAGTTTTCAAAGGTAACATCCTCTATAATATTATCCGCGTTTCCGTGGATCAGGACGCCGTTTTCTCCCTTTGCGGTGACATTAAAGAAGCGTATATTTTTTATCGTACCGCTTTTTGTGTTTTCATCCCGGTTAAAGGTGGTGATCACAACAGGCTCAGCCGTTCCCCACCAGTCCGGGCAGAAGCGGCGTGTTTCTATCATAATGTTCTGATAGGTAACATTTTCAACATTCCCGCCGTCACGAATCTGTATGGAAAGTCCTCTATTGGACCTGCTTATAACGCAGTTGGAAACAATTACGTTTCGGAAATTGCCTACGCCCTCCGTTCCAATCTTTATCGCGGCGGAGGTAGACACGAGCGTACAGCCGTCAATAATTATATTTTCACAGGGACCGTATTCCTCATTTCCCTTTGACGCTTTAAGACAAATACAGTCATCGGCGCAGGTAACGTGACAGCCTAAGATCCTGACATTTGAGCAGTGGTCAGGATCAATACCATCGCTGTTGGCGACGTCAAGATCGTTTAATATTCTAATCCGGTCAATAAGTACATCGTCGCATCCCGCCGGATGCAATGTCCAGAACGGCGCGTCAATTACCGTGAAATCCTTAAAAGTAATATGATTGCTCTTTTCAATATACATAACCGTAGGACGCGGATAAAAATCCCCTGTAACATAATACCGGTCCTTGCGCTGAACAAAGGCATGACCGTTTGCATCAATCGTACCCTCACCGCTGATGGTGCAGTGATCGGCTTCATATCCGTAAATAAACACAAAGCTGGGCTTGCCGGTAACAGGATTGCCGATCAAAGCTGTTTTCGGGTCATTTATCAGTTTATTGGGGCGGATATATCCGTCAATATTGCCGGTTGCTTTTAAGGTAGCGCCTTTTTGAATATGCAGATCTACATTTGCCCTGAGCTTGATGGACTCGGAATAAAAAACTCTGCCGCCGGGCAGAACAACCTGACCGCCTCCGTTTTTGGCACAGTCGTCAATCGCGTGCTGGATCGCAAAAGCGTCGTTTGTAACACCGTCGCCCTTTGCGCCATATTGCATTACGTTGTAAATCTTCATCTATTACCTCTGATTTTACCTTATTTCTTTATATGATAGCACAAATCATACAGCATTACAACTGATATTATAACTAAAATTCACGTGTATTATATAAGCAAATTGCGCAAATAATTGCATTGACAATCATCGCACCGTATAATATAATTAGTTAAGGGCAACAGCGGTTACTCCGCTGAGGCTCTTAATTTTTTCTTTAATAGGAGATCAAACAATGGTAAGAGCAATCGTAGGCGCAAACTGGGGTGACGAAGGCAAGGGTAAAATTACCGATATGTTTGCGGGACAGAGTGACATTGTTATCCGCTTTCAGGGCGGAGCGAACGCCGGCCATACGATCATCAACGAGCACGGCAGATTTGCGTTCCATCTCATGCCCTCAGGTGTTTGCTATGACCACACCACCTGTATTATCGGCAACGGCGTAGCCCTTGATATCAACAAGTTCTTCAACGAGCTTGAGGATATAAAAAAAGCGGGACTGAATCCGAAACTGCTTGTAAGCGACAGGGCGCAGATTCTCATGCCCTATCACATTCTGCTGGACGAGTACGAGGAGGAAAGACTCGGCAAAAACGCTTTTGGCTCAACAAAATCAGGTATCGCGCCTTTCTTCAGCGATAAGTACGCAAAAATCGGTATTCAGGTCAACGAGCTTTTTGACGATGAAACGTTGAAAGCTAAGCTGAAAAATATCTGCACGCTGAAAAATCTTACCTTAAAATATGTTTATAAAAAGCCGCTTCTTGACGAAGACGAGCTTTATAAAACCTGCGTTGAATACAGGGAAAAGATTGCGCCCTATGTATGCGACACACACACGTATCTTGCAAATGCGCTCAAGGAGGGTAAAAACATTCTACTTGAAGGTCAGCTGGGTACGCTCAAGGACCCGGATTTCGGTATTTATCCCATGGTTACATCCTCGTCGACCCTTGCCGGTTACGGCGCAGTGGGCGCAGGACTGCCTCCCCACAGCATTGAGGACATCGTTGTTGTTACCAAAGCTTATTCATCGGCGGTAGGCGCCGGCGAATTCGTATCGGAAATCCTTGACGAGGAAGAGGCACAGGAGTTGCGTATCCACGGCGGCGACAAGGGCGAATTCGGCGCCACCACCGGCAGACCGAGACGTGTGGGCTGGTTCGACTGCGTTGCCACCCGCTACGGCGTTGCCTGTCAGGGAGCCACTCAGGTTGTTATGACCGCTCTTGATTGTCTTTCCTATCTTGAAGAAATAAAGATATGCACCGGTTATGAAATCGACGGCAAAATCATTAAGGATTTCCCAACAACTCCCACACTTAAGAAGTGCAAACCGGTACTCAAAACGATGAAGGGCTGGCACTGCGATATACGCGGAATCAGAAAGTATGACGAGCTTCCGCAGGAAACACGGGACTATGTTGAATTTATTGAGCGTGAAATAGGCTATCCAATCACCATGGTGTCAAACGGACCTGAAAGAGAAGCAATCATTTACAGAAACAAATAAAAAACATAAACAAAAGGCACAGTTTTCACTGTGCCTCAGACTGTCGATAAAGTCGGCTGAACCACGCCAAAACAAATGTATGCAGTATAGCATTTTCTTTTGTAGGGGACGGCATCCTCGCCGTCCCGTTCTGACAGAGGGATTCTAACAAGAAACAGCGGTAAGGATATCGAATTCTTACCGCTGTTCGGCGTTTTTCGTTTTTTGCTCGGGGGCAGTACCCTCGTACAGCTCCCGCTCGCAAGAAAACGAATTTCACCTCGATTTCTCGAAGTCTGTCCAGCGTGTAGGAAGTACGTACTTTTCTCCATTTACAGCTTTTTCTACACGCTGAGGCACAGTTTTCACTGTGCCTTTTGTTTATATAACATTCAAGAAATTTGCTGTGTGCTTGATACCAGAGTAACAGGCTCATAATCGTCTTGGCTGAAATTGATATAGTTGCTGAACTGTTCTTTTTTCTCATCAAGCTCGCTGCCGCTGAGATTCCGGACGATATAGGCGTAATCCTTCGCGTTGATGATTTCGTCATCAACATAATCGCAGGTAACAATTTGAATCGGCTCAAAACTGTTTCCGCTCTGACCTGTTCCAACCATCATTTCAACATTTCTGCTGACTGCATTATCACATCTTACAGTAATATTATATTTGCCTGTCAGCGACGCGAAGTAATACTTTCCGTTTGCGTCTGTTGTGGCAAGGGTGGAATTGGAATTACTGTTCACTATCCGTGCGTTTGCAACCGGATTGCCGTCAGTGTCAACAACCGTTCCTTTTACGGCGTACATGGAGGATATCTCAATCGGGACATCAAAATCCACTGAAGCGTCGGCAATTTTTATTGTCAGCGTATTTGCAGTATATTCAGGCGTTGACTGAGCGTACCAGTGATTAACCGACTGCGTATGTGTAAACAATATGTCGTATCCGTCAATCTCATCCTTTCCAATGACCGTGCTTGTACTGCCGTCATTATAATGAATGGTTATCGTTATATTTGCCATTATCCTTGATAGATTATAATAAAAATAAGACACACCGTCGGTATCTTTCTGCCACTGGCCGTCAATATACGCGCTGAGTGTGGCAGGGCAGGAAACATCAATGCTGTCAATAACCTTTTCGCCGTATGCATCGCATCGCAGCATAACGGTCATAGAAGTAGATTTGTCAATCGTGGTCTCATGACTCCAGCCTGCCGCAAAATAATATGTAACTCCTGCTTCAAGATAATAGGTCAGGCAGAACTGCAGTATACCGGATTGTCCGTTTTCCTTATAATCAGGACTTAAATTTGAATATTCAAGCTGGGTATATATCTTCTTGCCGGTATCAGGGTCCTTTTCTTTAACAAAAAGATACGCCTCTGACGCATATACATTATATGATAAAAAAGAATATGTGCCGGAAACTTCAGGCGTATATATATACCAGTTCATATCCTCTGAACCGTCAAGCATATTGGTGACCCTGACATCAAGCTGAATGGTTCTTGTGGTTGCGTAAGCTGAAATCGTTCCCGACAGGCAGGAAATAACGACGCACAGCGCCATAAAAACTGCCAACGCTCTCTTCTTCATAAATCACACTTCCCCTGTTTATTCACATCAGTTTATTCTTATTTTGCCTTTAATGCAAAGACTGTAATCAAATTAATTATAGCATAAAAATTTCTAACAATAAAGTATTTATGCATAATATTCATATTTTAGGCAGGAATATGCCTTTTCCGATTATACAAGGCGGTTGTCTTTCTTTGCTTTTAGTGGTAAAATAAGATAAATAACAGTCTGAAAAATGCTCAATTGTCCCGAAAACAAAGGTCTGGAATCATATATGAAAAACATGAAAAAAAGAAGCACGAAAAATCTAAAAATTAATACAAGGATCGCCCTGACATCCGTTTTGGCAATCGTGATTCCCATAATCGCTCTCCTTTCCTTTTCCCCCGTACTGGTCAATACGATATCCGCCTACTTCAATTTTTCATCCGTAACCACCAATACATACAGCGCGATAAACCAAATGCAATGGACACAAACCCTTTCCAGTATAACAGATGAACTTATCAGCGATAACAGCGATAAACAGAAACTGGAGAATATAACCGACTTTGTTGCCCCGCTGGAAGACCTGAAATCGCTCATTTACATTGAGAAAGGCGGCGAGATTTTTTATGAAACGGAAAACGCCGGCAATATCCCGGAAAAGGCAAACACCATAATCAAAACGGATTTTGAAAAAAATCTGAACTACTTCAGCAGCGACGGACTCTTAATTGTCAACCACACGCAGAAGGATGAACATGCACCGCAATACACCATAGTTATAGTTAATTTTGACTATACAGTAAACGACGCGTCCCAAAGGCTCAGCGCGCAGGAACTTACCGGTCTTCTTGTGGGCAGAACGGGTATCATCGTGCTTGTGACTGTTTTGCTCTTCGTCATCGCAATATCAGTCATTTCATTCATAACGAGCCAGACGATTGTCAAACCCATAAAAAAAATATCCCACGGTGCAGACGAGATTGCCATGGGTAATCTGGAATACGAAATTGATTATAAATCCACAAACGAGCTGGGGCAGACCGCTAAAAGCTTCAATGATATGAGAAAAAAGCTCAAGGAGTCCATAAAAAAGCAAAATAAATCCGAAGAGGAGCGCAAAGTCCTGATTGCCGGAATCGCTCACGATCTGAGGACCCCGCTCACCTCCGTAAAAGGCTATGCCGAGGGACTCGCCGACGGCATTGCCGATACGCCGGAAAAGCAAAAAAGATATGTTAAGACGATCTGTGAATCCATCAGCGATATGGAAAAAATCCTTGACGATCTGCTCACGGTATCAAGGCTGGAACTGAGTAATTATGAGCTCAACAAAACGGATGTGAGTGTTCAGGAATTTTTCGGAGACGGTGCGGAAGAAATAAAAACATTTCTGGACAATGCAGACTTTGACTTTGAATATGAAAACAAATGCTCCGATGATACACTGATCTGCATTGACGTGGACCGTTTTTCCCGCGTAATCAACAATATTATTTCAAACAGCATTAAGTATAAAAAAGACCATGTTAAAGGTAAAATCAAGATTGTAATTGACGAATATGAACGTTCCGTAATCATTGAAATTTCCGACAACGGCATAGGAGTGGACAAAAACAGTCTGCCAAAGATATTTGACGCCATGTACCGAACCGACCCGGCGCGCACGCGTGTGTCCCAGGGCTCAGGTCTGGGGCTTGCCGTGTGCAAGCAGATCGTGGAGCTTCACTCCGGCTCGATCTGGGCAAGAAGCGATGAGGGTAAGGGACTGTCCATATTTATTTCCCTGCCGAAAAAAGAGGTGATATAATTGAGTAAGATTTTAATTATTGAAGACGATGATAATATTCTGCAGCTGGAGAAAGATTATCTGGAGGCGGCGGGATATGAGACCGAATCCGCCGTTGACGGCGCCGCAGGCGTGCAAATGGCGCTTGAAGGTGATTTTGATCTTGTGCTGCTTGATATCATGCTGCCTGAAATCAACGGCTTTCAGGTATGTAAAAAAATAAGAGCGTTTAAAAATATTCCCATAATCCTCGTAAGCGCGAAAAAGGAAGATCCGGACAAAATAAACGGTCTTGAATTCGGAGCAGACGACTATGTCGTCAAGCCCTTTTCCCCCAGCGAGCTTGTGGCAAGAGTAAAGGCCCATATAAACCGATACCGCCGGCTCACCAGTTCCGCGCCCGGCAGCGCCTCTGTTTTACAGACGGGGGAACTGAGCCTGAACAAAGAGTCGGGGGACGCAAGATTAAACGGTGAGGAGCTTAACCTTACTAAAAAAGAATTTGAAGTGCTGTACCTTCTGGCGTCACACCCGGACACCGTCTTCAGTAAAAACGAGCTTTTTGAAAAGGTCTGGGGTTATGACTCCCTGGGCGATACCTCCACGCTGACCGTACATATAAACCGTCTGCGTGACAAATTCAAGGAGATCGACGCGAATGCGGATTATATAAAAACCATTTGGGGAAGAGGTTATCGATTCAAGTAACCACAGTAATATGAGCAAAAGGACGGTAATGAAACCGTCCTTTCAGCGTGTAGAAAAAGTTGTAAATTTAAAAAAGCTTGTATCCCTACACGCTGGACAGGCTTCGAGAAATCGAGGTGAATTTCGTTTTATTGCGAGCGGGAGCTGTACGATGGTACTGCCCCCGAGCAAAAAACAAAAAGCATGAAAGCCGCTGAA
>JAGHJI010000052.1 GCA_017886765.1 Eubacterium sp.
CAAAAGAACTTCACATTTATGACCGTGTATATTTTTTAGGAAACAGAAATGATGTGGATGAGCTTTTTCAGACTTTTGATGTTTTTGTGTTTCCGTCATTTTCGGAAGGCTTGCCGGTATCGGTTATAGAAGCGCAGGCGGCGGGGGTCCCTGTTCTTATGGCAGATACGATAACGGAGGAAACCGTTGTCTTGGATAATGTTAAGCGCTTGTCTTTATCCGTGCCTGCAAAGGAATGGGCAAAAAGCGCCGTAAATTTGTCCGCGTCATTACGAAGGGATACTTATGACGAAATGAAAAAAAGCGGATGGGATATTTATTCCAATGCTCAAAAACTTATTGATTATTATCGTAATTAAACAAGGATGATTATAATGCCCAAATTTTCTGTTATAATACCCGTATACAATGCTGAAAAATATATTGACGAGTGTGTACAAAGCGTTTTAAATCAAACTTTTTCGGATTTTGAAATACTTCTTATTGATGACGGATCAAAAGATCATTCGGCTGAATTTTGTGAGAGGTATGCACAGCATGACAGACGCGTACGGGTTATACATAAAAAAAACGGAGGCGCCTCCTCTGCACGAAATCTTGGTTTGGATTATGCCTGCGGTAAATATATTATTTTTCTTGACAGTGATGATTACTGGAATGATATAAACGCGCTTGCATGTTTAAATGATGAAATGGCAGACAATACAGATATTATTGTATTTGGCTGTACGGATTTCTTTATGTCCAAAAACACAAAGGTGGTCACAAGAAACGGATATGATCTCGATATCTTTTCAACAGATGACAGAAATATAATTTTACACTATTTATTTTCTGAAAAACTGATTCCGGGCGGACCGACAATTTTTGCTGTAAGCAGATCACTAATAGAAAAAAATAATATAAGATTTAAGGAAGGAATACAGGCGGAAGATTATGATTACGTGTTCTGCGTATTTCTCAATTCTGTACACATAAAAGCCGTAAACAATCCTTTTTATATTTATCGCAAGGATGTAAAAACGTCCGTTACTTCCCAAGGCAGTTTAAAAATAATCAAAGGCATAGAATACACGATTGAAAAATGGCTTCCTGTCTTTGAAAAATGTGATCATAAAACGCTTAAAGGAGACTATTTAAACTATTTGTCGTTTATCTATACTACGGGGTTTGTTATAATGGGCGCACTCAAAAAAAGCGAGCGTAAGCAGGCCATTGAGAGCATGAAACGCTATCGCTATATTCTAAAGTATGGATATTGGAAAAAAACAAGGCTTGTGCGCAAACTTGTAAAAATATTAGGATTGAATTTGTTTTCTAGATTTGCGAATATTTATTTTTATCGTATACGCAGATAAAACAGGAGCTTTACTTATGATAAAGAAAAAAATACTTATTGTCCTTCAATTCTTCCGCAGGGGAGGTGTTGAACTGGTAGCAATTAATTTTGCTAGAAATTTGGATAGAAATAAATATGAGATTACTTTTTTATTGGTTGGAATTGATGAATGTCATGATGTAAAATTAGAAAAAGAAATAGAGGATGAAGGATTTAATGTAGTCAAGTTGTCTTCCCGAGGGTATTTTAACAGATATAAAGAGATTCTCGGTATTATGAAAAAAGAGCGTTTTGACATCGTTCATTCGCATGTTATGTTTTTTAGCGGATTAGTTGCAATGGCTGCAAGGCGCGCAGATATCAAAAAGCGTGTGACCCATTCCCACGCGACCAAGTGGAACAATAAGGAAAATCTTAGATTTAAAGTTTACAAGTTAGTTATGAGATTTATAATTAATCAGTTTGCAACAGATAAGCTTGCCTGCAGCAAACAGGCGGGTATATTTCTGTATGGAAAACGAGGTGTAAGAAACAATTTTTGTGTTTTGCCAAACGGAATAGATCTCCATACGTTTGCATTCAACGAACAGTTCAGAAAAGAAATCCGTAATGAATTCCATATTGCTGATGAAGAATGGTTAATCGGGCATATAGGTACTATTTACTACATTAAAAATCAAGAGTTTATTATAAAACTGTTGGCTGAAATGAGAAAAACCAATAAAAATATAAAACTTATTTTAGTAGGGGAGAAGGCGGATTGCAGCGCTGTGGACAACGCATTAGCTGATACGCACATGAAAGATTTTGTATATTTAACCGGTTCAAGACAGGATGTTTATAAATTTTACAGCGCTTTTGATATCATGATCTTTCCGTCTCATTTTGAAGCTCTCCCGGTTTCGTTGATTGAAGCGCAGGCCGCGCAACTTCCTTGCCTTGTTTCCGATACGGTTACGAAAGATTGCAAATTCAATGAAAATTTTAAGTTTTTATCTTTAGAATGCGATATAAATATATGGAAAGAGAACCTTGAAGAATTGATTCAGGCGGACAGACAGACGATACGTCTTGACGCTCTAAAAGAAAATTATGATATTGCAAATGTTATAAAAAAATTAAATGAAATTTATTTAAATTAGGAGAAAAGCATGTTTTTCGGCGCGACGGCAATTGAAAGTTTTATAATTATCATTGTGATATTTATTATTGTGTACTGGTGTCTTCCCCGCAAATATTCCTGGATATCTTTTATCCTATGTACTGTTCTGCTGGGCGTTTTGGCATATCATATGGTTCCTAATCAGACGGACGATTTGGCAAGATATTACCAAGAACTTGATTATATGAGAGAAAGAGGCGAGGCGGAGCTTGATCGTGTTTTTGAGCAGAATTTGTACAGTTTTGGAACCTGTCGCGTTGCCGCATATTATTTCTATTTTATCAGCAGATTTCATGATAACCGGTGGCTGCAGACCATAACGATTGTTATTGTTTACGGACTGATGTTTATGGTGATTCATAAAGCCGCTAAGCGTTTTAATGTTAATAAACTGCATCTGTTTATGGGTGTTATGTTCTTTTTATCAACATATTGGTTTTATGATACTGCCAGCGGTATACGAAACGGTCTTTCGTTTGCTGTCGCCTTTGCCTGTGCGTATCAGCATTTATTTGAGAGAAAAAATGTTCTTCTTTGTATCATCGGCTATATTTTAGCTATTTTTACACATACTTCGGGAATATTGCCTGTGATTATTGTATTTGCGGTCTTGTTTACGTATAAATTAGACAGTAAATTTATTAATATATTATTTATGCTTATGCTCCTTATCGGCGGCTATTTTATACAGTTTCTGGCAGAAACGACAGATAATGAATGGATTGCCGCCATTGCGGAACAGTCAAGCAGTCATGGGCTTGATTCAAGCCTTGAAAGCGGTACAATGTTCAGAGTAAATCTTACCGTATTAATATTTGTATTATTTATTCTTTTGTTTGTATCTTATTATTTAAAAAATAATGCTTATCAAGAGGATAAATCCAGCCGCGGATTCAAATTTTTAACGCTCATGCTGTTTTTTATTATAGGCACTATATTGAGCAGTCTGATTTTTGTAAGATTTGCAAGATGGATATTACCCGTTATCGGCGCGCTCTTATTCATGATAGGTATGCAGTTTCAAAGTGATCAAATTGATGAAACAAAAAAGCTTCCCTTATATCGTTTGCCATCCGGGCATCAAGTCAGAGTCAAACTCAGACCCCTTATGATGTTTCTGTTTACAGGATACACGGCAGTCCATTTTTATTATCTTTGTGCCGGTAGTTCCCTTTATTGGATTCATTTTTAATTGAGGACATAGATTATGATCAGTATTATTGTTCCTATTTATAAAGTTGAACGTTTTATAAATAAATGTATTGACAGTATCCTTTCGCAAACCTACAAGGATTTGGAAATCATTCTGGTTGACGATGGTTCGCCGGATCATTGTCCCTCGATATGCGATGAATATGCGGAGGCAGACAGCAGGATCAAGGTGATCCACAAGAAAAACGGCGGGTTGATTTGCGCAAGAAAGTCTGGACTGAAAGCCTCGTCTGGCGAGTATGTCTGTTTCGTGGACGGAGATGACTGGATCGAACCGGACATGTATGAAAAAGTAGCTGATTCAATAAAAAAATATCATCCGGACTGCGTGATTACTCAGTTTTTTTATTCGGCTGAAACGGACCAAACCAAAAGCAATTATTACCTCAAAAAAATTTTTTATTCCAGGCAGGAAATAGAAAACGATATTTTTCCCACAATGCTTTTCGCGGGAAGATATTTTGAATTTGGTGTCTATCCGTGCTGCTGGACAAAGGTTTTCAAACGGGAACTTCTTGAAAAGCATTTACTGACCGTGGACGACAGAATCAGAATGGGCGAAGACATTGCTTTCACGTATCCATGTCTTATGG
>JAGHJI010000053.1 GCA_017886765.1 Eubacterium sp.
CAATTACAGACTGCAGGCTTTTTATGACGGACCTTTATCCCGGCAGTGTTTCGGGAATTTCGCTGGAGGCCTGCGACGGCACCGTGCTCAGCAATATCCGTATTCACAATATTGTGATGGACAGATGCACCTGCCCGATATTTATCCGTTTGGGAAACCGCAACCGCGCCAGTGTTGTAAATGCCCAGAGCGCCAATGCCATTGAGTTCGCCGCAAAAGCGCAAAAGGGCGGAGAATTTAATAAAAAACTGTTTAACGGGAAAAGCAGCGTCAGCGACATTATGATAACCGATATTAAAGCAACCGGTGTAGAGCTGCCCGTTATTATTGCGGGTTACAAGCAAAAGGGCAGGATCAAAAGGGTGGAAAATGTTACGCTGAAAAATATTGAGCTTGAATACGCCCTGATACCTGAAACGGTTGACAGACGTTTATTTATACCGGAATACGCGCAGGAGTACCCGGAGTGCTGGAGATTCAGAAACCTTCCGGCGTACGCCATGTGGATACGGCACGCCGCGAATATTAAGGTTGAAAATTTCGTTTGCCGCCATCCCGTGAAAACCTGGAAAAAGGATATAATATATGATGACGTAATGGAATAATTATTAAGAATATATTAAATAGTTATTGACTTATTTCTGATAATTAAATATAATAATACAGAAAAAGGGAGTAGTTTGCATTTTAATAAAATGCTGTGCTGGTCGTCAATACGGGAAACCCGGTCAGTACTACACTGTATTGCAGTTAAAACGAGACTTTTATCACAGTGTGATGGGGGTCTCGTTTTTAAAAATTCATTTATCAATTCTCTGCCTGTTGATACAGAGCAGATTATTATTGTAAAAAGTAAAAGGAGAAAATGAAAATGGTAGAAACAATACTGATGAATTCCTCTGTTTTATCTGATTTCGCCAATTTGTTTTCCAACATTGCCAACATTGAATGGAGAATGGTGCTAATGTGGGCAGTGGGCGGAATTCTTATTTTTCTGGCAATCAAAAAGCAGATGGAACCAACCTTACTCTTGCCCATGGGCTTTGGTACAATCCTTGTAAATTTACCCATGTCCGGTGCAATTACGCAAAATCCGGATGCAGTGCTTCAGGGGCTGGAAGAAAACGGACCGCTGACCGAGCTTTTTAATGCGGGTATTGCGAATGAATTGTTCCCCCTGCTTCTGTTTATCGGTATAGGAGCGATGATTGACTTCGGACCGTTGCTGAAAAATCCGTGGCTTATGCTTTTCGGCGCCGCGGCGCAGTTCGGTATTTTCTTTACCTTCTTTGTCGCAAGCTTTTTCTTTGATGTAAATGATGCTGCTTCAATAGCGATTATCGGCGCTGCGGATGGACCTACATCCATTTTCGTAGCCAATGAGCTTGGTTCAAAATACCTTGGCGCTATCATGGTAGCCGCGTATTCCTATATGGCGCTGGTTCCGATTGTTCAGCCGCCTGTTATCAGGGCTGTAACATCTAAGAAGGAACGCAGAATCAGAATGAAATACCAGCCGGGAGAGGTTTCAAAAACCACAAAGATCCTTTTCCCAGTCGTTGTCACGGTTATCGCCGGACTTGTTGCGCCGAAGTCGGTTGCTCTTGTGGGCTTCCTGATGTTCGGTAATCTTATCAGGGAGTGCGGTGTACTCAATCAGCTTTCAGAGACAGCGCAGAACGCCCTTGCAAACCTGATTACAATCCTTCTCGGCATTACGGTGGCTTCACAGATGCATTACGAGCAGTTTGTACAGTGGGATACCATTCTCATTCTTGCTCTCGGACTTGTTGCGTTTGTATTTGATACTGTTGGCGGCGTTCTGTTTGCCAAATTCCTTAATCTGTTCCTTAAGGGTGACAAGAAGATTAATCCGATGATCGGCGCTGCCGGTATATCCGCTTTCCCGATGAGCGGCCGTGTCGTAAATCAGATGGGACTCAAGGAGGACAACCAGAACTTCCTTCTTATGCAGTCCATCAGCGTAAACGTTTCAGGACAGATTGCGTCGGTAATTGCCGGCGGTCTGATTCTGACCCTTGTATCATAATAGGAGGTTATAGTGCATATGTATAATTTGTTCATGTCTATTCTTATGGCAGTTTCAATTAATGCGGACAGCTGGAGAACTTCACTGCCGGTTGTGCTGTTCGGCATGGTTGGCATCTTTATCGTTATCGGCGTTATCGTGCTTTTAACCTATCTGCTGAACAAGGTAACCTCAAAAATTCCTAAAAAGAAAGATAAAAAGAAGGATGAATGAGCCTACGCAACCACTGGTTGACAGAAAAACCAGTGGTTTGTAAACTTGAATATATTGAAAATGCAGTGCCGTACGGATAAAATGGAATTATCAAAGAGAAAGGAAAATTGCTATGAATCTATTGACAGCCAACAGACTGCAGCAGCTCAGAAAAATGAACGGATACAGTCAGGAAGTCCTGGCTGAAAAGCTCGGCATCAGCCGTCAGTCCGTGTCCAAGTGGGAACGCGCGGAAGCTTCACCTGAAATTGATAATCTTATGGCACTGGCAAAGATTTACGGAATCACTATTGACGAACTGCTTGACACAAGCAATGACAAGGTGATTGTTGCGAACACGAATAAAAAGGAAAAGGATTTAAAAGGGAAGATAAAATCCCTGCTGTCAAAAGCAAACGATTTCGGTATTTATCCAAATACGGCAAAGGCGCTTTTGATTTTCCCGTTTCCTATCATCATTGTGATTTTATACATCGCGATGTCCATGATATTTGATATTTGGCATCCGCTTTGGATCGTATTTCTGACAATACCCATGTATTACAGATTCGCCATTGCCTGTAAGGCAAATAATAGAAAGGTATTTATGCTGTTAATGCCGGTGCCGGAATTTATAGTTACCGTATTTTTGGCTTTAGGCGTTCTTACAGGCGCATGGGGATATGCCTGTATTTTATTTATAATTATTCCTCTTTACTATTGGTTGGCTATGTTTATTAAAAAATAATAGTACTGTGAAAGGAAGATTGTTATGAATAAGAGTGAAAAAAAGGTTCTTGTCATTATTGTTTTGATTATAGTGGTCTGCATTGCCGGCGTTACCGCGGTAGCATTTCTGCATAGACCGGCGGACAATAACCGTGTTTCGGAAACGAACGTATCAGTAAACACAACGGGCGCGGCAGAGTCATCAACTCCGTCAAATCAGGATGACGGCACGGCGACAACGGATCAAACCACCTCTGCTTCCGGTAACCAGTCCGCAACGACGGAGGCATCAACCTCCGGCAGTAATACCCAGATTTCTCTGGAAGAGGCAAAAGCCATTGCATTGGATGACAGTAACATGGATGAAAGTTCCGTAACATTCAGAAAGCAGAAGTTGGAAAGAGAACGCAACGGTTACGAATATGAAATAGAATTTCATGACGGTGTAACCGAATATGATTATGAAATCAATGCCCAGACGGGTGAGGTTATTTCAAAATCCTCCGAGCCGTACGACTTTGATTAATAAAAAACAGAGCTGTGAGTATCTCACAGCTCTGTTTTTTTATAAGTGGAAAAAATTTTTATTTCTTTGCCGCCAGTTTTTTAATGGCTTCAAAGCTTTCGGCGCTGATGACATGTTCAATTCTGCAGGCGTCCTCCACCGCGACTTTCGCATTTACGCCGAGACTCATTAGCCAATCGGACAATGTGGTATGACGTTCGTACATTTTTTCCGCAATTTCACGCCCGCTGTCAAGCAGGGTGATATATCCGTTGGCGTCAACATCTATATAACCGTTTTGCCTCAGGTTTTTCATAGCTACGCTTACGCTTGGCTTGGAAAACTCAAGCTCGTTTGCAATGTCAATGGAACGCACCAGCCCTTTTTTATTTTTTATCATCAAGATCGTTTCCAGATAATTTTCCGCTGATTCGTGTATTTTCATATGCACACATCCTGTAAAAGGTTATTTCTTTTTTATTATATCACCGTGAAAGGTCATTTTCAAGGTTAGAATACATATACTTATATATGTAAAAAAATTTAAAATATTTTTATATTTTCTATTGACAAATGTGTTAGGCAGTGCTAACATATACACGGTTAGTAAAAGCTAACTTTATTGTATGATTTTGGGAGAAGTGATATTATGATGCCGCTTACATATGCGGATATGGGAAGCGATTTGACCATTTTAAAAGTCGGCGGCAAACCGGAGATACGCGCCCATCTTGAAAATTTAGGATTTGTAGCAGGCGGTAATGTCAAGGTCGTTTCTTCAATGGGAGGTAATCTGATTGTAAATGTGAAGGAGACGCGCGTTGCAATCAGTAAAGAGATGGCTTCAAAAATTATGGTGTAGCTCAACAGCTTATGCTGTAAAATGATAAACGGAGGATAAATAATGAAAACATTAAGACAGGCAAAAGTCGGGGACACGGTAACGGTTGTCAAACTGCACGGTGAAGGCGCAGTTAAAAGACGTATAATGGATATGGGCATTACAAAGGGCGTTTCCATTCACATCCGTAAGGTTGCCCCTCTCGGTGATCCGATTGAAGTTACCGTCCGCGGATATGAGCTTTCACTGCGTAAGGCGGATGCCGAGATGATAGAAATTCAGTAAGTCGGTAATGATTCAGGGTTTACCCTGTTTTTACAGCTATCGGTTAGCCAAGACTAATTGATGGCGGATAATGTTATTACATTCAGCAGAAAGAAAGGAATTACATATGGAGATTAAAATTGCTCTTGCAGGTAACCCCAACTGCGGTAAAACAACTCTGTTTAACGCCCTTACGGGTTCAAATCAGTTTGTTGGTAACTGGCCCGGAGTTACTGTGGAAAAAAAGGAAGGCAAGTTAAAGAAGCACAATGATGTGGTTATAACTGACCTGCCGGGTATTTACTCACTTTCCCCTTACACATTGGAAGAGGTCGTAGCGCGTAATTATCTTATTGACGAGCGTCCTGACGCGATTCTTAATATCATTGATGGAACGAATCTTGAAAGAAATCTCTATCTCACAACGCAGCTCACCGAGCTGGGCATACCGGTAGTCGTTGCGGTCAATATGATGGACGTTGTCAAAAAGAACGGAGACAAGATCCGTGTTGACGAACTTGCGCGTCAGCTTGGATGCAGGGTTATGGAGATTTCCGCGCTTAAGGGAACGGGTGTTATGGATGCGGCGCAGGCGGCTATTGACGCCGCCAAGGGTGCGGCAACCGTCCCTCAGCACAGCTTTTCCGGTGTGGTCGAACACGCGCTTGCCCATATTGAGGAGGCCGCGGTTCACAATATGCCTACGGAACAGCAGCGCTGGTATGCGATAAAGATTTTTGAACGTGATGAGAAAGTTCTTCAAAAGCTCCATCTCAGCAAGGCTGTCCTTGACCATATTGAGGAAGATATCAAGGCAGCTGAGGAAGAACTCGACGACGATGCGGAAAGCATTATCACCAACGAAAGATATGTTTATATTTCGTCCATTATCAAGGGCGCTTATAAAAAGGCGGGAGCCGGCAAGCTTTCCACCTCGGATAAAATCGATAAGATTGTTACAAACCGTTTTCTCGCCCTGCCGATCTTCGTTGTTGTCATGTTTCTTGTCTATTACATTTCCTGGACGACAGTGGGCACGATTCTGACAGACTGGACCAACGACGGTGCTTTCGGAGACGGTTGGCATTTGACCGGACAAAGCGATTATGACGATGCAATGAATGACTTCGCCTCAGAATATATCTGGACGGATGATGTTGTTGATACGGTTGACGCTGCCGTTGCAGCAGACGTAGTCGGCGCCGGAGAAGTGCAGGCAGCTATTGATGAGGGCGACTATGCTGCGTTTGACGAGGCGTACGGTTCATACGGCGATTCCCTTGCGGAAGAAGGCTATGATATTTCAGAGCCGGTAGATACCGCTCTTGAAATGGAAAATGTTCCGGCAACGGAAGATTACGGTATTTATGTACCGGGCATTCCGGTTTTGGTTGAAAGAGGTCTTGACGCAATCAACTGCGCTGACTGGCTCAAGAGCCTTGTGCTGGACGGTATCGTAGGCGGTGTGGGAGCAGTTCTCGGATTTGTTCCGCAGATGCTTGTACTCTTTATTTTACTGGCGTTTCTTGAAGGCTGCGGATATATGGCGCGTGTTGCATTTATTATGGATAGGATTTTCCGCCGGTTCGGTCTCTCCGGTAAATCGTTTATCCCGATGCTTATAGGCACGGGCTGCGGTGTTCCCGGTGTTATGGCAAGCCGTACGATTGAGAATGACAGGGACAGAAAAATGACGGTTATGACGACCACATTTATCCCCTGCGGCGCGAAGATGCCCATAGTTGCTCTTATCGCCACAGCGCTTTTCCACGGTGAATGGTGGGTTGCGCCCAGCGCGTATTTTGTGGGTGTTGCGGCTATCGTTATTTCAGGCATTATGTTAAAGAAAACCAAAATGTTTGCAGGCGATCCGGCGCCGTTCGTAATGGAACTTCCGGCATATCACTGGCCGACTGTAGGCAATGTGCTCCGCTCTATGTGGGAGCGTGCCTCCTCATTTATCAAGAAGGCGGGTACAGTTATCCTTCTTGCGACAATATTCATCTGGGCTACCTCTCATTTCGGTATGCTTGAGTCAGGCGGTTTTGGCTTTGATACGGAGATGGAGCTTGAATCCTCCATCCTCGGCATGATCGGTAATGCGGTAAAATGGATCTTCTCACCGCTTGGATTCGGTAATATCAAGGCGACCATCGCCACCGTTATGGGTCTTGTGGCTAAGGAAGAGGTTGTAGGCGTATTCGGCGCCCTTGATTTTGAAGGACTTACACCCGTGGCAGGTTACTCCTTCCTCGTGTTCAATCTTCTCTGCGCCCCTTGCTTTGCAGCGATCGGCGCAATCAGAAGAGAAATGAACAATCCGAAATGGACCGCATTCGCCATCGGCTATCAGTGCGTTTTCGCCTATGCCGTTTCGCTTATGGTATATCAGTTCGGTATGCTCTTTATGGGTCAGGCAAATATTGTCGGCGTGATTGCGGCAGTCATCGTTCTTGCGTTCATTATCTTTATGCTTGTCCGTCCGTATAAGGAATCCACAACGCTGACTGTAAGGGCAGTGGACGCGAAGGTCAAAAAGAAGTAAGGTGATTATATGTTAACCTTTATAACAGAAAATATCGGTACGATTATTGTACTTCTGATTGTAGTCGCAGTCGTTGCGGTCGTTGTCGCCAAGCTGGTTAAGGATAAAAAAAGAGGTAAGGCGATATGCGGCGGCGACTGCAGCAAATGCCATGGCTGCAGCCACAGTCAATAAAAGTATGGAAAAATCCGTTGATGTTTGGTACAATCTAAACATCAGCGGATTTGTTTTTTAGGGGGATATGTTGTATTATGATTCAGTCTGTATTATTCGACCTGGACGACACGATATTGGATTTTAAAAAAGCCGAGAGCGCAGCCCTTTGCAAGACGCTCAGAAAGCTGGGCGTTGAGCCCACGGATTACATAATAAAACAGTACAGTAAATACAATCTGTCACAGTGGAAACGGCTGGAGCGCGGAGAGATTACACGCAGTCAGGTGAAAGTAAACAGATACAGACTGCTTTTTGATGAGCTGGGGC
Source organism: Eubacterium sp. (assembly GCA_017886765.1). Lineage (GTDB taxonomy): Bacteria > Bacillota > Clostridia > Oscillospirales > Acutalibacteraceae > Eubacterium_R. Next base: position 7,610 of record JAGHJI010000053.1, read on the forward strand.
TGGATTTTTCTCCTCAAGAGGCAACAGCGATTTATGAAAATAATTTGTGTGTCGGCCATTATTTCATTGACGGAGCGCCTGAGGTGCTGGAGGAACTTTATCAGGATTACGATTTATATCTTGTTTCAAACGGTACAAAACGCGTGCAGGACGGCAGGCTCGCCAGCGCGGGAATTGCCGGGTATTTTAAGGATATTTTCATTTCGGAAACGATAGGGTACAATAAACCGAGCAAGGAGTTTTTCGATAGCTGTTTTTCAAAAATTCCGGGTTTTAGAAAAGAGAAAACCGTTATCATCGGCGACAGCCTTACCTCTGATA
>JAGHJI010000054.1 GCA_017886765.1 Eubacterium sp.
CCCATATGATACGCGGCGAGAACGGACATCGTGTGTGCACCGTTCAATATTCTGACTTTTCTCGCGCGGTATTCCTGAAGGCTGTCAACGAAGGAAATTCGCTTATCGTTCCGATCAAAAGGCAGCGCCTTTCTGACTTCATCGTCAGCCTCAATAAGCCATGAGGCATACGGCTCGCACGCCACAGCGCACTTGTCATTTTTATATTCCGTATGACCGGTTACGATTCTGTCAACAAGCGTATTGCAGAAAGAACATTCATTATCAATATAGGACGCAAAATCCTCACCCAAATTCCAGAGCGCAATATATTTTTTTATACATTCTTTAAGCTGTCCGCCGTTATTTTCAATAAGCTCCACCGGGAGAAAAATAACGCCGTTTTTTCCGGCTTTATATCGTTCATAAAGCAGCGCAGTGACCTTGGCAGGAAAGGAGACGTCAGGACAGTCGGAAAGCTTATCCGCAGAATGAAAGCAAATACCTGCCTCCGTGGTATTGGAAATCACGATATCCAGAACGGCGTTTCTGAACAGATCCACAAGGCTGTCATACTCACCTACAGTATCTATGCAGCGTGAAACACAATCAACGGGCATAACCTCATCAACGATCTGACCGTTATCCCTTCCCCTGATTACGATATGGTATCCGCATTTCTGTGCTTTAAGGGCATTGATTACCGCAGTATTTTTTCGCGGCTGACAAATAATGACCTCGCTTCTGATGCCGGCCTGGTTTGAAAGCTGAATAAAGTATTCGGCAAAGGCACGCAGAAAATTCCCCTCGCCAAGCTGAAGAATGGTTTTCATCTTAATTCTCCTGAAAAATTGATTTTATGCAAAATCATTATATAACCAAACGCCCGGCAATGCAACAGAAAACTCCCGGTTTTTTACACCGGGAGTTCCTTTAATTTATTAAATTTTAAATTATAATTTTATTTTAATCTTAACTGTACATTGGACTAACCTCTAACTTTTATCAAAATGGAATATTTATTTTACCTTTCTATTCCTGATTTAAATTTTACTATTGGTTTTTAATAAAAGCTATTTAACTGTACATTGGAGTTCACCTTAAATTAAATTTTAGATTTTTAATTCTATAGGTTCATCTCATTTATGTGGTTTTCAGCCACAAATTATCTGCAGGTAGATAATCGAATAAATCTATATAAAAAGTTATTTAGTTTTGTTGTTGCACTCACCTTGTAAATACCAACCCTGCTTAATAACTTTTTTCATCAACTTCATAAAGCCCGTATCCGTCAGTAATTCCGTTTTACCGCTGTCGATACAATTTTCCGTTATTCTATTGGCTTACAATATGAGTGCTTGTCTGAACAGGTTCTAAATCCATTGGACAAGCCTCCTTTACATAAATTGAACAAGCGTTTCTTTATCATATACCTTTAACTACATCCTAAAGGTTATCTCCTTTGTTCATCTACATAATAGCACGTTGTTTGTGGATTGTCAATAGTTTTTTTAAAGTTTTTTTATATTTTTTGTAAATATTTTATAATCGGCTATTTACAAATAATTGCTATTGACGAAAGTGAAATAAAAATATATAATAAATATCAGCAGTAGAACGCAGAAAGAAAGGCATGTGATAACAATGGCTAATGAAGAAGAATTCTATGAGCCGGATATTATCAGCGTCACCGATGACAACGGTAATGAAATTTTATTCGAGCTGCTTGAAAGATACGAAACGGACGATGATGTCTATGTGGCTATCACCCGCTATTATGAGACGGACGAAGAGATCGTTGAGGGTGATTACGAAGTCATCATCCTTAAAGTAGTCAGCGAGGACGGCGAGGAATACCTGACCGAAATCGACGACGATATGGAATTTGAACAGATATCGGATATCCTCATGGCGAAGGTTGAGGAAAAGTATGATGTTGAATACTTTGAACCCGAGCAGTAAATAATAGTTTTAAATCTGCCCTTCTCGACAACCTTGGGCTTTAGTAACCCGAACACGTATTTTAAGGGATTTATCTTCCGTGAAACGGGAATGCAGACCTCCCTTTATACAGGAAGCTGGGAGCACAAAGTGATCGGAGTAAAACCCACCTGCTGAGGATGCAGGTTATTCTCAGCCCGGGGCGGCTGGGTGGATTAATGAAAAACAAAAGCGTTGCAGTTTGTTCTGCAACGCTTTTTTGCTATTTTTATTCGCCCTTCATTTCAAGCAGCTTTGCCTTGCCTTCAAAAGAAGCCTTAGATAGTTTGATTGAATCGAAGATTGCCGACTCAATATCATCCGGCGTACAGCCAAGTTCCTTGCAGTCATCGGTAGGAATGAACAGATCCATACCCATAATGTCGGCAAGACCTACAGGGTCTATACCGCCCTCAACATTACGCTTTGCATAGTCTTTCCTCATAACCAGACCAAAAGCCTGAAAAGCTGCCTTTGGAACATCTACGATCTTTCTGTCAGGGATACCGTCCATCGCGCGGTAAACAATTTTCAAAAACTCCCTCCAGTGGAGATTATAGCAGGAAATACCGTATGCCCTGGCGCCCTTGACCTGCTCTGCGGCGCCTACAATAGCCTCGCCTACCTGGCGGACAGTCAGCATTGCCGTTCCTCCCTTGGGATACATAGTAAACGGCATTTTCTCAAATCTCTGAAGCTGTTCAATAAGGATTACCCAAACAGGACGGCGGCCGGGTTGCGTACCGAAAATATATGGAAGCTCAAGAACACCAACGCCCATATTCTCGTCAGCATATTTGAAAGCGACTTCTTCCTGCTCAATACGTGAACGTATGTACGGATGCTTGTCACAAAGGTTCATATCCGGTCTCTGTTTTGCAAGCCAAGCAAAATAAGAGCCGAGAACAACGCACCTTTTAACGCCGCATTTCTTTGCCATTGCCAGACAGCGGTCTACAGGATCAATATTATATTTTTTGTACGCGTCGTATACGGGAGGCGGGAACTCCACTCTCTCGTCAACGCCGGCGGCATAAACAAAAGCGTCCATGCCTGTCATTGCCTTTTCAAGCTCCTCATCGGTAAGCTCAAGGAAATTTCCGAATTCGATCTCCATCTCCTCCGGAATCGGAGCGCCCTCCGGCAGCGGCGGAAGCGCGATCGTCTTGACTTTATGACCGCGGTCAATAAAGATCCTTGCGGCGGCTGAGCCCAGCAGACCAGTACCGCCGAAAATGAGTACGTTCATAACTTTACCCCCTGTTATGTTAAATTATACAAATAGAGTATAGCACTTAATTCATATTTCGTCAATTACGAATACTAACTAAAAATAAGAAAGTATGCAAGAATGATTATACCCAGTACAATTCTGTACCAGCCGAATACTTTGAAATCATGCTTTTTAATAAAGCTCATAAGGAATTTAATACACAAAACAGACACCGCAAAAGCCACGACCATACCAATCAAAAGCGTCATGATTTCCGTGCCGGTAAAATCGAAACCGAATTTTATCAGTTTTAAAGCGCTGGCGCCCACCATTGTGGGTACTGCCAGGAAAAAGGTAAACTCAGCGGCTGCCGTTCTTGATACACCCAGGAGCAATGCGCCGATAATCGTAGCTCCGGAGCGTGAGGTGCCGGGTATCATGGAAAGCACCTGAAAAAGGCCGATAAAAAATGCCGTCCTGTAAGTAATATCGTCAAGCGCTTTGATCTTAGGTGTTCTTTTTTTATTCCAGCTTTCAATCAGAATAAAGGCTATACCGTAAACAATGAGCATAATAGAGATCGTAATGGCGTTGCCGAAATACTCCTCCAGAAAATCATCCAGCAAAAGTCCCAGAACCGCCGACGGAATACAGGCGACGACCACTTTCAGCCACATATTGATCGTATCCATTTTAACCACCGGCTGCGATTTATCCCTGAACTGGAACGGCCACATCTTTTTCCAGAACATAACCACGACCGCGATGATAGCACCGAGCTGAATAACGACAAAGAACATTTCCTTAAAGTCCTCACTCATATTAAGAGTGATAAACTCGTCGACCAGGAGCATATGCCCCGTACTGCTTATGGGAAGCCATTCTGTTATACCCTCGACGATACCGAGAAAGATAACTTTTAAAATCTCAATAATATCCAATAATATATCCCCTTTCGGAAAATCTATTTAATCATATTATAATTACTGAAATATTATACTAAACAAGAAAATCTTTTGCAACAGAAAAGGACCATTCAGTGTGAACGGTCCTTTAAACGATTTATACTGGATGAACCTTTGTTTCCATATTGTCATGCTTGCCGTCGAGATTATATTTTGCGTCCCTTCTTTTTTCAAAGAATTTGACAGCGACCTGACCGAACTGCGCGTAGGAGAGAATATCCTCCTCCTGCTCATAGAATTCCTGAATCTCGTTTTTGAAAGATTCAATTGTATCTGTAATCAGGTCAGCCGGACGGCAATCAATAATATCATCATCGCCGACAATTTTCTTTCTGAACTCAGGATCAATATCACAAGGAGTCTTGCCGTATTTTCCGGCAACCAGATCCTTAAATTCCTTGGTTACCATCTTATACCTTTCACCCATAATGATATTGAACACAGCCTGAGTACCGACAATCTGGGAAGTAGGCGTAACAAGAGGCGGATATCCGGAATCCTCACGGACTCTCGGTACCTCACTAAGTACCTCCTCAAGCTTATCCACCTTTCCGGCCTGTTTCAGCTGTGACACAAGGTTGGAAAGCATACCGCCGGGAACCTGATAAAGAAGTGTGTTGGCGTCAACGCCCAGCATCTTGGGATCAAGCAGTCCGGATTCCAGGTATTTTTCACGAAGCGGATTAAAGTAATCTCTGATTTCAGTAAGCATTTTTATATCAAGACCGGTATCGTAGGGCGTACCCTGAAGCGCCGCCACCATGGATTCGGTAGCAGGATGTGAAGTACCCATTGCAAGCGGGCTTATCGCCGTGTCGATAACGTCCACACCGGCTTCTATACCCTTAAGATGAACCATAGAAGCAAGTCCCGAGGTATAGTGGGAATGGAGCTGAATCGGCAGCTTGACCGTCTCCTTAAGAGCTTTTACCAGATCATATGTGCCGTAAGGCGTAAGCAGACCCGCCATATCCTTGATGCAGATTGAGTCAGCGCCTGCGTCTTCAAGCTGTTTGGCATAATTGCAATAATACGCAATATCAAATACAGGTCCGGTCGTATAGGAAATAGCCGCCTGTACATGACCGCCGTATTTTTTTGCGGCGTTTATAGCAGTCTGAAGATTGCGGACGTCGTTAAGCGCGTCAAATATTCTGAGAATATCAATGCCGTTGTCAATACTCTTTTTTACAAAATAGTCGACAACCTCATCTGAATAATGACGATAACCCAGCATATTCTGACCGCGGAAAAGCATCTGGAGCTTTGTATTAGGACATTTTTTACGGATCAGTCTGAGTCTGTCCCACGGATCCTCGTTTAAAAATCGCAGACACGCGTCGAAAGTAGCGCCGCCCCAGCATTCAAGCGAATGATAGCCGACCTTATCCATGGTCTCGAGAATACCCGAAAACTCCTCTGTAGTCATACGTGTCGCAATCAGTGACTGATGGGCATCTCGCAAAACTGTTTCTGTAATTCCGATTTTTGCCATTATTCTACCCCTTAGTTTAACGTAATAATTACCTGACCGGCTTCAACGCTGTCACCCTTGCTGACATTGATTGAAGCAACGGTACCATCCTGAGGAGATACGATTTCATTCTCCATTTTCATAGCTTCAAGTATGCAGAGCACCTGACCGCTTGATACAGATGCGCCGACAGATGTTTTAACATCCAGAATCGTTCCCGGCATCGGAGCGTCAACCGATACGCTGCCGGCAGTTCCTGACGGAGCCGGTGCAGGAGCCGGTGCTGCCTCTGCCGCTGGCGCAGGTGCAGCTGCGGGAGCCGGAGCCGCTGCGGGAGCGGGCGCAGCCGCAGGTGCGGGAGCCGGAGCTGCCTGAACAGGAGCTGCGGCTGAGGAAGTGCCTTCCTCAACAGTTACATTGTAAGGTACGCCGTTTACGGTAATCGTATAGTTTTTCATATTTTTAGTCCTCCATTATTTTACAGAATGTTTTCTTGGTAAAGTATTTTCTCTTTTACCTGCCAGTATATCCAGAGCGGCGATTACCTTCGTTCTTGTTTCGGCAGGCGTACAGATATCATCAACAGCGCCGCAGGCGGCCGCTGTAAACGGTGAAGCAATCGTTTCTTCATACTCTTTTTCAAGGGCTTTTCTGTCCTCGCCGCCGGCAAGTCTGTCACTGAACAGGAAAGCAACCGCCGAATCCGTATCAAGCGGTGACGCAACAGCGCTGTCCCAGGCAATCGTCATATCGGCGTTTGCGCCCTTACCGGCAAGTATGATATAAGCACAGCCGATTGCCTTACCGGTTATAACCGAGACCTTGGGGCAGGTAGCGGCGGCATAAGCCGACGTAAGTTTGGTAAGCGCTGTCAAAGTCTGATTTTCCTTCTCGCCGATAACACCCTTTGCATTGACAAATGTAACAATCGGTATGGAGTAGGCGTCACAGAGCTTGACCATTGCCTCCGCTTTATAAGAACAACCGGGGCAAAGAGAATCCCCGTCAAAAGCCACAAATCCAACTGTTGTGCCCATAACCGACGCCAGAGCGGTTTTGCAGTTTGAAGCGGCGTATCCGCCCTTAAACTCCACGACCGAAGAAGCGTCAGCAACAGCGTTTATGATAGAAAGGGCGTCCGAATCCTCCTGAACAGCCGCCTGAGAATCTGAAAAATCAAGAACGGGAGCCGGTGAGAGATTGTTTGACGGCAGTAGTGAAACCAAATCGGTAACTGCTTTGATCGCGCTGTCAAAATCGTCGCACAGAATGTCAACGGTTCCTTCCTTATATGATTCTTCGGCAGTGATATCACCGGGTGCTGAAACGTAAAAATCTGCATCCTTCACAGCAATAACAACGTCTGCCATATTTGCTATAAGCGCAGAAGTTCCGAGGCAAGCTCCGGCAATGACTGCGATCTGAGGACATACGCCGCTCAAGGAAGCGGATGCCTTTACAAGCTCGCCGTAAGCGCTCATGACTTCAAAGCCTTCGGTGATCTTAACACCGTTTGAGTCAAACACAGACACAACGGGACATCCCGTTTTCATCGCCAAGTCATAAATCTTTTTTACTTTGGCACATTGCGCAACACTGACGGCGCCGTCGTTAACGGCTATATCCTGTGAAAAGGCATAAACCGCGCACCCGTTCACTGTACCGAAGCCGGCCGCGACTTCAACCTCACCGTCAGCAGATTTAGCATAAGCGTCAATCTGGGTAAAGGAGCCGTCGTCAAAGAGTGCCTCAAGCCTTTTCAGCGCTTTGGATTCTTTCAGTTCACTCAATTTATTTTCCTCCTAAAAACTGTAAAACGAATAGAAAATTTCAAAATATTCCAAAATTTCCTATTATAGATATTAACATTTTATTGCAATAATATCAACAATAAAATGATTAAATATATTAAAAATTTATTTTATTTAGAGATTTGCAGTCAAATCATGGGTACAATCAGCGATCATCCGCGTCCGCCGGGCTTGAGGAACGGATCAGCTTTTTTATCTCATTATCCGTAAGCTGTCTGGTCTTTCCTGTCTGGAGCATCCCCAGCTTTACAGGCCCGATTGCAATTCGCTTAAGGCGTGCCACCTCAAGTCCTACAGCCTCGCACATCTTTCTTATCTGCCTGTTTCTGCCTTCCCTCAGGATAAACTCGAGAACGACCCTGCCCTCTTCCTCTGTAATGACACTGACATCGCAGGGAGCCGTTTTTCTCCCGTCGATTTCGATTCCATTTCTGAGCCTGTCAAGGATTTCATCGCTGACGGCGGGGCGCACCGTGACACGGTAAACCTTGGCAAAGCTGTGCTTAGGGTGCGTGAGAAGATTGGCAAAGGCGCCGTCATTTGTAAGAAGCAGAAGCCCTTCGGAATCCTTGTCCAGTCTGCCTACGGGATACACTCTTGCCTTAACGTCAATCAGGTCCATCACTGTTTTGCGTCCGAATTCATCGGAAACGGTGGTAAGATATCCCCTGGGTTTATTAAGCATAATATAATACAGCTTGTCTGCTTTATTTATTTTCTTCCCTCCCACGGTGACCAGATCCTTTTTAGGGTCGATTTTGTCACCGATACGAGCAGTATGGCCATTGACCTTAACCTTTCCGGCTTCAATCAGCTCCTCGCTTTTTCTGCGGGACGCAACGCCGCAGTCAGCCATAAATTTCTGCAGACGTACTTTGTTCTTCTCCGGCATAGTATTCTACATCCTCGTCAGCCTTTACAGGCAGTCTTTCAATCAAATTTTCATGTGAATAAACACATACATATCCCAATATATCACCTTTTCTGACAGGCGCGTAATAGAAAGGTTTGTGATAAACCTCAATTTTCAAATCCGATAAAATATAATACGTTTCTTTATAGGAAGCGGAAACGGTATCGACAGGACTGCCCACTACGTTGATTTCCAACGTGTCGGACAGCTCATATTCATTATACCTGCTCTCACACTCGTCAAGCAGTTCCATATGGTCGTTCCAGTCATCCGGAGCGTTGAGCGTTACGCAGATCAGTTTGTTGCCGTTATAATTTTTGGCGGAGACCAAACAGCGGCCTGCCTTTTCCGTAAAACCGGTCTTAACGCCGAAAAAATCTTCGTCCCTTGAAAGCAGCTTGTTGTGATTGTATACGGTAACCTTTTTCCCGTCAATAACAAGCTCGGCGCTTTTAAGCGAAACAATTTCACAGAAAGTCTCGCTTTTTACAGCTTGTGCTGTCAGCAACGCCATATCGTAAGCTGTGGAATGATGCTCTCCCTCGTCAAGACCTGACGGCGTGACAAAATAGGAATTGTTCATTCCCAGCTCTTTCGCGCGCTGATTCATAAGGGCGGAAAACTTTTCAATACTGCCGGAAAGAAAAAACGCCACCGCGTTGGCAGAATCGTTTCCGGATGTCAGCATCATCCCGGTTATCAGCTCTTTCAACGTCATGGCGTCGCCGTCTCTCAGCCCCATTGACGAGCCTTCCGTCTGCAGCATTTCATTGGTAACGCTGACGGTTTCGTCAAGCCTGCCGCTTTCTATCGCCAGAAGCGCCGTCATGATTTTCGTGGTTGAAGCCATCGGGCGCTCCTCATACGCATTTTTTTCATACAGGATGATCCCGGTATAAGCGTCCATGACAATCGCGCTCTGCGCGGAGATCTCGGCCGCGTAAGCGTGAAACGGAATAAGAAACAGCACTGCCAGAAAAAAAGCAAATTTTTTCAACAAAATAATCACCCACATAAATATATGCAGGTGATTTATGTTTATATTATTCCGCGGCAGTTTCCTCGGTTTTCTCATCCTCGGATTTTTCCGCTTTAAGAAGCTCAGTAACCCTGTCAACAAGCTCGGGAATCATTGCGACCGCACGGTCCGCGGATGAAGTATAGTTATTGATCTGCATCATTCTGCACTTTCCGTTTTCAATAACGATAAAAGCAACGGGCGTAATGGTGATACCGCCGCCACCACCGCCGCCGAAAAGTTCAGCGTTCGACTTTGACGGAAGGTCTGTTCCGCCCGAAGTAAAGCCGTATGACACCTTGGAAACAGGAATCAAGGTTGTATTACCCGTAACCATAGGCTCACCGATGATCGTGGAAACATCCACCATCTGACGCATTTTTTCCAAAGTGTTTTCCATTATTTTGTTTACCGGAGTTTCTTTCATGCTTTTTTATCCCCTTTTTTATTATTAATAAAATTCTTTAAAAATACAATTCCGGCCTTTAAGACCGCTTTCAGCAACAAGCCGACGCTTATGCTGCCGATAAACTGAAATTCAAATTCGGTCCTGTCGGCTATGAAATCAGGCTGGATATAATCGTCATACTGATCAACCTTCATACCGTTAAGAATCAAACCCTTGACCGGATAATAGTATTTGCACAGCGTACCATAGGACCTTGCGATCATATCCGCGTCAGGACCGCCTACTAATATCATAACATAAAGTGAGTAAATATGTAAACCCCTAAATATAGTTAAAACAGCAGAATTTGCGGTTTCAAGAAGATTTGAGGCAAAGGACAGGATACCGACGATTCCCTCTTCGTCCCACATCTTTTTAATGGGGTTCGTTTTTTTCTGTTCAGGCTGTTTCTGCGCCGGCTTATTCTCCCGGGCTTTCTTCTCATCGGACTTTACGGTAAATTCCGCCTCCGACGGTTCAGACGCAGGTTCTTCCGCTTTTTCCGCCGGTTTGGATTTCTTCACCTTTTTCTTGTTCTTTCTTTCTTCCGCAGCGTCCTGCGCTTTTTTTTCAGGAAACAAAATAAAAGAAATAAGGTCTGAAAGGATAATATCCTTTTCAATAAAAAGCACCTTGATTTTTGTATACCAGCCCTTGTCGTATACAACCGTAAAAGTTGCGGACAGGGAAAGGATAAAAGCAATTATAACAGCAAGAACAGCAACTATAATCAAGAATACTGTCATTTACTCACCATCCTCCTGTTTTTCATCGGAATCTTTGCCGCCGTCAACACTGTCGCCCGAGCCGCCTTCCTCAAAAAGAGATGTTTGGGAATCATCCTTCTCGTCACTATTATCCGGCAAATCAGGCAAATCGTCAAGACTATTCAGTGAAAAACATCTTAAAAATCTGTCCGTCGTTCCGTAGACCAGCGGTCTTCCCGGCAGATCAAGCCTGCCCTTTTCCTCAATCAAGCCTTTCTGAATCAGGTTTGAAACAGGTCCGCTGCAGTCAACTCCTCGTATCTGTTCAATGAAGGAGCGCGTGACCGTTTTATTATAGGCAACGATTGCAAGCACCTCAAAAGCCGCCTGACTTAAAGGCGTATTCTTTTTTATCTCCAGCAGACTTCTCACGTCGTCGGCATATTCCTCACGGGTGCAAAGCTGATATTTGCCGTCAATGCGGATCACCCTGAGCCCGCTGTCCTTTTCATCATACAGCGCCTCCAAATGCCCCAGCATTTTGATGACATTTTCAATATCAATATCCAGAACTTCCGCCAGCTTCGCCGGCTCCACGGGATCACCCGCCGCAAAAAGCATAGCCTCAAGAGAGGCTAAAACATTTTTACCCTTCAATATTGTTTACCTCGTTTGTTATCTGAACGGAGGGATTTATCATATCCCCCTCAATTGTAATTTTCTTCGTTTTTGCGAGTTCCAGCACAGCGAGAAAAGTAGCCACCATATCGCTTTTTGTTTTCGCGTCCTGAAAAAGAGCAAGAAATTTAACTTTTTTTCCCTTCCAGAGCTTGCGCATAACGGTGGTAACCTTATCGGCAACGGCAACAAATTTCTTCGCCACAATCACCTTAAAGGAATCAAGGGGCGGCGGCAGCTTGCGCCGTCCTCTTCCGGCAGCGCTGATATATGCGTTCAAAAGCTCCTCACCCTCATGGAACCGTTCATAGTCATAATTGACATAGCCCTCCTGCGCGGGACGCACAAAACGGTTAAACCCGTCGGTCTGACGGGAAAGCTTTTCAGCCATCAGCTTACAGTCACGGTATTCGATAAGCTCGCCTGTCAATTCTTTCTTCAGTTTCTCCGCTTCCTCGTGCTTAGGCAAAAGGGACACGGTTTTGATATAAATCAGTCTTGCCGCCATTTCAAGAAACTCACCGGCAATATCAAAATCCTGTTCCTGCATCTGCCTCACGTAATCGACATACTGATTCACAAGCTCCACGATAGGAATATCGTTGATATTCAGTTTATGCTTTGAAATAAGATGGAGAAGAAGATCCATAGGGCCTTCAAAAACATCTATCTTATAATTGATCTGTTCCATAAATCACCCGAAAATAAGTCTGGGAATAATTGAAATGAAATCAAGCATCCTGTTGGTAAGCCATGCGATCGGCGTATTGAGCAGACCGGTAAAGAGCAGTATCATCAGGGCGATCATAATATATCTGTCATACTGCATAATTTTAAAATAAATTTTATCCGGAAGAACAGCGGAAAAAATCTTTGCTCCGTCCAGCGGCGGTATAGGCAGAATATTAAATACTGCCAGCATGACGTTTACCTGCGCGGCATAGAGGAAGAAATATCCGAGCGCCGCAACGCCGGCGTTTATGCTGCCGGCAGCGTTAATAATATAGTAAATGAAAACCGAAACAAATCCCATAAGGAGATTTGAAACCGGACCTGCCAAAGCAACGAGCGCCATATCACGTCTCGGGTGGCGCAGTCTTGCGGGATTGACCGGCACCGGCTTTGCGTAACCTATGCCGAAAAGCAGAATCATAATCGTTCCGATCAGATCCAGATGCGCAAAAGGGTTGATTGTAAGTCTGCCCTTAAGCTTGGCGGTATCATCCCCGCATTTATACGCAGCATAGCCGTGGGCAAGCTCATGGATGGGCATACAGCAGAATATTACAAAACATTTTGATAATATAATGATCATAAAGCTCAGGTAATCTCCTGATCTTAAAAGGCTTAACATTTGACTCATCGTATCAATCCTTTTTTACGGCGGTGACGAATCTGTCGTTGCCGTACATATCTTTAATAACTTTTTTATTTTGAAACGCAGTAAGCACATGCAGAACATCATTCCCCTGATCTTCACCGATCTCAAGAAAAAGGTGTCCGTTATTATTCAGCATACAAGACCAATTATCGTTGATTATACGATAAAAGTCAAGACCGTCTTTTCCGCCGTCCAGCGCCGTCAAAGGTTCATGAAGGACTTCCTGCTGAAGCTCTTTTATATCCGAGCTTTTGATATAAGGCGGATTGGATATGATTACATCCGCTCTTTTCAAATCATGGGTATTTTTTATATCGCCGCAGATCACTTTTGCGTTTTCAATTCCCTGGGCGTTTTTGGTAAGATAGTTCATGGCGTCGGCGCTCTTTTCTATCATATATACCGACGAGTGCGGACACGTCTTTGCAACACTGATCCCGATACAACCAGTGCCGGCGCATAAGTCATACACGACGCAGCTGCCGAGAGTTTTGATATACGCAACAGCCATCGCGCAGAGCTCCTCGGTTTCCGGTCTGGGGATGAGTACGCCCTTACCCACATAAAATTCACTTTCATAAAAATCCCATTTGCCGATAACGTACTGAAGCGGCTCTCCGCTCTTCACTCTCCAAAGGAGGTCGGCAAATCTTTTCATGATAATATCATCATCTTGATGCATCCGGTATTCGCTGTTCTTGATTCCAAGCAAATGACACACCAGGCACATAGACTTAAATTCCGCCTCGTCAACACCGTTGCAGGACAAAAAATAAACGCCGTAGTTATACGCTTCCTTAGCTGTCATTTGATTTCATCGTCCTCCGGATTATCGGTTATGACCGCCTTCAGCGCTTCGATACCCACCTCAATGATTTCATCGTCCGGTTCCTTTGTGGTAAGGCGCTGCATCCAGAGCCCCGGGGCTGAAAGCACCCGGACAAAAAGGTTATCGTGCTTTCCGGCATATTTGATAAATTCGTAGCCAACGCCCATCAAAAGCGGAATAAAAGCGATTTTCAAAAACATCCAAAGAATTCTGACAGTCGCAATCTCCGGGAATATCTTGGAGAGAATCGTACTGAAAATGATACTGAATATCAGCATTACGAAAATAAAGGATGTACCGCACCTGGGATGAAAACGGGTACATTTTTTCACGTTTTCAACGGTGAGCTCCATTCCCGCCTCATAGCAGGCAATGGACTTGTGCTCGGCGCCGTGATACATAAAGGTGCGTCTGATATCCTTCATACGGCTGACCAGGGCGATATATATAACAAAAATCAATATTTTGAGCACGCCCTCAATCGTTCCCTGCCAAGGGGTCAGAACGCCGTCCGTCCAAGCATTCAGCCTGTTAAAAACAAGAACGGGAAGATAAAAGAAAATGAGAAAGGCAAGAGCAAAACCGCATACGGTGGCAATACCCATGATGATGTCCATAAATTTGTCGCCAAGCTTGTCGGTCAGCCATTTCTCAAATTTATTCATTTCAACGTCTTCCATATTCTCCATACCGGAGGCTTCAGCGGAATACATCAGCATTCTGTAGCCGAGTATCATCGACTCCACGAACGCCACCATTCCCCTGATAATAGGAAAGCCTAAAAATTTTACCTTATCCTTGGCATGCTTAAACTTATGATGCTCAACGAGTATATTGTCGTCGTCCTGCCTGACGGCTGTGGCAACGCCTCTCGGTCCCTGCATCATAACCCCCTCGATAAGCGCCTGACCGCCAACGGAGGTTTTGTGTGATTTTTTATCGCTCATACTTTCAGCCTTTCATTTTCATACCCTTATTTATTTCAGCGTCGTCGGGATTATCGGCAATATTATGTAATTCATTCTCCGACGGTGCCTCTTTTACGGGAAGATAAATCGTAACGAGAGTACCCTGACCCTCTTCACTGTCAATTTCAAGTCTGCCTTTATGCAGATTAATGATTTCATTGGTTACGGCAAGACCGATTCCGGAACCTCTCACAGACACATTTGCCTTGTAGAACTTATCCTTTACATGGGGAAGGTCCTCCTTGCTTATGCCGCAGCCCTGGTCCGCAATAGCGATACTGATAAAATCCTTGCCGTCAAGCTTAACGAACTGCGCTTTAACAAATATCTTGCTGGGCGCCCGGGAATACTTCAGCGCGTTGTCCAGAATATTCATAAACACCTGTCTGAGTCTGTTGGCGTCGGCGTCGGCAATTGCCGGGACATCGGGGATACTGTATTTTACCTCTATGCCCTCTCTCAGCGCCCTTTCGCGGAAAGTAAATACGGTTTCATCCAGTTCTGCAAAAACGTCGGTCTTTGCCAGTTTCAGGTTCATTCGTCCGCTTTGAAGCCTTGAAAAATCCAGCAGTTCCTCAACAAAGCCTTCCAGCCTTCCGGCTTCTTTTACAATGACTTCAAGTCCCTTTCTTGTCACCTCGTCAAAAGAATCGTTGGCGCCGAAGGTAAGTGTTTCACCCCAGCCCTTAATGGATGTCAGAGGCGTCCTCAGTTCATGAGATATGGTGGAAATAAAATCGTTTTTCATTTTGTCGGTTGTGGAGATCTCTTCCGCCATGGAATTGATAGAATCGCACAGGTCACCGATCTCATCGTTATACTTTTTTTCAATACGCACGGAGTAATCGCCCTGGGAAATCTTTTTTGTAGTTTCGTTGATCTCCTGGACGGGGATGATTATGGAACGGATAAAAAATAAATTGGAAAAAATGATGATCCCAAAAACAATCAAAAGCGCCAGGAAAATCAAAAACACCATGGAATGGATCTGATTGTCCACCTGTTCAAGGGATGACATGACACGCACGGCGCCGACAATATCGCCGTCGGGATTTTTTATTGCCCTGCATATTGCCATTACCTTTTCTCCGCTGTCGATTTTTCCTACAAATTCTCCGCTGTTATCTTCACTGACCAGCGCCTGATCATAGTCCGGCATATCCTGTTTTTCAATCGCAAAGCCGCTGGAGGACAGAATGACCTGTCCGTCGCTGTCAATGACCCAGATCGTGGTTTTATCTTTATAGCTGAAGCTGTCTATAAAATCCACCGCCGACTGTTCCAGTGAAACGCCTTCCTCCAGATTAGAGGAAAAGTAATCTGTGGCGGTTGTTGACGTGCCTGAACTCAAAATACTTTCTACATTTGAATAGTAATGATTTTTAATGGCGAAGGAAGAAACCAGAAAAACGATAATAAAAAATATCGCGATAACGCCCAGTATATTTATTATCCATCTGAGCGTGATTCCCTGGATTTTGGGAATATGAAATTTTTCAGTCAGTTTGCTTTTCATTAAATTCCCTTCTGATTTCTGTCAGATTTTACTGTTTTGAAGTAATCCATTTATAACCGAGTCCCCAGATCGTAACAAGCCTTGTTGGATTGGAGGGATTTTCCTCAATTTTTATCCTCAGACGTCTTATATTAACGTCAACTATTTTTTCATCGCCGTAATAATTTGCGCCCCATACCGTTTTCAATATATCCGTACGGGAAAGCGCGGCGTTGGGATTTTTAAAAAAGTATTCGATAATCTGAAATTCAACCTGCGTAAGCTCAATCGGCTCACCGTTTTTGGAAAGCGTCCTGTTCCTGAGGTTAAGCTCAAACTCGTCCAGAACGATACTGTCACCGGTGGTATCGTTTTTTCTGAAACCGCGGGTCATCTCCACCCTTCTGTATACAGCGTCAACACGAGCCATCAGCTCGCTTGGCGAGAAGGGTTTTGTTACGTAATCGTCGGCGCCGAACAGCAGACCGGTGACTTTGTCCATCTCCTGCGTTTTCGCGCTGAGCATAATAATACCCAGATCCGCCGAGCGTTTTCTCATCTCCTTACATACGGTAAGGCCGTCAACCTCGGGCATCATGATATCCAGAATGACTACGTCAAAACTGTTCTGATCCTGTGAAAACTTTTCAAGAGCGACTGCACCGTTTTCCGCCTGTTCAACCTCATACCCGCTTCTTGTAAGATTGATTACGATAAACTCGCGGATGGATTCCTCGTCCTCTGCTACTAATACTTTTTTCATAATAGTAGTTCCTCCTAATAAGGTTTAATCATACTTTTCAGATCATCGACTGAAACTTTTATATCCGCGTTCTCATTCACCCTGGCAAGATAAACAAAACCGGAATCACTGAATATTTCAGTATAGCCTGCATATGCGGTTTTATCGGCGTCATATGCCGATTTGATTACCGTAACAATACGGAAACATTCGTCTTCACTTTCATTTGATATTACTGTCATCTGCCTGTTTTCACTGTCATATTCAACACGTACATCGGAAAAAATCTTGTCATCCATCAACAGTGAATAGGAATCTCTGCGGCAAGAATAAGTATAGCACTTATGAATAAGCACTGTATTGTCATATATGACCCAGTTATGCGCAGTAATCTCAGACGGCAGATCATCCACCTGCCTGTCCGTGGGAATCTCAATAACACCATCGCCGTCAATATCCTGGCTGTAGATCACGCTGTCCCTTGCGGTATCCGACGTTCTGCCGGTGCTGTAGCTGTAAAACGGTGAAACGATGGAATCATAATAATCCGACCAGTAAATGAACTCCGTAACCATGGAGTTACCGTCGGTCTTGAGCGCGTCCGCATAGACGCTGACACCTTCATCCGTCACGCCGGAAGTGATATTTTCAAAGGAAATAATTGTACTGTCCAGTTTTGTTTCACCCAAAAGTCTTTGCCTGTTGTCCGCAAAGGAATACAGCCGGGCTGTCGGGGATTCCTCAGTTGAGCCGAGCTGAAACACAACCACCTCGTCAAACCCGTCTTCATCCATATCCACACAGATAAATTCACCTGCGGAAATCGGATCGGATATCAGCTCAAGGGCATTTCCCTCCTCGGAGGCATGATGTCTGTAAACACAGAATCTGTAGCTGTTCGCCGATGAAATAACGCTCCAGCACACAAGTATCTCATCCGTTCCGTCATGATTAACATCACAAAAATCGACCGACTTTACATCGCTGCCTTCGCCTCTTATACTTTCCACAACATTCCATTCGTCCTGCGATTTGCTCAATACCGCAAGACTTGTGGTGCCCCGGTCATCCGTCGGCTCGTAAAACGCCACGGCCTCATTCTGACCGTCCGCGTTCAGGTCATAAAAAATAAAGGATGTTGTGTAATTTCCGCTTGAAGGCATTTTGATAAGGAATCCAGATTTGCAGTACTCGTTTACAGCGTTTTGAACACCGGCGTTGTCACCGCTGGGAGACACAGGGGAGATTAAATCGTCAATAGAGGAAGCGAGCCTGAAATTTCCGCATCCGGCAAGCAGAAGTGACAAAGATAAAATAACCAAAAAAATTCTGATTTTTTTCATTTTGTCACCTCTTTTTACACATATATTAGATATTATAACAGAAATGAAAAATAAAATAAATATAAAATTAAAAATTAATTACAAAAAATTACATCATAAAGGTATAAAAAATAAGACGGAGACATAAAGTCTCCGCCTTATCAACCTATTTACTTATTTATCAGCAGGCTTAGCTTTTTCCGTTTCAGCGCTTGCTTTTTCAAAATCATAATCTTTTCCCGGGAAAATCGCGTTGAGCACAATACCGGCAATGGCTGCAACGGCAAGAGCGGAAAGCGTGATATCAAATTCACCTATCGTGAATGAAACGCCGTCGCCCAGACCCAAAGCGCACACAAGGATTACAGCGGCGATAATGGTATTACGCGCCTTTGAAAAATCAACGTGATTTTCAACCATATTACGAACACCGATGGCTGAGATCATACCGTAAAGCACAAAGGATATGCCGCCTACGATAGCCGCCGGCATGGAGTTGATAAGCGCGGCGAACTTAGGTGAGAAAGAGAAAATGATCGCAAAGTATGCGGCAATTCTGACTACTCGCGGATCATAGACCTTTGAAAGCGCAAGCACGCCGGTATTCTCTCCGTAGGTCGTATTTGCCGGTCCGCCGAAAAGAGCGGAAAGAGAGGTGGCAAGACCGTCGCCGGTCAGAGAACGGTGCAGTCCCGGATCCGCAATATAATTTCTGCCGCAGGTAGCGCTGATAGCCGAAATGTCACCGATGTGCTCCATCATTGTTGCCAGAGAAATCGGCATGATTGCTATAATCGCTGAAATGGCCTTTGAGCTGTCGTGAACGCCGCCGAACACGGTCAGTCCCCAGTCGATGGGGAAACCAATCCAGTCCGCCTCTTTAACCGCGGTAAAATCAATTGCAAAGCTTTCTACTCCCGCAACGTTGCCTACAACAGCCGCAACGGCATATGATCCGAGAATACCGAGAAGAATCGGAACAATCTTCACCATACCTTTACCGAAGATATTAAATGCGATTACAAGCGCAAGAGCAATAATTGCCAGCCACCAGTTCGTTGAACAGTTGCTGATCGCGCTGGGCGCAAGACCGAGACCGATTGCGACAATAATAGGTCCGGTCACTACCGGCGGAAAGAACTTCATGACCTTGTTGATACCGATAATTTTGATAATAGCGGCAAGCACAAGATAAACAAGTCCCGCGAAAACTACGCCGAGGCAGGCATAAGGGAGCATCTCCCTGTTTGGCGAGCCGTCCTCAAGCATCGGCGCAACCGTAGCGTATCCGCCGAGGAAAGCAAAGGATGAGCCTAAAAACGCAGGTACCTTAAACTTGGTAAAAACATGAAATAAAAGCGTACCCAAACCTGCCATCAGGAGCGTTGTGGAAATATCCAGTCCGGTAATAAGGGGCACAAGTACCGTTGCTCCGAACATAGCGAACATATGCTGAAAGCCGAGGATGATCATCCGTCCTGTTCCCAGCTTACGAGCGTCATAAATGCCCTCGCTGCCTACTTTAAACTTCTCTTTAGCCATAATTTTTTCTCCCCGTTAAGTCAATATATGAATGAAATTATTTTGTGCCGAATATTCTGTCGCCAGCGTCACCGAGACCCGGCACAATATAGCCGTGGTCGTTCAGTCTCTCATCCATTCCGGCGCAGAAAATATCCACGTCGGGATGCGCTTCTTTAAGCGCCTCAAGACCTTCCGGAGCGGCAATAATACAGAGAAACTTGATGGAATGAGGCTTTCTCAGCTTAATCTGAGAGATAGCGTCAATGGCCGAGCCGCCTGTAGCAAGCATGGGGTCAAGAACAAAAACATCCCTTTTTTCAATATCTTTCGGCAACTTACAATAGTATTCCACCGGCTTAAGGGTCTCCTCGTCACGATACAGTCCGATATGACCTACTCTTGCCGCCGGAACAAGCTCAAGCGCCCCTTCGACCATACCCAGACCTGCGCGCAGAATCGGAACGAAAGCCAGCTTCCTGCCCGCAATCACTTTACAGTCCGCAATACCGCAGGGCGTTTCAACCTTTTTATCGGTAAGCGGAAGGTCCCTTGTGGCGTCATAAACCATAAGCATAGCGATCTCATTGACAAGATCACGGAATTCCTTGGTGCTTGTTTCGATGTCACGCAGAATACTGAGCTTATGCTGGATAAGAGGATGGTCCATTATTACTACTTTCCTCGGCATGATATGATCCCCCAATACAAATTATTTTAAAAAATAATAACATAATGCGACAAATTAAACAAGAAATATTACATTATTGTAAATTAAAAAGCGGTTTTGTAATCAAAGCAGAACAAAAAAGATTTTTACATATTTCACATTCAAATCATTTAAGACATTTTTTAAGATACTGTCCGGTGTAGGACTTTTTACACTTCGCAACCTCTTCCGGAGTACCGGTGGCGACTATCCGTCCGCCGCCTTTACCGCCCTCGGGGCCCAGGTCGATGATATAATCGGCGGTTTTGATAATATCCAGATTATGTTCAATGACCACCACTGTGTTGCCGGAGTCAACCAGCATATTCAGCACATTGACAAGGCGGTGAACATCGGCGGTATGGAGACCGGTTGTGGGCTCGTCCAGTATATAAATCGTCTTGCCCGTACTCCTGCGGGAAAGCTCGGTAGCCAGCTTTACACGCTGGGCTTCACCACCGGAAAGTGTGGTAGCACTCTGTCCGATTTTTATATAACCGAGGCCGACGTCGGAAAGCGTTTTCAGCTTATTATAAATTTTCGGCTGCTGCGCGAAAAACTCCACGCCTTCGTCAACGGTCATTTCAAGAACATCATAGATGGATTTGCCCTTGAACTTGACTTCAAGGGTCTCCCTGTTATAGCGTTTGCCGCCGCATACCTCGCAGGGAACATAAACGTCGGCAAGAAAGTGCATCTCGATTTTCACGATACCGTCGCCCTGGCAGGCTTCACATCTGCCCCCCTTGACGTTAAAAGAAAAGCGGTTGGCTTTATATCCGCGCTGTTTGGCGTCAGCAGTCTGGGCGTACAGCTCACGTATATCGTTAAACACGCCGGTATACGTAGCCGGGTTTGAGCGGGGCGTCCTGCCGATTGGTGACTGGTCGATATTTATAACCTTGTCCAGATTGTCCGTGCCCGTTATTTTTTCAAATTTGCCGGGTCTTTTTTTTGCTCCGTTCAGGACATTGGACAGATACTTATTGAGTATCTCGTTTACAAGGCTTGATTTACCGGAACCGGATACACCGGTAACGGCAACGAATCTGCCCAAGGGTATCTCAACATCAATATTTTTCAGATTGTTTTCGGCGGCTTTGTAAATGGTCAGCTTTTTGCCGTTGCCCTTTCTGCGTTTTTCGGGTACGGGAATGGAACGTTTGCCGCTGAGATACATACCTGTAACCGAACGCTCGCAGTTAATAATATCATCCACGGTGCCCGCCGCAATCAGCTCGCCGCCGTGGATTCCCGCGCCGGGACCGATATCCACAATGTAATCGGCGTTTCTCATGGTATCCTCGTCGTGCTCAACGACAATCAGCGTATTACCCAGATCACGCAGATGCTTGAGCGTACCCAGCAGCTTGTCATTATCCCTCTGGTGCAGTCCGATGGACGGCTCGTCCAGAATATACAGTACACCCATCAGAGAAGAACCGATCTGCGTAGCAAGGCGTATTCTCTGCGCTTCACCGCCGGAAAGCGTCGCCGCCTCACGTGACAGCGAAAGGTATTCCAGCCCTACGGAATTGAGAAATTCAAGCCTTTCTCTTATTTCATTGATAACAAGGGTGCCGATAAGTTTTTCCCTTTCTGTCAGCTGAAGGGAGTTAATAAATTCAAGTTCCTCGCCTATGGGCATCTTGCAGAACTCATATATATTTTTTCCGCCTACAGTCACGCTCATGATTGCCGGCGTAAGACGTGAGCCCTTGCAGTCTGGACAGGTACAGGTGGTCATAACGGATTCTATATCGCTTCTCGCCCAATCCGAAGTGGTTTCGTCATAGCGACGTTTCAGGTTTGAAATAATACCCTCAAAGGTATTCTTGTATGTTCCGGTTCCGTAGGAGGTGGCGCGTTTCATTGTCAGCTTTCTGTCACCCGTTCCGTACAGAATCGCGTTAAGCCCCTCCGGCGGTATCATCTCAACGGGAACATCAAGGGAAAAGCCATACTCCTTGGCAAGTCCCTCATAATACATTTTTGCAATCGAGCCGTCATTTATATTCCATCCAGACGCCTTTATGGCGCCTTGATTGATGGACAGCTTTTTATTGGGAATGATCAGGTCGGGGGCAATTTCCTTATAAGAGCCCAGACCGCCGCACTTTTTGCAGGCGCCGAAGGGATTGTTGAAAGAAAACATACGGGGGCTCATTTCCTCAATCACGGCTCCGTGTTCCGGACAGGCGTAGTTCAGGGAAAAAAGCTCTTCCCTGTCGCCAACAATATCAATCAGCACAATACCGTCGGAAAGATGGGTCGCCGTTTCAACGGAATCCGTAAGTCGTGATTTTATGCTGTCATTGATTACCAGTCTGTCAACGATGACCTCGATATTATGCTTTTTATTCTTGTCCATTTTTATCTCTTCGGACAGATCATAGACAGCGCCGTCAACGCGCACGCGCACAAAGCCCGATTTACGCACATTGTCAAGCTCTTTTACATATTCGCCCTTGCGCCCTCTTACAATCGGTGCAAGAATCTGTATCTTTGTTTTTTCTTCCAGCTTAAGAACAGCGTCCACGATCTGATCTACAGTCTGCTGGCTGATCTCGCGTCCGCATTTTGTACAGTGCGGCTTGCCTATCCGGGCATAAAGGAGTCTGAGGTAATCGTAAATTTCCGTTACCGTTCCCACTGTGGAACGCGGATTACGGCTGGTGGTCTTTTGGTCAATGGAAATCGCCGGAGAAAGTCCGTCGATATAATCCACGTCCGGCTTTTCCATCTGTCCCAGAAACTGCCTTGCGTAAGAGGAGAGGGACTCAACATACCTGCGCTGTCCCTCGGCATAGATCGTGTCAAAGGCAAGACTGGATTTGCCGGAGCCGGAAAGTCCGGTAAACACAATCAGCTTGTCCCTGGGTATCTCAATATCGATATTTTTTAAATTATGCTCTCTGGCGCCTTTGATAACAATATTTTTAGCCATTCTTTTTCACCACTCTGTTCATAGATTTATTTTTCCAGCTCAGCAATCTGGTCACGCAGGAATGCGGCGTGCTCAAATTCCAGCATACGCGCCGCCTCTTTCATCTCGCTTGTGAGCTGCTTGATAAGAAGCTGCTTTTCTTTCTTGGTAAGGTGCTTGCGCTTTCCGTCCAGCTTTTCTTTGGAAGTAATTTCAATGATCTGACGGACGTCCTTTTTGATCGTTTTGGGTGTAATTCCATGTTCTTTATTATATTTTTCCTGGATACCGCGTCGTCTTACCGTTTCCGTTATAGCCCGCTCCATAGACGGTGTAACGCTGTCGGCGTACATGATTACCTCGCCGTTTTCATTACGCGCGGCTCGTCCGATGGTCTGTACCAGTGAGGTTTCGGAACGCAGAAAGCCTTCCTTGTCAGCGTCAAGAATCGCCACAAGGGACACCTCCGGTATATCCAGACCCTCACGTAAAAGGTTGATACCCACCAGCACGTCGAACTCACCAAGCCGCAAGTCACGGATAATCTCCATACGCTCAATGGTATCAATATCATGGTGCATATACCTTACCTTAACATCAAAGCCCTCAAGATAAGCGGTCAGATCCTCCGCCATAGCCTTTGTCAGCGTGGTGACCAGCACCCTTTCTTTTCTTTCGGCACGGATGTTGATTTCAGACAAAAGGTCATCCATCTGGTCCTCTGTAGGCTTGACTGTAATAATCGGGTCAAGCAGTCCGGTAGGCCGGATGACCTGCTCTACGATCTGCGTGCTTCTTGATTTCTCAAACTCTCCCGGCGTAGCAGAGGTAAAAATCACCTGATTTACCTTATTATAAAACTCATCAAACTGCAGAGGGCGGTTGTCAAGAGCGCTGGGCAGACGGAAGCCGTATTCGACAAGACTCTCCTTGCGGGCTCTGTCCCCTGCGTACATACCTCTCAGCTGGGGCAGCATAACATGACTCTCGTCACAGAAAAGCAGAAAATCGTCCGGGAAATAGTCAATCAGTGTAAAGGGCGCCTCGCCCGGCTTTCTTCCGCTCATGACCGCCGAATAGTTCTCAATCCCCTTGCAAAAGCCGGTTTCCCGGAGCATTTCAATATCATTCATCGTGCGCTCTTTGAGTCTCTGCGCCTCAAGGAGCTTGCCTTTTTCCTCAAAGAACGCCACCCTCTCCACCATTTCGTTATATATCTTTTCAATGGCGGTATTCATTTTTTCAGCGCCTACAACATAATGGGAAGCCGGGTAAAGACAGACGTGGGACAGCACGCCCTCCACCTTGCCGGTAAGGGGCTGTATCTCACAGATCCTGTCAATTTCATCGCCGAAAAATTCAATTCTTATGGCAGTGCCGGAGGAGCCTGCCGGAAAAACCTCCAGCGTATCCCCTCTGACTCTGAACTTATTGCGGACGAAATTGATATCATTTCTCTCATACTGGATGGACACCAGTTTTTCTATCAGGGCGTCCCGTCCGTATTCCATACCTGTCCTCAGGGAAATCACCATGCTCTTGTAGTCGATAGGGTCGCCGATGGAATAGATGCAGGAGACGGACGCCACGATAATCACGTCACGGCGTTCAAAATGCGCCGCCGTGGCGGAATGGCGCAGTTTGTCAATCTCATCGTTGATTGCCGAGTCTTTTTCAATATACGTATCGGTGGTCGGCACATACGCCTCCGGCTGATAATAGTCGTAATAGGAGACGAAGTATTCCACCGCGTTTTCGGGGAAGAACTCCTTAAACTCACTGCAAAGCTGCGCCGCCAGCGTTTTGTTATGCGCCAGCACAAGGGTGGGTCTGTTCACTTTTTCAATGATATTTGCCATGGTAAAGGTCTTGCCGGAGCCCGTAACGCCCATCAGCGTCTGCTCTCTGTCGCCGCTTAAAACGCCCTTCACAAGCGCTTCAATCGCCTCAGGCTGATCGCCCGTAGGCTTAAATTTACTAACCAGCTTAAACTTGTCCATCGTAACTACCTGCTCTGTTTTTGCAAATTTTTCGCATATGGAATTATTATATGCCAAATGAAATAAAAAGTAAATAGGAAACGGCAAAAAAGCGCGAACTTTTGTTCGCAATAAATAAAAAAAGAACAGGCATCCAAATGCCTGTTCCCAGCGTGTAGAAAAAGTTGTAAATTTAGATAAGCATATACCCCTACACGCTGGACAGACTTCGAGAAATCGAGGTGAATTTCGTTTTCTTGCGAGCGGGAGCTGTACGATGGTACTGCCCCCGAGCAAAAGACGAAAAACGCCAAACAGCGGTAAGGATTCGATATCCTTACCGCTGTTTCTTGTTAGAATCCCTCTGTCAGAACGGGACGGCGAGGATGCCGTCCCCTACAAAAGAAAATGCTATACTGCATACATTTGTTTTGGCGTGGTTCAGCTGACTTTATCGACAGTCTGAGAACAGGCATCCAAATGCCTGTTCCCCTTCCATCAGCGCGCATATCCTCTACGCTTTATACCTTATTGCTTTTCATAGCCGTCCTATAATATGATTTTAAGCAATCTTCTTTCTCGTCTTCATTATACCAATACCATTCTTTGATTACTTTTAAAAACCAGTTCGTATCTGTAAGAGAAAAAGTGCTTCCAAAGGCATTAATATCGTCTTCCTCGCCGACAAAAACACCTTCCTGAATTTCTTTGATTGTTCCGTTCTTATTCCATTTATCAAAATGCTTTCTTATAACTACATAACAATCGCCTTTTTCAAAGCCTTCTTTTTTGCATTTTTCATCATCCATTATAAATTCCATTTTCATAAAATCACCCGACCTTAATTTTGAGCCGAAGCTGCACACATAAAACGCATAACTTCGTATTTTTCAGAGATATAAAAAAACTTTTATCCTCTTACAAACTAAAGGACAGACTGAAGTCTGTCCTTATATGTTTCTTTAATTGTGACCGTAATCCGGTGTGGCGTAACCGTAAATGTAGACGTTGCCGCGATGTGAATATCTTCTTTTTTGTACAACGTCGTCTAAGTTTCCTTCAATCGTGTAAACATATCCGTTCTGATACTTTTCTACAATACCGATGTGATACGGATAGGACTGACCCTGATAAGCGAAGAAAATCAGATCACCGGCTTTCGGGATATAATTTCTGTTTTTAAAGAGCCCTTTTGATTTAAACCAGTTTGCTGTATTTCTCGGCGCCTGATAAAGAGGGATTCTTCCCGAATCATAGTAGCCAAGCTGATCAGCGCACCAGGTAACAAAAAGATTACACCACGGCACACGACGACTGTATCCGGCCCAAGACCATATCTTCCGTCCGCCGGAATATCCCAACTGCTTTTCAGCTACTTGTACCATATCATTTTTCGTTGACGGAGATGAAACGGAGGTAGCACTTTTACCCGCAGCGTCAAACCAGCTTGTATAACTGGTAGCACTGCTGTTGACACAACGAACGGTATACGTATACCTTGTTCCCTTTTTCGCCTGAACATCAGTAAAATTGGTATAAGCCGTAACACCTAAAGCAGTCCAGCTGGTAGCGTTTACCGTTTTGCGGAATACCTTGTATTTTGCGGCGCCGTTTACCTTCCCCCATTTTAGCTTAATGCCTGAGGAAGTGGCTGATATGGAAGAGATTTTTGGAGCAGCAACGAAAGTAATACTCTTACCAGTAGTATTGTAGCCGCTGGTATATGCAGTGCAGCTGGCGTTCACGCAGCGAACGGTGTAGTAGTATTTATAACCGCTCCTGGCAGTTTTATCCACATAGGATGTTGAGGTCGTGGTCGTCAGAGTGACCCAGCTACCGCCTGATGTTTTCCTATACACACGGTATTTTTCTGCCTTTGAAACGCTGCCCCATTTGATCTGGACGCCGTTTACGGCAGCTGATACCGATGAGATCTTGGGAATTGAAAGTGCAGTGAAACTCTTTCCCTCTTCATAATATCCGCTCAACAAGGTTTTTGCGTACATGCTGACGCAGCGCACGGTATAAGTATATTTCGTTCCCTTTTTAGCCGTTGTGTCCGTAAAGGTCGTGGAGGTCGTTGTTCCAATCGAGGACCATGACGCCCCGCCTGCCGTTTTACGGTAAACCCTGTATCTTGCAGCACCGGATACCTTGCCCCATTTTATTTCCGTACCGGAATTTATGGCGCGAATGGATGAAATTTTAGGCTTGGCAAGACTGATTACATTTTTTCCCGATGAATAAAAACTGCTGGCATATGCCTTTGCGTCAGCCGTTATACACCTTACGGTAATCGTGTATTTTATACCGGCTTTTGCCCCTGACCAGGTGTAGCTTGTGGAAGTGGTATCCGTTATTTTTGTCCAGCTGCTGTTGCCCACTTTATAGTAAACTCTATATTTTTCAGCGCCCGTCACCTTATTCCATTTAATTACGGTTCCCACATTATTAACGTAAACCGATGAAAGTGAGGGAGCGGAAATAAAGGTTATGCTTTTTCCGGCAACATCATAGCCGCTGAAATAGGTATTTGAACCACCGCTAATGCAACGCACGGTATAGCTGTAAGCCGTACCCGACTTAGCGGTCTTATCCGTAAAAGATGTAGCGGCGGTAGTGCCGACAGAAGACCAGCCTTTTCCGGCTGTTTTACGGAATACTCTGTATCTTGCGGCGCCGGAAACCTTTTGCCAGCTAAGCTGTACGCCGGAGGTTGTATTGGATACAGACAACAATTTCGGCGCCGGAAATACAATAACGCTTTTACCTGCTGAATCAAAGCCGCTTGCATATGCTTTTCCGTCACTGGTTATACATCTAACGGTAAAGGTATATCTCGTGTCGGTTTTCGCTCCTGACCAGGTGTAGCTTGTGGAAGTGGTATCGGCGATTTTCCTCCAGCTGCTGTTGCCTACTTTATAATAGACTCTGTATTTTTCAGCGCCTTTTACCCTGTTCCATTGGATTACGGTTCCCGCATTATTTACATAAGCGGATGATAGAGAGGGAGTGGAAAGATTTGTAACGCTCTTTGCCTGCGCGCTGTAATCCGCCGCAAATACTGTACACAGCGGAATCATGCAAACTGCAATCATTACAGAAATCAAAACACGAATATATCTTTTTTTCATCATTTGCAACTCCTCTTTTATCTTGCTTACTTAAACATCACAGGCATTAAAATTTGATTGTTTTCTCAGAAAAGCATAAAAGCTCTGAACTGTCCGAAAAATCGGTAAATTCAAAGCTTTTTTGATTGGTGACCCATCGGGGAGTCGAACCCCGGACACCTTGATTAAAAGTCAAGTGCTCTGCCATCTGAGCTAATGGATCATATCACCCTGCAAAATCAGGGTGCTGGCTGGGGAGGCGGGATTCGAACCCACGCATGACGGAGTCAAAGTCCGTTGCCTTACCGCTTGGCTACACCCCAATATCTTGGGATAGATTATATTAGACTTGTCTGAATTTATAACAAATCCGTTTGTAAAAAATGGGGTGGGATATCGGATTCGAACCGATGACCTCCAGTGCCACAAACTGGCGCTCTAACCAACTGAACTAATCCCACCATATATGTAAAAGCGCGTTGGCGCTGTTACGGCGTTCTTATGGCGCGCTGAGAGGGACTCGAACCCCCGACCTACTGCTTAGAAGGCAGTTGCTCTATCCAGCTGAGCTATCAGCGCAAAATAAATGGAGCGGGTGATGGGAATCGAACCCACACAACCAGCTTGGAAGGCTGGGATTCTACCATTGAACTACACCCGCATAGCGACGGTCATTATTATACATAATGACCGCCGAAGTGTCAAGTATTTTTTTAAAATTAATTAATTTTTATATCTATTTTGTCTTTTGCAGATAACGTGAAAGTTTCAATCTTAATATCCTGATTAAAGACGATCTCATTGGCAAGCTTTTCCTCAACATCCCGTCTCACAGCGTCACGCAGACCGCGGGCGTTCTTCTTTGAGCCGTACGCTTCTTTGGCAAGGAAAACCGGTACGCTGTCGTCATAAACAAGCGCAATGCCTTTATCCTTGAGGCTTTCAACAAGCTCGTCAAGCATCAGTCTCGCAATCTTTTCAAAATTATCGTGGGTAAGCTGATTGAAAACGATGACCTCGTCAACCCTGCCTAAAAATTCGGGTCTTAAAAATCTTTCAAGGGCTTTCATAGTCACTTCAACATTGATGTCACCCTCCGATTTATTAAAGCCGAGAGAGCCGGAGTCCGTTGAGCCGGCGTTTGACGTCATGATGATAACCGTGTTCTCAAAGTTTACCGTTCTGCCCTGGGCGTCGGTGATCCTGCCCTCATCAAGTATCTGAAGCAGGATATTGAGAACGTCTTTATGCGCCTTTTCAATCTCGTCAAACAGGATAACGCTGTAGGGTTTTCTTCTTACCTTTTCGGTAAGCTGACCGGCGTCGTCATATCCAACATAACCGGGAGGAGAGCCGATAATTCTGGAAACGCTGAACTTTTCCATAAATTCGGACATATCCAGTCTGATAAGATTATCAGGGCTGTCAAACAGCTCGTCAGCCAAGCGCTTAACAAGCTCGGTCTTACCCACGCCGGTAGGACCGACAAAGATAAAGGACTGGGGTCTCCTTTTCGGACTGATCTGTACCCTGCCGCGTCTTACTGCGTTGGAAACCTTTTCTATTGCTGTGTCCTGACCGATAATATGCGCTTTCAGATTTTTCTCCAATGAGGCAAGCTTCTTAATATCATTCTGCTCAATTTTTGACGCCGGTATACCCGTCCACATGGAAATGACCTTTGCCAAATCCTCCTCAAGCACCTGATTATCCTTCGCTTTTTCCTCCAACTCCGGAAGTTCTCCGTCAATCTGGAATATCTCGCTTTTAAGCTTAGTGATCAGCTCATAATCAATGGTATCATTTTCCTCCGGCGAGGACAGTTTTTCTATATTTTCCTCCAGTAGTCTTTTTCTGTCAAGCTTCATCTGATATTGACTGATAGCAGGATTTCTCAGGTTAGCGCAGGTACAGCTCTCATCAAGCAGGTCTATCGCCTTATCGGGAAGATAGCGATCCGTCACAAAGCGCTCGGACATAGTGACAGCGCGGTAAACAAG
This sequence comes from Eubacterium sp., assembly GCA_017886765.1. GTDB lineage: Bacteria > Bacillota > Clostridia > Oscillospirales > Acutalibacteraceae > Eubacterium_R. The sequence goes on from JAGHJI010000054.1 coordinate 30,172, forward strand.
GGAATCAGAGATTCTTACTTTATGGTAATCCTCATAATAGCCCTTGATTCCCAGCAGCATTTTATAAGCGTCATCAATCGAGGGCTCCTCAATCTTAATAGGCTGAAAACGTCTTTCCAGCGCAGCATCCTTTTCAATATATTTACGGTATTCATTAAATGTAGTTGCGCCGATAACCTGTATTTCCCCTCTTGAAAGAGCAGGCTTTAGGATGTTGGCAGCGTTCATTGTCCCCTCAGAATCGCCGGTGCCCACAAGATTGTGAACCTCGTCGATAAAGAGTATAATGTTGCCCTCGTGTTTTACCTCGTCAACAAGACCTTTTATTCTGCCCTCAAACTGACCTCTGAACTGCGTTCCCGCAACAAGAGCGGTCAGGTCGAGAAGATAGATTTCCTTGTCTGCAAGGCGAGCAGGCACCTGTCCTTTGGCAATACGTATGGCCAATCCTTCGGCAATAGCGGTTTTACCTACGCCGGGCTCACCAATCAGGCACGGATTGTTTTTTGTACGTCTTCATAAGATCTGAACAGCGCGTGAAATCTCGTTCTCCCTGCCGATAATATTGTCAATCTTCCCCTGCCTTGCCCTGTCGGTCAGATTATTGCAGTAGGTATTAAGAAACTTTCTCGCGTCATCCTGAGCATTTTTCCTGCCACGCTTAGGACGTCTTTTATTACCGGTATTTTTTGTTTCACTCTCCGCTCCGTCCTCCTGAGGTACAAGAGCGCCGCCGTTAAACAGCTCATTAAAGGGCATGGTCTGCGCGCCGTCCATATTATCTGGATTGAACATCTCGCCAAGATTACCGAAATCAAAATCGCCCATATTCTCCATAAAATTAGCCATCTGCTCGGACGCCATTTCCAGTTCCTCGTCGGAAATACCGAGCTTGTCAATCATCTGGTTTATTGAGCCTATATTCAGCTCACGGGCGCAATTGATACACAGCCCCTGAGGGGTAACGTTATCCCCCTCCATTTTCTGAATAAACACAACTGCCGGACGTTTGCCGCAGCGTGAACACATTTCCTGTTTCATTATATCTCCATAGCCTTTCCGTAGATATTACTTACTCTTTTTCTTCTTGTTTTCCTTCAGCTGCCGAATAAAGCCCGGAGCGTATCCGAGAAGTGAAACAAGCGTGCAGACGGCGGAAATACCGACTAAAATCCAGGTAACAACATCGGGAAGAGTAAAGCCCGTGATTTCACAAAGGGCGCCGTTTTTTCCAAACGCCAGAATAAATATCATACCGATATAAAATACGTTTGTGGCAACCTTGCCCCATATCTCCGCAGCCGTGGGACGCATACCCAGTGACAGCAGTAAGGCGCCGCCGATAATCATAATAATTTCCTTGGCAATAAAAAACATAAAGAGATACTTTATGGCGTTATCCCAGTATGTAACGATCAAAACGATTACGATTGCCATTTGTGAAAGCTTATCAGCAATAGGGTCAAGTATTTTGCCGAGATTTGACACCTGATTAAATTTTCTTGCAATCTTGCCGTCAAACAAATCCGTAAGCGCCGCGCAGATCATTATAATGACCGCAGTGAGCTCATAACCTTTTATAAATAGGACGACAAATACGGGTATAAGGGCAATTCTGATAAAGGAAAGCCAGTTGGGAATGGTGTTCCACCCCTGGAAAAGATCGCTGACATTTTTCTTTAAATCGCTCATAAAGTACCTCCATTAAATTTTTATAAACGGATTGTAATGATTTATAAATTCCAGCAAAAAGCTGTTATTTGCCTGTGTGACGAAAGAATTGTCGGCCGGAAGTATACCGCAGACATATCCGATAATGGTAGACGCTGTAAATACAAGCAACGCGGCTTTCAGAAGGCCGAATACGCCGCCGAAAAACCTGTTTGTATGCTTAAGGGGCGCGTGCTTCTTTTTCTGCATTTTTGAGAAAGCAGAAATAAGAACACTTACTATTATACAGAAAACTATAAAAAGAACAACAAAAAGGATAATTCTTAAAACGGTAAGTATTACCGGCTCAAGAACAGAATCCGTAAGACTGGCGCTGAACTGCTGAGCAGTAAGTCCGCTGAGAGCCGAAAGATCAAATTCACCCGCAAGGGTTTCAGGCAAACCGTTTACAAATTCCTTTATGCCGTTAATCATATTTTCAGCAGACACGGAAGCCGTGATCTCTTCCAGAATTCTGTCATACACCAAATCCCTTACAACGCCGTCATAAAGCCGTTCATATAACAGGCCGCTGACGAAGTAAGAAAGCGGTATACCTACTATATATTTAAGCGTGCTCAGCAGGGACACGATCAGTCCCCTGGAAGCTCCTGCAATCACCATAATAACAGCTACTGCAATAAAAGCAATATCAATGTAATTCAATTTATTTCAGCCTCGCTTCTGTCAATCAAAGACTGCCTGTGAATAAAGATTTCAGAACCCATACAACAGATAGATCTTGCCGAATCGTCGGTACTGAGCCGGCTTTTTTCCTCACCGTCAGAAAGATTATAGCTGATGATTTCGCTGTTTGTCAGAACACTGACAAGGCTTGAACCTGCCGACACGGATTTTATATTGCCGGAAACGCTGATTTCTCTTTTCAGCTGACCGTTTTTCTTAATATAGGCAATCACGTTTTCCGTAGAATTGCTGTATGAATTATATACAAGGACCAGATCGCCGGACGGCGTATAAGCCAAGCTTTGGGTACTGATATCGCCGCTTTTATAAATATCCTTGTACTTGCCGGAATTGTCTATTACACCGGCATAACTGTCTCCCACAACCAGAACATTGCGGGAAGTATAGTTCAAATCAATGATCAGTCCCTGGGGAAGCTCCACCGCGGTCCTGCTTACCTCCCCTTCGGAAACTTCATAAATATAAACTGAGGTTTTCAGGTCGGCATTTTCTCCGGTCACAACAGCGGCGGCCACTTTTTTACCGTTATCGCTCAGGGAAATGGAAACAATATACCCGTCGGAAAGACTGATTTCCATTTCCTTTTCAAGGGATTTTGAATAAACGATGATGTCGCAGAGTTTCTCTGCGGAAGTGGTAGCAACGGCAACCGTACCGTTTTTGGCAACATCGGCGCATAGCAGGGTATTGGCTACTTCCTCCTCGTAAACGGCGCCGCTCGCCGTATCCAGCCTGTAAACACTTGATCCCTGGTCGTAAACCAGGGAATATATTCCCTCGGTCTCAAGCGCCGGATTTGAATAACCGTGTTCAAAGGCATATTTTACCTCGGCGTTCTTACTGTTTAAAACGGTAAAACTGCCGGGGGTCAGTACACCCAACTGATTGTTGATATTGACAATCGATACATTTTGGGAAGAGTCAATATTGTAAGGAAAGTTATCCTCAACAACGCCTTCTGTCAGCGTAAAATTCCCCTGCTCGTCCGTAAACCTGTCAATAACCGAATTAATATTTATTTCAAAAACTTTCATAATAATGAGAATCAGAACAATGACGGCAATAATAATCCATATGATTTTTTTATTGCGTCTGTCCTTGCGGGCGCGTTTTTCACGGCGCTCCATCTCACGTTGATTGTCAGCCATATTCACACCTGTCAGTAGTTGATTTTATTAAGATACAGTCCCTGGGGAGGCGCTGTTCTGCCGGCGGCTTTTCTGTTCTTTGACCGGATAATGTCCGCAAGCTCTCCCGGTCCTATCTTACCCTCCGACACAAAGAGCAGTGTGCCTGCCATGATTCTGACCATATTGTAAAGAAAGCCGTCCGCCTCCACCCTGAAGTACACCATATCGCCGTCACGCCATACTTCAAAATTTTTTACAGACCTGACAGTGTCCTCCACATCACTTTTAGCGGAGCAAAAGCCCCTGTAATCATACGTTCCTATAAACGCCTTACATTCCCTGTTAAGGTACTCTTCATCTATTTTATATCGGTAATGAAAGGCATATTTTGAATAAAAGGGATCTCTGATCTTACCGTTATAGATCTTATAGATATATTCCTTTGATTTACAGGAATATCTGGGATGAAAATCCTCGCTCACCTCGCGGCAGCCGATGACGGCAATGTCATCGGGCAAATGCGTGTTCAGCGCAAATATGACACCGTCGCAGCTGATCTTCATATCCGTTTTCAGCGTAAGGCAGTACATATTGGCGTGAACACCGGCATCAGTCCTGCTGCAGCCCTTTACGTCAAGCCTTTTCAGAAAGACCTTTTCAACGGCATTCTGAAAAACCTCCTGCACGGAAACAGCGTTTTTCTGAACCTGCCAGCCGTGATAGCCACTGCCGTCATACTTGATTGTTAAAAGTAAATTTCTCATATAATATCGGGTACAAAACAATTGATAACAATAATAACCGCAATAAATGCTATAACAACGCCGAGAGCGACAAAATCCCTGGCTGAAAATTTCATGACCTTCATTTTTGTTCTGCCGCTCCCACCCCGGTAACACCGGCATTCCATGGCATAAGCAAGCTCGCTTGCGCGTCTGAAAGAAGAAACAAACAGCGGTATAAGCACCGGTATCAGCGCTTTCGCCCTGTGAATCAGTCCGCCGGAATCCATATCCGCACCGCGGGATTTCTGCGCCGCCATTATTTTTTCTATTTCTTCAATGAGAGTGGGAATAAAACGCAGAGCTATCGTCATGGTCATAGCTATGGAATGAACGTCCACCTTGACAAAAGTCAAAGGCTTAAGCAGTCTTTCCAGCGCGTCTGTCAGTTCCGTGGGCGACGTCGTATAAGTCAGCAGGGAGCTTATCACCACAAGGGTGATAATACGTATTGCCATAAACACCGCGGTTTCAATACCGTTTGCCGTAATTTTAAGTCTGCCGAGATGTACAAGGGGCTCTCCTTCACCGTAAAACAAATTCAGTACGGCGGTGATAAGAATAATTACAACCAGGGGCTTGATACTCTTAAGCACCGTTTTAAACTTGATTTTTGAAACAAGGACAAGAATAACGGTACACAGAATAACCGCCGCCAGCGAGACGATATTTTTACATATAAAAATGGACACAATCAAAAACAAAACAAGAATGATTTTCATTCTGGCGTCCATTTTATGGATAACGGAATCGCCGGGAAAATACTGACCGATTGTGATATCAGATATCATACGCAGCACCCCCAAGCAATCTTTTCATTTCCGTAACGCCCTGGTCCACCGTATAGATATTGGTACGGCAATCTACTCCTGCGGCTTTCAGCTTAAGAAAAATATCTGTTATTTCCGGAACATTCAATCCCATGGATTTCAGTTCGCTGCCGTGGGAATAGACCTCGTCTACGGTGCCGTACATGGCAACGCTCCCCTTATTCATAACAAGCACTTTTCTGCAAATCGAGGCAACGTCCTCCATAGAATGAGAAACAAGGATAACCGTATTGCCCATCTGGTGCTGGTAATCCTGAATCAGCCTTAGAATTACGTTTCTGCCTCTGGGGTCCAGTCCGGCGCAGGGCTCGTCCAGTACAAGCACCTTGGGCTCCATTGCGATTATGGAAGCGATCGCCACACGGCGTTTCTGACCGCCGGAAAGGTCAAAGGGCGATTTCTCCATAAGCTCCTGACCGATCCCCACAAACCGCGCGCTGTCACGCACACGCTTGTCAATCTCTGCGCTGTCAAGACCCATTTGTTTGGGGCCGAAAGCAATTTCTTTGTATACGGTCTCCTCAAAAATCTGATATTCGGGATACTGAAAACAAAGACCGACAGCAAACCGAACCTGTCTAATATTTTTTTTATTCTCCTTGAACCAGATATCCTTGCCGTCAACAAAAACCTTGCCGCCGTGGGGCTCCAAAAGCCCGTTAAAATGCTGAATAAGCGTTGATTTCCCGGAGCCGGTATGACCGATAATCCCGATCAGGTCACCGTTCTCAGCCTCAAAGCTGACATTGTCAATAGCGGCGGTCTCAAAAGGCGTGCCCACGCTGTAAAGATATTTTAAATTTTCACAGACGAGAAACGCCATCTATCTTTCCTCCAGCTTTGATTTTAAAAATTCCACGCATTTATCAGCGTTTAGTATGGTTTCATCACTTTTTAAACCTAAACGATACACAAGCTCCGTTGACTGGGGCACATCAAGTCCCAGAGATTTGATCTCATCCACTCTTGCGAAAACTTTCTGCGGTGTATCGTCCATTCTTATTTTTCCGCCGTCCACAACGACTACCCTGTCCGCCTGAACAGCCTCATCCATATAATGCGTGATCAGGACAATGGTGATGCCCTCCTCACGATTCAGCTTTTTAACGGTTTCAATAACCTCTCTCCTGCCGCTGGGATCCAGCATAGCGGTAGGCTCATCCAGAACGATACACTGGGGCTTCATTGCGATAATACCGGCAACCGCCACACGCTGCTTCTGCCCGCCGGAGAGTTTATTGGGCGCCTTGGTCCTGTATTCATACATTCCCACTGTTTTCAGCGCCTCGTCCACTCTGCGCCGGCATTCCTCCGGGGGTACTCCGAGATTCTCAACACCGAACGCCACGTCCTCCTCAACGATGGAAGAAACGATCTGATTGTCAGGATTCTGGAAAACCATTCCGACCTTTTTTCTTATATCAAAAATAGAGTCGTCATCCTTTGCTGTCTGACCGTCAACAATGATCTCGCCGTTTTTTGCGAACAGGATACCGTTGGTCAGTTTGGCAATGGTGGATTTTCCGGAACCGTTATGGCCGAGAATCGCCACAAAAGAACCCTTTTCAACCGTCAGGTTAAAATTTTCCAGGACCTTTATTTCATTTTCTTCCGAATTACCGTTATCATCATCGGCAAAATAAGAAAAATCTACGTTTTTAAACTCAATTAAATTCATTATATGTCAATTAATCCTTTGTCCAGATTGCAGATGAACCGCAGGGCAGCACCTGATGATTTGAGGAAACAGGCAGCCCGATCTCATCCGCAGTTACCCTGCCGCCCTTTTCCGCCGTAACAACATTGTCAAGTATGTATTTCATAACGGAGGCGGAAAGACCGGTGGTGTAAGAATTAAGAAGTATCATAATGGGTTCGTCTGAAAGCACCTGAACAACGAGCTTGACAAAATCATAAATACTGTCCTCCAAATGCCATATTTCGCCCTTGGGTCCCCTGCCGTAGCTGGGAGGGTCAAGAATGATAATATCATACTTGTTTCCCCGGCGAATCTCACGCTGAACGAATTTCATACAGTCATCAACGATCCAGCGGACGCTCTCCTCCTCCACGCCGGAAAGTCTGGCGTTTTCCTTAGCCCACTGGACCATACCCTTTGAAGCGTCCACATGAACCACCTGAGCACCCTCCTTAAGACAGGCAACAGTAGCTCCGCCGGTATAGGCAAAGAGGTTTAAAACCTTTACGTCTTCCCTGCCTGACTGACGGATCAGCTGCCTTGTATAATCCCAGTTTACCGCCTGCTCCGGAAACAGACCGGTATGCTTGAAGCCCATTGTCCTTACAACGAAGGTCAGGTCCTTGTATCTGACCTGCCAGGCGTCCGGCATACGCTTGTAGACCTGCCATTTGCCGCCGCCTGTACGGGAACGTATATATTTCGCTCCGGGCTGATACCACAGTCTGTTTTTCTTTTCACTTTTCCAGATAACCTGAGGATCGGGGCGGATCAGGATTTCTCTTGTCCACCGTTCCAGCTTTTCGCCGCAGGAGCAGTCGATAAGCTCATAATCCTTCCAGTCTGTTGTATATCTCATCTATAAATAATCCTAAAATATTGTAATCTATTCCTATATTATGACAGGCGCTCACGGACCACATCGGCAATACAGTTGCCGAGTTTTGTGATCTGTTCAATATCAGAACCCTCCAGCATAACACGTACAAGAGGCTCGGTCCCGCTGACGCGGACAAGGACCCTGCCCTCACCGGAAAGTTCCATTTCCGCCTGCTGCACAGCCGAAATAATATACTCGTCATTGTTATATTTCTGCTTACCCTCCGGCGTGACCTTAACATTAATAAGCACCTGGGGATAAACACGCATGATCTGTGCAAGCTCGGACAGCTTTTTACCGGATTTCACCATGGTCTCAATCAGCTGAACGCCTGAAAGCTCGCCGTCACCGGTGGTGGCGTAATCCAGAAAAATCACATGACCGCTCTGCTCTCCACCGATATTATAGCCGTCCTTTAACATTTTCTCAAGAACATATCTGTCACCGACGGCGGTTTTGGCGCATTCAATATCATTCTGCTTGCAGAATTTAAAAAAGCCCATATTGCTCATTACGGTAACAACGGCGGTATTTTTGGCAAGCTTGCCCTCATCCTTCATCCTTTTAGCGCAAATGGCGATGACCTTATCACCGTCAACAAGCTCCCCGTTTTCATCCACGGCAAGCATTCTGTCCGCATCGCCGTCAAAGGCAAGACCCAGGTCAAGCCCGGCATCCTTAACGAATTTCATAAGCTCCTCCGGATGCGTGGAGCCGCAGTTGTCATTAATATTAACGCCGTCAGGCGTGTCTGAAAGCATAAGGCATTTCGCGCCCAGCGAGGTAAATATTTCCTTGGCGCACACAGAAGCGCTGCCGTTGGCGCAGTCAAGCGCTATCGAAAGTCCGTCAAAACGAACGTCCGTGGTGGAAACGATATGATCCACATAATCCCTGACAGCTGTTTTGCAGTAAAGCCTGTTGCCCACTGCCCCGCCTGTCAATACAGGTATCTCCTCCGCATTGTCAAGGACGATGGCTTCTATCTCCTCTTCAATGGCATCATCCAGCTTATAGCCGGTTTTCTGAAAAATCTTAATTCCGTTATATTCACAAGGATTGTGGGACGCGGAAATCATTACACCGGCCTCACACTCATATTTGCAAACAAGATAAGCAACGGCGGGAGTAGGAACAACGCCTACGGAAAGCACATTGCAGCCCACCGAGGTAAAGCCGGCAGTAAGCGCCGCCTCAAGCATATCCCCCGATGCTCTTGTATCCTTTCCGATAAGGATCGTAGGCTTTGACGATTTGCTCTCTCTGAGTAAAACCATTGCCGCTGCTCTGCCTATCTGCAGAGCAAGCTCAGGGGTCAAGCTCTCATTTGCTACGCCTCTGACACCGTCTGTACCGAATAATCTGCCCATAATGAAAAATCCTCTCAATCATTTTATAATAAACTCTGCTGGCCGTCCTGCTCAAAGCCCAGATGCCTGTAAGCAAGAGCGGTGGCGCATCTGCCTCTCGGCGTTCTGGAAAGAAAGCCTATCTGCATAAGATACGGCTCATACACATCCTCGATGGTAACCGCCTCTTCCCCTATTGCGGCGGCAATCGTCTCAAGACCCACAGGACCGCCGTTATAATTTTTTATCATAGTTGTAAGGAGAATTCTGTCGATATTGTCAAGACCGAGGTCATCAATCTCCATTCTGCCCAGCGCGTCGACTGCTGCGTCACGGCTGATAACGCCGTCGTATTTTACCTGGGCGAAATCACGGCTTCTTTTCAGCAGTCTGTTGGCAATACGGGGCGTTCCCCTGGAGCGTGACGCGATTTCAGCCGCACCCTCGTCATCAATAGCGATATTCAGAATACCGGCGCTGCGTTTGACGATGGTTGAAAGCTGTTCCTTGGTGTACATTTCCAATCGGAAAATAACGCCGAAACGGTCACGCAGCGGCGCGGATAACTGACCGGCTCTGGTAGTAGCACCGATCAGCGTAAAATGAGGCAGATCAAGCCTTATGGAACGTGCCGAAGGCCCTTTGCCTATAATAATATCAAGAGCGCCGTCCTCCATGGCCGGATAAAGCACTTCCTCCACCTGACGGTTAAGGCGGTGAATCTCGTCAATAAACAGCACATCGCCCTCCTGCAGATTGGTAAGCAGCGCCGCAAGATCCCCCTGCTTTTCAATAGCCGGACCGCTGGTCACACGTATATTTACATTCATTTCATTGGCAATAATGCCTGCCAGGGTGGTTTTACCGAGACCCGGAGGACCATAGAGCAAAACATGGTCCAGCGCCTCTCCCCTGCCTCTGGCGGCCTCGATATAGATTTTCAGATTCTCCTTAACCTTATCCTGCCCAATATAATCGTAAAGTTTTTTCGGTCTGAGAGAATTTTCTATATGCCTGTCCTCAGGCGTAAAATCAGAGGTAACGATGCTGTTTTCAAAATCCATTTCCGTTTCCTGCATAGCTTAGCTCCTACAAATTCCCGGCAAGCTGCTTGAGCCCGAGCCTGATCATCTCATCAACCGTGAGAGATTTGTCCATACCGCCCACAACGACCGCTGCGTCAGACTGGGAATAGCCAAGGGCCACCAGCGCCTCAACCGCTTCAGCCGAAACACTGCCGTCCGTAACCGACGCCGCGTTTGAAACGGCGTCCGAAGTATTGCCCAGCGCAATAGAGCCCATCTTGTCCTTAAGTTCGAGAACGATTCTTTCAGCCATTTTCTTTCCAACGCCCTGCGCTCTTGTAATAGCCTTTGCGTCACCGGAGGCAATACAGACGGCAAGCCTGTCCGGAGAAAGTTCCGACAAAACGGAAACGGCTGCTTTGGGACCGATTCCCGAAACGCTTATAAGCAATTTAAAGGTTTCCAGCTCCTCAATGCTTGAAAAGCCGTACAGATCCATAGCGTCCTCACGCACGCTGAGATAGGTAAACACATTTACTTTTTCACCGACCTTGCCGATCCCTTTGACTGTGTTGAGGGTGGTAAAGCATTTGAAGCCTACGCCGGAACATTCAACCACAATAAAATTCGGATCGCAGACGGTAAGCGTACCGCTCAAATTATATATCATAGTTTCACCTTATTTTCCTGATAATCTGCCCATAATTGAGCCGCTGCAATGACCGTGACAGATTGCCATAGCCAGCGCGTCGGCAGTATCGTCAGGCTTGGGAATTTTATCAAGACCGAGAATAATTCTGGTCATTTCCTGCACCTGCTTTTTTTCCGCTCTGCCGTAGCCGACAACCGACTGCTTGACCTGAAGCGGCGTATATTCATAAATATCCGCACCGTAATTCTGGGCAGACAGCGTAATAACGCCCCTTGCCTGGGCAACATCAATAACCGTCTTCGCATTGTTGTTGTAAAAAAGTTTTTCCATACTCATGGCCTGCGGCTCATACTTTTCAAACAGATAACACATATCGTTATAAATCGTCTGAAGCCGGAGGGGAAAAGGCGTGTGCGCGTCGGTGGTAATGGCGCCGTAGCCCAGCACTCTGAATTTATTTGATTTATACTCCAAAACGCCCCAGCCCACGATGGCGTACCCGGGGTCGATTCCAAGGATGATCATTGTGTACTTCTCCAAATTAAATTCATTCAATTATATCACGTAAAATATTAATATGCAATAATTAATATATAAATTATAAATGAACGAAAAAAGGGAGGATACAGTCTCCCCCCCTTAAAATCAGTTATTCTCCCTTCAGAAAATGCACAAATTTCTTCAGCTCGGTTAAATTAAATGTATAGTTACCCGCGTCCGTATTCGGTATATAATAGCGTGAACAGAGTTCGCCGTTTAAGACCGTGAAGGATTGCTTGAGGGTGGACACCATATAATCGGCGCACTGTCTGGCATTTGAGCCGCTGACAATGACTGCACCCACTCGTTTGTGCTTTTTTATGGGCGGTTTGGCTCCCCGTTTGAAACGGGCGCTGTAATAGCGCTGGAAGCGGTCAATAACCGCCTTGAGCGGCGCCGGAAAAAAGTTATTATATATCGGTGTGAAAAACGCTATGTAATCAGCGTCCTCAAAATCCTCAAAAAACAAGTCCAGATCCCTGTTTGAGCAGCCGTCGTGATACTCGCAGTATTTACAGTCACAGCAAGGCGCCGGCGCCATTTTAAACGTATCGTACTGTTTGATTTCGCAGTCAAAAAAATATTTTTTTACCTGGTTTATGACCTCCGCCGATACGCCGTTTTCTCTCGGCGAACCGTTAATAATCAATATTTTTCTCATCTTATCACCATTTAAATCCTTATTTGCATAGTATATCACATAATTATATTGTTTTAAAGTGTAAAATATGCTACAATGACTGAAAATGTGAGGTCTTTCATAATGATAAATAAAATACTTGACAACATAATCAACAAGAAAAAATGGAACGCCTCGGCATCCCGTGAAAAGCTGGGCATATTCAGCGGCATATTCGGAATCATCTGCAATGTTCTGCTTTGCTCGGTGAAATTTTTGATTGGCTCGCTTACCGGCTCGGTATCCATTACCGCCGACGCAGTGAACAATCTGTCCGACGCCGGTTCAAGCATCGTCACGATTGCCGGAACAAAGCTGGCCAACAAGCCTGTGGACGAGGAGCATCCTTTCGGTCACGGCAGAATTGAGTATATTTCCGCGCTGATTGTTTCCTTTTTAATTTTCCTGATGAGTATCGAGCTTGCAAAAAATTCAATAACCAAGATTATCCATCCTGCGGATGTTGATTTCAGCGGCTGGTATATAGCCGTGCTGATCCTTGCCGTTCTGGTAAAATTGTTTATGGCTTACATCAACAACATACTGTACAGAAAAACAGATAATCTTAATTTAAAAGCCGTCAGACAAGACAGTCTGAATGACTGTATCGCCACCGGCGCTACGATAGTCGCCCTGCTGATCTCAGCCTTTACACCGTTCAAAAGGGCTGACGGAATCATCGGTCTTGCCGTAGCAGTAATCATTTTCCTGGCAGGTGTTGATATCGTTAAGGATATTCTCGGGCGGCTTTTGGGCCAGCCGCCGTCAGAAGAGCTTGTAAAAAATATTGAAAGAATCATGCTTGACGAAGAACAGATCGTGGGTGTGCATGATCTGATCGTGCACGATTACGGACCGGGAAGAATCATTGCCTCTGTTCACGCAGAAGTACCGTCCACGGCGGATATCGTTGAGATACATGATATAATAGACAATGTGGAAAAGAAGATATCCAAGGAACTTAAAATCGTTATCTGCATCCATATGGACCCGATTGTCGTAAACGACGAGGAGGTTGACCGCTACAAAGCGCTCACCCGGAATGTACTTGACGGCATAAACGAACAGTACAGCTTCCATGACTTTAAGATGGTAAAGGGTCCTACGCATACGAATCTTATATTTGACTTAGTTGTACCCTATGAAAAACACAAGACCGGTTCCGACATTCTGAGAGAACTGAGAAATAAATTTAAAGAAGTGGACGAAACGATAAACCTTGTGGTAACGGTGGAACATTCCTATGTATGATTTTTAATTAATATTCCTATATAATTTAATACCGACATAAAACAGCTCCCTTGAGTAAATCTCAAAGGAGCTGTTATTAATTTTCCAGCCTGTAGCTGACACCGTTTTCCTCGCACCAGCCGGTAACTTTTTTCATAACGTATTCATTTTCAAAATCGTCGAATCCGGCTGAAATATCCTTATATGCGTTAAAATACTTCCAGAAGGTCTCCACACAGTCATAGGAGGAGAGTCCCTCAAATTTTGCCGCCACTTTTGGATTGTTCAGTGATTTGATATAAGCGCGGATAACCTCTTCATTGCTTATGGTAAGAAAGGGTATGAAGCCCATCTCCACCAGCTTTGCGTAATCCTCGCACGGCAAGTCACTGTTTTTATGAATCGTGTAATCCGTGCGGGAAAACCAGTATTCCGTTGCTGAGCCCCACGCGTAGCGTAAATTTTCCTTAGTTAAAACAAGTTGCATTTTTCTGCCTCTTATTCATTTTATGCTTTATTTGTCTATGGAATTCATCAAGCCGCCGTTTTTGATAATATTCTGAATGAACGGCGGGAAAGGCTGCGCCTGATATGTTTTTCCGGTGGTGCAGTTGGTAATTAAACCGCTGTCAAAATCCACTTCCACCTCGTCGCCGTCTTTGATATCCTTTGCCGCCTCATCACACTCCAGAATCGCAAGGCCGATATTGATGGCGTTGCGGTAAAAAATTCTGGCAAATGTGGAAGCAATAACACAGGAAATACCCGACGCTTTAATCGCTATGGGAGCGTGCTCACGCGAGGAGCCGCAGCCGAAATTTGCCTGGGCGACCATAATATCGCCCGGTTTAACTTTGTTTACAAAATCGGCGTCAATATCTTCCATACAGTGTGAAGCCAGCCACGCCTCGTCACTCTTATTCAGATAACGCGCGGGGATGATAACGTCCGTATCCACGTTATCTCCGAACTTATGTACTAAACCTTTTGCTTTCATTTTCTGTCCTCCCTACGCTTTCCTGGGGTCTGCGATATATCCAGCCACTGCGGAAGCAGCCGCCACTGCAGGTGAAGCAAGATAAATCTCTGATTTTGTATGACCCATTCTGCCAACAAAATTACGGTTTGATGTGGAAACGGCTTTCTCGCCTGCCGCAAGAATGCCCATATGACCGCCGAGACACGGTCCGCAGGTGGGAGTTGAAACGATGGCGCCAGCCTCCACAAAAATCTCGGCAAGGCCCTCTTTGATACACTGGAGATAAATCGACTGGGTAGCCGGTATTACAATGCAGCGCACACCCTTAGCCACTTTCTTTCCTTTAAGGATCTCAGCGGCTGTTCTCATATCCTCCATACGTCCGTTGGTACAGGAGCCGATAACGACCTGGTCAATTTCTATTTTTCCAAGCTCATCAACAGTCTTTGTATTTTCCGGAAGATGAGGACAGGCGACCGTGGGCTTGAGCGTGCTGATGTCGATTTCAACAACACTGTCATATTCCGCGTCATCGTCCGCCTTATAGATTTTGTATTCTCTCTCACTTCTGCCGTTTACGTATGCAAGAGTAACATCATCCACGGGGAATATACCGTTTTTCGCG
>JAGHJI010000055.1 GCA_017886765.1 Eubacterium sp.
ATGAGCCAGAACAGCCAGAGACTTTCCTGGACAGCCGAGGAGGTTGACAGCAAGCTGCACAACTCCATGATCGCGATCCACAAAAACTCAGTTAAAGCGGCGGAAAAATACGGACTTGGCTACAATCTTGTCGCCGGAGCAAATATCGCCGGCTTTGAAAAGGTTGCTGAAGCCATGATGGAACAGGGTATTTACTAATATTAAGAGGATGAAAAAATCCACCTGTAGTCAAATACTACAGGTGGGTTTTTATATAAAATTCCTATCACGCACGCACAACGTACTTGCGTGCGATTGATAATCGCTCCTACGAGGAAATAATAGCTTAAGCCAATATAAACGGGCGATTGGTAATCGCCCCTACGGGCTATTTTCTCCGCAACGGAAAAGGAAAATCGTATCGTTTAGATTTCTACGATTTCATATTCCCTGGTACCTATACCATGCTTTGCCGCCGTTTCAACGGTATGGATAGCGTTTCTTGAATCCATACGCTCTATCAGCGACGCTTTGCCCGGATCCTCGGAATGAACAACCGCGTCATAGCAAGCCTGATCAATGGCAACGGGATCAAGAGAGGCGAAAATACCTATATCCGCCATTTCGGGTTCATGAGGATTACTGTCGCAGTCGCAGTCTATGGACAGTCTGTTGGCGACATTGATATAGGCAAGATTCTCCTTACCCATATATTCCACAACGGACTTATCCGCGTCCGCCATACTTTCAAGGAACGAATCATGATCGGCTGTCCAGATTTCCTCCGGATTGCCGGCGCCGTGAATAACTGCCTTGCCATGGGATGATGCAACGCCTATTGACATATTTTTCAGCGCGCCGCCGAAGCCGCCCATAAGATGACCTTTAAAGTGGGAGAGCATCAGCATGGAGTCATAATTTTTCAGGTGCTCGCCTACAAAATTTTCAGTAAGGTGAACGCCGTTTGTAACAGGAATGGAAAATTCACCGAATTCGTCCATAATATCACATGGAGCAATCTCCGGAAAACCATGTTCTTTAATGGCTTTCCAATGCTCCTCGGTGGTGTTTCTCCTGCCCTCATAAGCGGTATTACATTCAACGATCGTACCGTTTAACTCCTGAACAAGATCCTTGATAAATTCCGGCTGGAGAAAATTATGACCACCCGGTTCACCTGTTGAAATCTTGACGGCTACCTTACCCTTAAGCTCGACGCCCAAGGCGTGATAAATCTTCTGTAAAGATTGGGGCGTAATTTCCTTTGTGAAATAAACCTTAGCTTTGCTCATAAAATCAACCTCCGAAAATATTTATTTTAAATTCTATGTATATTATACTTCCGATTTTTAAATAAGTCTATCCTTATTGTCAAATTCTTTTTAATTTGCCATTATTAAAAATATAGATATCTTCCCTCTTATACCCGTATTCTGAATTCGGCATACTGATATGCGGCTCAAAGGTAAAATAATCCGCTGAGCTGATTCGTTTTCTGTATCCCTGTTCAACATAATGTCTCTGAAACATATACCTGTTTATCGTATGCCCCAGATTTTTATTGAAATCCAAATTAACATAACCGTTCTTCACAATCAAATCATTCATATAAAAGTACAAATCCTCAAAGGTAGTATTTTCATCAACAGCTTCTAACAAAGTCCTATGCAGCTCTTTTTCAAATTTCAGGCCGTCTTTCCACTCTGTATTCTTTATATCATCCATACGGTCAACCACACTGCCGTTTTCAATGATTACCGTTCTGGCATAATCTCCCCATATATGGCGGCGCTGCGGGCTCAGGTCAATGGTTATTATGTCGTTATCCTGAATCATCCTCAGCGGCGTTTTGTATTTTCTCCCGGATATGGAAACCGTCGTATCCCTGCCGGAAAAGACAAAAGCCCCTATGTTGTAATACCAAAAGGAATCCGCTCCCAGCGCTTTCATTTTATTTTCACATAAAGCGCGTATTTCAGTTAGACTCTGACCGGGATAAATCTGCGTTTTGATATATTGGATAGTCCGTTTCGCGATATTTTGAATTTCTGTTATATCAGACAATATAATCACCGAAATCATTATAGCAGTTATCACACATCCGTGCAACAAAAGAAAAATCCTGCCGTTACTCCGGCAGGATTTTTGTGGTTGCGGGGGTAGGACTCGAACCTACGACCTTCGGGTTATGAGCCCGACGAGCTACCAACTGCTCCACCCCGCGATATATATTTATCCGTTGGTGCTATATATTATAGCAGAAAAAATGGAATTGTCAAGAGAAATTTATATTTTTCTTTTGTATCTGCATAATAATAATGTTTCATAAAATAAAAATCTGGTGATTTGATGAAAAACGACGAAATCTTTTCTCTGTCTCTGGATATAGGCGAAGCGATTATAAAAAGCGGCGGAGAGATACACCGCGCAGAAGACACGATAAAAAGGATTAACAACGCCTACGGCAATAGCTGCAACGTATTCGCAATCCCTTCACTTATTATTGCGCAGAGCGGCAAAAACATTCAGCTGAGAAAAATTGAATACGAAAACACGGACCTGTCGGAGCTTGCCAGACTCAATGAACTATCAAGGCGGCTGTGCTATGAAGAAAATGAGGAAATAAACGTCACAAGAAAAAAACTTTATCCCAAAAGTCTTGAGCTTGTCTGCGTATGCGCGGCGACCGCGGCGTTCTGCCTGTTTTTCAACGGAACGGCAACTGACGCTGTTTTTGCGGCAGTTACAGGTCTGATCATAACCTACGCGCCGTATAAAACCATCAGCCTGCCGCTGTTTTCTTCAAATCTGGCGGACGCGTTTATTGCGGGAGTTTCGGCATATATACCAAAACTCCTGGACATAAACGTCCATCCGGACAAAATAATCATCGGCGCGATTATGCTGCTGGTGCCCGGTCTTACTGTAGTAAACGCTATGCGGGACATGATGAGCGGGGACCTGGTTGCCGGATTATTTGAGCTTTTCAACGCAATCATATCCGCCCTCGGTATCGCTTTCGGTATTGCCGGAGCCATTCTTCTTTTCATACAATTATGATTTTAAAAATAATCTTCTGCGTTATCGGCTCCCTTGCTTTCGCGGTAACCATGAAAGTACCGAAAAAAAGCATACTTTTCGTGGCGGCGGGAGCTTTCATTTCAGCAGTGGTCGAAAACCTGCTTACCGACTTTTACGGAAATTTTGTCGCCTGCCTTGCTGCAATGGTCTGCCTGTCCTTTTACTGTGAGCTGACGGCAAGAATTTTAAAACAGCCCACAACCGTCATCCTGATGCCGTCGGCAATTCCGCTTTTACCGGGAAGCGCAATCTACTACGCCATGTTTTACGCGATACAGTCAAACACCGATCTTTTTACGCATTATGCGAAAATAACGCTTTTTACAGGACTGGGAATCGCGCTTGGCGCTGTTATAAGTTCTACTTTAATTAAAGTAATCAATTACTACAGAGAGGTCTAATGCCTGGTGTCATCCTCATAGCATTCACAGAATCTGGCCGCGAAGGACGGTTCTTCACCGCCGGCGTAAAGATGTCCTATATCGCCGAACTGCTGGCATCTGAAAACAGCGACGCCCTCCTCCCTCTCCTCTGAAATCAATGTGGTAACAGAGGAAGGAAGCGCCACAAAATTGTGCCACAATACCATAGGTGAACAGGAAAAAATATGGGACAGTATAACGCACTCCACGGCAAAATGACAGAATAATACGATTGTGTCATGATTTGCATGATTGACCTTATAAAGTCTGCCCGCATGCGCATATCCGTGGGATCTGAGCAAATCGTCGATGCCGTCGCACACAAGCTTATATTCCTTTTGCACATTGTAGGATTTCATCAGCTTTGTTTTCTGCCATTTATCATTTGTGTAATAGTTATCTTCAGCGGTCCATTCCGATGGCAGTCTGTCCCAGCAGGAAGATATTTTTAATCCCCTTCTGACTTTACCGCGAAATTCAGTCAACCAGGGCAGTTGAGTTGCTTCCCTGTTCATTTTCTTAAGGGTAAGAGAAGCTGTATCCTTGGCTCTGCCGAGAGGTGAACAGTAAAAAGCCTTTACATCAAGACCTGAAAGTCTGTTTGATAAAAGCTCCGCCTCACGCCAGCCTTTTTCAGTCAGAGAATCCCTGGCGTAATCGGGTTCCGCATGCCTGACAATAATAATCCTCATAAAATCACCGGTATCATTGTATCATATTTGATATATGAATACAATTATGTTAAAATGATAATATGAGAATTTTAATTGACGCGGACGGCTGTCCTGTAACGGAACAGACAGTTAAAATTGCAGAAGAGTATCATATTGAAGTTATTATCTTTTGTGACACCAGCCATATTTTTAATTTCGAAAACGTGAAAATCATAACGGTGGACAAGGGCTCTGACAGCGCTGATTTTGCCTTGGTAAACGAAGCGGAAGAAAAGGATCTGGTCATCACGCAGGATTACGGATTATCCGCAATGGCGCTTTCAAAAAAGTGTATCGTGCTGAATCAGAACGGACGGATAATAGACGGGAAAAATATAGACACACTTCTCTCCGCCAGGCATATTTCAAAAAAGGCCAGGATGCGCGGTAAGCACTTAAAAGGTCCGAAAAAAAGGAATAACAGCCAGAACGCTGAATTTGAAAAAAGTTTAAGAAGGATACTGAATGAAAATCTTAATTGTACCGGACAGTTATAAAGGGACCCTCACATCGGCGGAGGTTTGCCGATGTATAAAAGACGGCATACTCCAAACGTGCGACGCGGAAACAACTGCCCTTCCCTTTGCAGACGGAGGCGAGGGGTTTGCCGAATGTTTGAGTAACATTTGTAATGGCGAGATACTTTACACACGCTGTACCGATATATACGGAAAAGAGAGAAAAGGACATATTTATACATATGACAAAACCGCCGTTATCGAATGCGCAATTGCCAGCGGACTGCAATACAGGAAGGATGTAATGAACGCTACATCCTACGGTACAGGCGAACTGATAAACTACGCTGTATCAAAGGGTTTTAACAATATTATCCTCGGACTGGGCGGCAGCGGCTGCTGTGACGGCGGAGCAGGAGCGCTGACTGCGCTGGGAGCAAAATTTAAAAATATTTACGGGGAAATAATACGCCGACCCACCGGCAAAGATTTGGAGAACATATACGGTGCAGATTTCAGAAACTCTGTAAAGCACATCAGCTTTACATATGCATGCGATGTGGATAATCCCTATTTTGGCAAAAACGGAGCCGCCTATGTATTCGCAAAGCAAAAGGGCGCATCCGACAGCGAAATAATACAACTGGATAACGGACTGAAAAGGATCAACGCTTTCCTGCCGACAGATATCGGAAAAGTCAAGGGTGCAGGAGCGGCAGGCGGAATCTGCGGAGGACTGTATGCCGTGTACGGCGGCAGCATCAAAAGCGGATTTGAACTTCTTGCTGAGGCATATGACCTGGAGGAAAAGATCCGGTCAGCCGATGTTGTGGTCACCGGAGAGGGAAAGCCGGACAAACATACCCTTATGGGTAAACTGCCGTATAAAATCAGCCTGCTCTGTAAAAAATACAACAAAAAATGCGTGGTGATAAGCGGTATAATTGACGGTGTTCAGCTTGGCGATAAAATGATAAGCCTCGCGGACCAAGACATATCTGTAAATGAAGCGATGGAAAATCCTGTTAAAGTTTTAACAAATAAAGCCAAATTTATATTGCAATAAAATTGTTTTAAATATATAATATATATTGATATTTTAAAGAATAGGAGATTTCAAAATGAAAGTAAGACTGCCTAAACACAGAGAATTTTTAATCAAATTCGAAGACGGATATGACAAAGAGGCCGAAGCCTGGGAGGCTCTCAATCAAATCGTCAAAGATTACAGCGTTGACGGTAAGAGCATTTATACTGAGACATTTATTGAGGACAACGAGGACAAGGTCAAGGCACTTCAGGAAAAATATGAATTCACATATGAAATAATTGAAAAGTAAGGATTGTTTTACGCTATGGAAAAGAAAAAAGCCTATGTGGTTGCAACCGCTCATCTTGACACAGTGTGGCGATGGACGATTGCCAAAACAATTGATGAATACATACCGGATACCTTATCAAAAAACTTTGATCTGATTGAGAAATATCCGCATTACCGTTTTAATTTTGAAGGCGCCAAAAGGTACGAGCTGATTGAAGAGTTTTATCCCCGGGCGTTTGAAATCATAAAGGAATATATTAAGGAAGGAAAATGGTGCGTTTCCGGCACAGCGTATGAAAACGGAGATGTAAATATTCCCTCTCCCGAGGCCATTTTCCGCAACCTGCTTTTGGGAAACAACTATTTCAAAGAAAAATTCGGCACCACATCAAAGGATATGTTCCTGCCGGATTGTTTCGGCTTTGGCTGGGCACTGCCGTCGATAATCAACCACGCGGGACTCAAAGGATTTACTACCCAAAAACTTTCCTGGGGCAGCGCGTACGGACTGCCTTTTGATCTGGGAATCTGGAAGGGACCGGACGGCAAAGCGGCTTTTGCCAGTCTGAATGCCAAATCCTACAGGTACAAATTCACCGGCGATATCCGGGCGGATATCAGCGTGATTGACAGAATTGCGGACAATTACGCAAGAGGGCATCTGCCCTGGGCAAATCACCTTTACGGCACCGGTGACTGGGGAGGCGCTCCAACCGAGGAAAGCGTCAAAGCCGTTAATGAAAGCGTGGAGAAAAACACCGATGATTTTGAAGTCATATCCGCAAGTTCCGACCAGATCTTTCTGGATATGGATAAGCTGTCAAAGGCGGAGAAAGAGCAGCTGCCTGTATGGGAGAACGAGCTGTTGATGACAAGTCACGGCGCGGGAACCTATACCTCCAGAGCAATGAGCAAACGGCTGAACAGAGCCTGTGAGCGTATTGCCGACTATACGGAAAAGGCTTGTGCTTTTTCCGCTTCCATCGGCTCGTACACATACCCAAAAAGCAATCTCAGACAGGCATGGAAAAGAGTGCTCCAGCATCATTTCCACGACGATATTACCGGAACATCCGTTATGGATGTTTATAACACCGCGTGGTCCGACTATTATCTTTCCATTTCACAGTTCACCACGGAATATATCGGCGCCAGCAAAATGATTATAAATGAGCTTGACACAAGCTGGGTTGATGATGACAGTGTTATCATCGTCATCAACAATCCCACTCAGTACAAGGCCAAAAGAGTTGTTGAAGCGCAGGTAAGAATGACAAGAAACTGTACCAATATTTCGGTATTTGACAAAGAAGGAAACGAGATACCCAGTCAGCTTTTGAACAAAAAAGGTAAGCAGCTGACTGTTCTGCTCTGCGTGGAGATCGAACCGTTCGGATACAAGGCCTATGAAATAAAAAAAGCTGACAAGCCGTATCAGTGTGAGAATCAAAAGGTCATCGCCTCAAATCACGCAATGGAAAATGAAAAATATAAACTGATCTTTAATAAAAACGGAGACATAGCTTATCTTTATGATAAAAAATTAGGCAGGCAGATCATTGACTCGCCCATAAAAATGGCGCTTTTGCATGACACCGGCTCACTCGCTTATCCAAGCTGGGAAATTACCAAGGAGGATATTGATAAGGAACCTTACTGCTACGCGAATACGCCGGTGTTCACGGTGGTTGAAAACGGTCCCGTAAGAGCCACGATAAAAGTTGTACGTGAGGCGGAATACTCAACGATTACGCAGCTTGTATCACTCAGCGCAGACTGCGAGTATGTTGAGGTAAAGAACATTGTTGACTGGAAAACAAGGCGTACCATGCTTAAAGCCACCTTCCCAGTCGCCGCCCACAATAAAAAAGCCACCTATGACTTAGGTCTGGGCGTTATTCAGAGAGAAACAAATTCCGACGCGCTCTATGAGGTGCCGGCTCAGAAATGGGCGGACATCAGCGACGAAAGCGGAAAATTCGGCGTATCCATTTTCTCCGACTCAAAATACGGCTGGGATAACCCAACGACAATATCTTAAGACTGACCTGCATCCACACACCTGCCGGCGCCTTCACTAAGGAGACACGCCAGGACCTGCAGGATCTGGGCAGGAATGTTTTTTCTTTCGCGATTTACAGCCATGAAAACGGATATGAAAACTCGACGCAGAAATACAGCGAGATCTACGCAAATCCGTACATGTGTATCACTACGGATTACAGAAACAAGCGTTCGCTCAAGGACAGCGTTTCATTCTGCAGTATAAGCAATGACAACGTAATCGTGAGGGCAATTAAATTCTGCGAAGAGGACGGCGATAACTCCTTTATTATCAGGGTAAACGAAGCCATAGGCAAAGAGCAAAGAAACGTATCACTAAGAATGCTGGGTGAGATCGGTGAAGCCACCCTCTGCAACGCGCTTGAGGAATCAATCAAAAAACTGAATGTAACGAACGGCAGACTCAGATTCAATATGAAGCCGTTTGAGGTTAAAACATTTAAAATCAGTTATGCGGATAAGGCGAAAACCATTCCAAGCGAGCGTTATGAAACCATTAATCTTCCTTTTAACGCGCAGGGCTTTACACGGGATGAAAATATGCGCCATGTCATTTTGCAGGGAAGCGGATTTTCACTGCCCAGAGAACAGGTAAACGACAGATACTATATGGGCGGAATAAGATATAAATTCCACAGAGAGGACGACGGCGACAGATACGATGTGCTGGTGTGCCGCGGGCAGAAGATCAAACTGCCGGTTTGTACAAGAGTATATTTCATAGCCGGCTCAACCGCAGGTGAACAGGATATTGATATCTGCTACGGCAACAAAAAGGTACCCTTCAAAATTCAACCCATTGATCAGCCGGTAAGCAAATGGGATATGGCTGCCTTTAACCAGGTTGCTGATGTAAACGATAATTTAGCTTTCGGCTACGAGTTTACCCACGTGCATCATCCCGAAGGAAATATAGCAAAAAAGGCGCAGTTTTACCTATACAGCCTGGCTATTCTCTCAGATAAAAGAGTGACGATTCAGCTTCCGGAAAACAATAGAGTCGTCATCCTTTCCATGACCGCCATCAAAGAGCGGGCAAAGGGAGGACTGGCAACAAAAATGTACGATACAGTCAGCCAGGATTATGACTTCTATAATGATATACCACCCATCGACAAGATCATTGATAAAGCCGATTTCCTTACGATCAGAGCAGGTAAAATCCAGGATCAAAGGAATTCAGGAAAAGGAAAGGGTATAAAACGTGACAATATCATCACGAATATTATCCGTTCCTATACCAAGAGTGAATGGTAAAATACGAATATTATACATGATATGCAATAAATCCCATATACAAATTTTGTATATGGGATTTATTTTTTTGTAAAAGTTAAATACTTTACAAAATTTTTTTGTTGAAATGATTGTGGAAAACCATGTTAAAAATGTGGAAAACTTATTTTTTGCTTTATTTTTTTTGCTGAAAACACTGTTGAAAATGTTAAAAATGTAAAGTCTTTAACTTGCTTTTAACAAAAACTTTAACTTTTTACTGTTGCGGCAAAAAAATATACATTCTGACAAAAGGATAAACATATGAATAAAAAAACATTCCGTACCGAAACGATACGGAATGTATGTAATACAATGATTATTTTTTAAAGAAGTTTACAATATCGGAAAAAGCGTCATCGTCATTATCCGTAAAGCTTGAAGCGGCTGCTGTTGTTGCGGCGGCAACAGGCTGCGGAGGGGCAACCTCAGCATTGGCAGTTACGGATTTGATCTGACCCGTAGGACCGTTCTCACCAAAACGAGTAGCAATAACGGTAATGATCATCTCATCTTCAAGGTTTTCATCAAAGTTAGCGCCCCAGATAATCTCACAGTCAGGATGTACTGCGTCAGTAACAATCTGAGATGCCACCGTGATTTCCTCAAGTCCGATATCCGTTGAAGCGGTGATATTGAGAAGAACACCATGAGCACCGTCAATTGAAGTATTAAGAAGCGGAGAGGAAATAGCCTGTTGAGCGGCAGCCTCTGCCTTATCCTTGCCCTTTGCTCTGCCGACACCCATATGAGCGAAGCCGGCATCTTTCATGATCTCTGTAACGTCAGCAAAGTCAGAGTTTACAAGACCGGTTGCGTTAACAAGGTCTGAAATGGACTGAACGCCCTGACGGAGAACATCGTTGGCAATCTCAAAAGCGTTAAGAAGGGTAATCTTTTCCGTTGCAACTTCCTTGAGTCTTTCATTCGGAATAACCATAAGTGAATCAACGTTTTTGGAGAGCTCGTCGATACCTTTTGTAGCCTGATCCATACGGCGCTTACCTTCAAATTTGAACGGAGTTGTAACAACACCAACTGTAAGTATACCCATATCTTTTGCGATTTTAGCAACATACGGAGCGGCGCCCGTGCCTGTTCCGCCGCCCATACCGGCAGTAATAAACACCATATCGGAACCGGTGAGAACGTCAGTAATGGCTTCTTTGCTTTCCTCGGCGGCTCTTGCGCCAACCTCAGGCTTAGCTCCGGCGCCCATACCCTTCGTTACCTTTTCACCGATAAGAATTTTATGCGTAGCGGTGGATTTTGAAAGAGCGGGCTTATCAGAGTTAATCGCCACAAACTCCACGTCCTGAATATTACAATGTACCATACGGTCCACGGCGTTTCCGCCGCCGCCGCCTACACCTACAACTTTAATCTGTACAACCTTTGAATCGTCAGTATCAATTTCGTAACGTCCCATATTTCAATTCTCCTTATGTATTTTAGATTAAATCGCATTCGATTTGTTACATTCCCTATTGTAACAATATTGTAATCTTTTTGCAATACTTTTTTATAATAAATTTCAAGTTATTTGACAATCTTTTTTTGTAATTTTTGATTTTGGTTATACAAATTGCACAATTATATACATTTGTCTATTATTTCGACAATGTTTTTACTTTACAGCTATTTCTCTGTAAAGTATAATGACTTTCCACCCGTTATGGTCATGGTTCCTTCCGCATTGGGATTGGACTGTTTCAATTTCTCACAGGCGGTCAAGCCTTGATAAATTTTATTTTCAAGATCGTCACAGGTGCCGAGTTTAAATTCAATGCGATTTTCATACACCACGTAATTATCCCTTATACTATTACTATATATAGAAGTAATTTCAGTGAAATCGTTATCGCCAACAACCGTAGCAAGCTGTTTTAAGCATTCGCCTATCTCAGAATCTTTAAAAACGATTTCGCTTCCGGGCTGGGCGCTGTTTATCTCAGCTTTACTAATTAGGATGCCCTGCGCTTTTTCAGCATTATTTTCAAGGACTTTGAAGTTATCGTCCAGCAGGATATATGTTTTATCCTGCTTTATTGAATATTGGGGCGTTGCCTCCGTTATTTTTATCTGTATCGTATACGGTAATTTTCTTGTAATTTCAGCATTATATATATACGGGAGGTTTTGCTCCAGCATTTCCTTTGCGTTCTTTGTGTCAGACAGAAAGAGATTCTCTCCTGTCTCAATAGGACACTGGGCGAGTATTTCATCCTTTGAATATATCTCGTTTCCGCTGATACTGATCGTGTCAATATGGAAAAATACCGTAAGGGAGAGGACGGTACCGACTGCCGCAAAAGCAATGACCGCCGCGAACCAAATCATTATTTTTCTAAAAGTATTTCTTTTTTTACGTTTTTTATTGTCCTTGTGTCTTTTTTCTGCCCTGGTCAGATTCTCTCTTTCACGCTTATTTTTACGCGTGCTTTTTCCGGATCTGCTGTTATCGGCTGCGTATTCGGACCTTTGGGATTCTCTGTATATTTTAGGCGGTTCAATACCGAGGTCATACAGATTATGTTCGTTATCACGGGCATATATTCGGTTTTCCTTCGTTGTTTTCCTTTTCTGTGACTTCTTCATCTTTAATCCTCTTTATATCCGCGCCCAAAGCTTTCAAATTTTCTTCAAGCCGAGCATATCCGCGGTCAATATGATGAATTGCGCGTACTATGGTTTCGCCCTGCGCCGCAAGCCCTGCGACAACCAGAGCCGCGCCTCCGCGCAGATCCGTAGCGTAAACGTCAGCGCCGTGAAGCGATTTCACTCCATTGATTACTGCCATTTGCTCATCTACCGTAACATCAGATCCGAAACGGTTAAGCTGATTCACAAAACGGAATCTGTTTTCAAAAATATTTTCCTTTATTACCGAAGTGCCTTTCGCCACGGTCAGCGCTGCGGTGACCGGCGACTGCGAGTCCGTTGGAAACGCAGGGAAAGGCATGGTCTTTATCATCTTCACACGTTTCAGTCTTTTGGGGGCGTCCATTCTCAATTTATCACGGTCGAGATATAATCTGCAGCCCATCTCATTAAATACCGGAAATACAGGCGCCAAATGCGTTGGTCTGACATCATGTATTGTAATTTCTCCGCCTGTAATGGCGCAGGCGCTCATATAGGTTGATGCTAAAATTCTGTCGGGTATAATCCGATGCTCACAGGGGTGCAGGCTTTCCACGCCTTCTATTTCAACCGTACTTTCCCCTGCCCCGTATATTCTTGCTCCGCATTTATTTAAAAATTCGGCAAGATCGCATATCTCAGGCTCCCGCGCGGGATTTACGATGGTTGTGCGGCCCTTTGATATTGCGGCGGCAATCATTATATTTTCAGTAGCCCCCACCGACGCAAAGGGCAAAATGATTTTCGCGCCTGTAAGTTTATCGGCACAGCATGTTATTGATGAGCCGTTTTCCCTGATAACGGCACCCAGACTTTTAAGGGCATGGATATGCATATCCACGGGACGCGTTCCTATATCGCATCCGCCCGGAAGATAGATTGACGCGCAGCCCATTCTTGATACCAGCGATCCTAAAAACAGTATGGACGAACGCATTGTCCGCATCACGTTCTCGTCGATCTGAGAATCGGTAATTTCAGCAGAGTTTACCGTAACCGTATCTCCATGCCTATTCACTTTACAGCCCAGGCTTTCAAGTATTTTTATTGTAGTCCTTACATCACGCAGATCGGGACAATTATGTATCGTACACGTACCTTTTATGAGAATGGCGGCGCACAATATGGGCAGCGCCGAGTTTTTTGCTCCGTGGAGAGTTACATCTCCTGTCAGAGCATTTTGCCCGGATATTTTAAATATTTCCATTTCATCACCTCTGCATCGTATGGAAATAAGGGAAAAACCTTATTACCATACATCCTATGCACAGGTGATTATTTTGTTATCCGTCTGCCTTGGTCAAGCGTTATTTGCCAGCGAAAGAATGATTTGAGCAATACGCTCTCTGGCGTTTATCACAGCCATTGCCCTGGCGTTTGTCTCTACTTGTTTCAGTTTTTTTGGATCTGACAAAAGCTCGTCGATTTTCCTGCCGAGGGAATTTGAACTCAGGTCCTTTTCCTCAATGATAAATCCGGCGTTTCTGTTTACCAGCGCCATCGCGTTATGATACTGGTGATTCTCTGCCACATACGGAGACGGTATCAGTATGGAGGCTTTACCCATTGCCTCGATTTCCGAAAGTGAAGACGCGCCCGCCCTGCCAATCACCAAATCGGCGGCAGCCATACAGACGTCCATATTGTCAATATACTGTCTTACCTCAACCGTACCTTTTTTTCCGTTAACAAAACCTTGCTGCGCAAATTTTTCAAGGTATTTTCCCCCGTTTGTGCCCACAGAGTGGATATGGCAATATTTACCGCTTTTTGCGCTGCTTAGAAGAATATCATACATAGCCTCGTTGATGGGCTCGGCGCCGAGAGAGCCGCCAAAGGAAAGAACCAGGTATTTCCCGTCGGCAATTCCAAGCTCTGCTCTTGCCATCGCCCTGTCCGCCCTAAGCAGTTCCCCGCGTACAGGAAGTCCCGTGACCACAGGCTCATTTTTCGCTTCAAGGTATTTTTTTGCGTCCTCAACGGTAAGCATTACCCTGTCAACTTCTTTGGCGACGGTGTTGTTTGTAATGCCCGGAAAGGCGTTCTGCTCGTGAATACAAGTAGGTATCCCCATTTTAACAGCCGCCTGCAATACGGGACCGGACACATAACCGCCGAAACCGACAACCACATCGGGCTTGAAATCACGGATGATTTTTTTGCTCTCACCGGAGGACTTCATAAGCCTTAAAACGGTTTTTATATTATGCACGATTGCTTTAGGTGAGAAAGAACGCCTGAAGCCTGAAATATCAATTGTCTTAAAATCAAAACCCGCCGCAGGGACAAGCCTCGATTCCATATGGTCCGCAGTACCTATAAAAAGAATACGGGCATTTTCATTCGTTTCCCGAATATAAGAAGCCACGGCAAGTGCAGGATTTATATGCCCTGCCGTACCTCCGGTCGCAAATAAGATATTCATACTTTTTCTCCTCACGATGTTGATGATCCGTTGGTAATTCCATTGAATTTGATATTCAGACCTTCTTTTGACTTGCTTTTCGTGATACAGACAACACTACCCCTATTTCAAACAACAGCATCATCATCGCCGTACCTCCGTAGGAAAAGAACGGCAGAGCAATACCGGTATTGGGTATTGTATCCGTAACGACCATTATATTCAGCGCTACCTGAAGTCCGATCTGAGAAACAACGCCGATAATCAGCAGCGAACCAAATTTATCATGGCACCTTGAGGCAATGACAAAGCCTCTTACAATAAGCGCACCGAAAAGGATGATGATAACAGCCGCCCCGATAAATCCAAGCTCCTCACAGACTATGGAAAAAATAAAGTCGTTCTGCGGCTCGGATACATACAGATATTTCTGCTTTGAATTACCCAAGCCCACGCCGAAGAAGCCGCCGGAGCCAATAGCGTACAGTGAGTTATTGGTCTGCCATCTGCTGCCTGTCGGGTCATAATCCTTATCAAGCCACGCTTTTATTCTGTCTCCGGCATAATTTTCCAGAAGTTCGGGAAAAGATATAACCACAACAACGACGATAACAAGCACCGCAACACCAAAGGCAAACAGCCTCCAGTCACTGCCGCCGACCCACATCATTGTCGCACCTATAAGAAACATAAGTATCGTACAGGACATATGATGTTCAAGAAAGATCAGACCGCAGAAAACAACAATAATTCCCAAAGGGAAAAGGATACCGTACTTGAATGTTCTCATTTGGCCGTAATATTTACTGATATACACGGCAAAAAGCAGAATGATGGCAAATTTCGCCAGATCAGAAGGCTGAAAAGTTAGGCCGCCCGGCAGCGGAATAAATCTTTTAAAGCTGCCGCCGTCGGCGCCCGGTATGTTGGTATGATAAAACAAAACGATAATAAGACATAATATGGTGACTGCCAAAAGCGGAAGATTAGCGACTTTGAGCCATTTGTAATTGATTTTTGACATCACGAACATAGCCACCAGTCCCACAATCGAGAAAATAAACTGACGTGTAAAATAATAGTAGGAATCGCGGTTATTATTGTAATACGCATATGGGTATGACGCTGAAAAGAGCATAATAAGACCTATGGTCAAAAGCACAATCGTGAGAGCAAGAAACGGGATATCCATACTGCCCGTTATAAAGAAATCATCTTTGCTGAAGCCTTTTGATCTTTTCTTCTTTGTCTTGATAATTTTGGAATGATCATCTGACAATCTCTCAGGCATCATGTACACTCCTTTCAGAAAGTATTTTTATATAAAATGGTATTAGTCAGTAACGCTGTCTGACGGAGAAAGTCATTTAGGCGAAACTGCCATAATAGAGAAGAACCACTCCGACAACGCAGCCTATCGCGTTGACAAGAGAGAAAACAACGCATATCTTTTTTTCCTTCCAGCCGCACATTTCAAAATGATGATGAATGGGCGCCATTTTGAACACACGCTTACCGTGCGTGATTTTGAAATATCCTATCTGAATGATATCGCTGAGGGTCTCGCATACGTAAACAATGCCTATGGGCAGAAGCAGCAAGGGGCATTTGCACAGATATCCCAGCGCAACAACCATACCGCCGAGAAACAGCGATCCTGTATCTCCCATAAATGTTTTGGCAGGATTCCAGTTCCAGCAAAGGAAGCCGAGAACACCGCCCAGGAGAGCCCCCGCGAATAGCTTAAGCCCGGTAAAATTCTGGATAAAGCCTATAGCAATAAAGGCTACCGCTACCGTTGCGGTAACGGAGGAACAAAGCCCGTCAATACCGTCGGTCAGATTAACCGAATTTACACAACCGTAAATAATGAAAAAGGAAATGACCCAAAATACAATGGCGGTAAATATATTTTTTTCAAAATTCACCACGCCGAAGAAAGGTATATACCAGCTTGTGTTATGGGAAAGCCAAAGGGTAAGTATATATCCGAGGGTCATAATCACCTGACCGAAGGTCTTTTGCTTTGGTGACAAGCCTTCATTTCTTTTAAGCTTAATTTTAATAAAATCATCGGTAAATCCAACCAAACCGCAGCCCAGCGCAAGGACTGTACCGGCAATAAGGAGCACCAACTCGCGTCCGGTAATTAGGCTTGAATATTCGCTTTCAAGATTTCCTCCGGTGAAATACACGGTAAGACAGGTTGCCGCTAACGAAAGGATTATCCCGATAATGAACATAAGACCGCCCATATTGGGAGTACCCTGCTTTGACTTATGCCACGAAGGACCTATCTCTAAAATAGTCTGGCCGAATTTCAGCTTTCTCAACCACGGTATAATGATAAATCCTAATCCGGCTGTTATGCCGAAGGCAATTACAACACTGATAATTAAAGCAACTGTAGTATTCATTTATTTTCCCCACCTGTCATATACACTATGGATTACGTCCTCCAGCTTCATTCCTCTTGACGCTTTAAAAACGACGGCGTCACCGTTTTCAAGGATTTCAAGCAGTTTCTCTGTCAAATCCTCCTTGCTGTCAAAATGAAAGACATTTTTCATTCCGCTTTCCTCTGCCCCAGCCGCCGTTAAATGGCTCATTTCTCCTACTGTAAGCAGATAATCAATATCCGACCGGGCAACGGTTCTGCCTATTTCCTTATGAGCGGTTTCGGCATAGGGACCAAGCTCCAGCATATCGGACAACACCGCGATTTTTTTGTTTCCCTTAATATCTGAAAGGGTGGAAATCGCCGCTTTCATTGAATCGGGACTGGCATTATAGCAATCCTCAATAAAGGTTACGCCGTTTCTTGAAACACATTTTTGTCTCATGCCTTCCGGCACATATTGATTCAGTCCCGCGGCGCAGAGATCAGGAGCGATGTCAAGAAAATAACCTACAGCAAAAGCCGCCAGCGCATTATACACATTATGGATACCTATGGTCGGGATCACAATCTTCTGTTTTTTTCCGTAATAGCTTATTTCAAACGAAGTTTCATTTTCTGTCTGAATGATGTTTTCAGCTCTGAAATCACCGTTATCCACACCGAAAAATACGATATTATACGCTTCGTTTTTCACCCCGCAGAGTAAATCATTGTCACCGTTCAGAATAACTGTCGAGTCTTTTTCCAGCCCGTCAAGTATTTCCAGCTTAGCCTTAAATATGCCTTCACGTGAGCCGAGATTTTCTATATGTGAGGTTCCAATATTGGTAATCAGCGCCATGGTGGGTTTCGCGGCAAGGGAAAGCTTGTGTATCTCGCCGAAATGATTCATTCCCATTTCAATGACTGCCGCTTGTGTACCTGCTTCGATCTGAAAAAGCATCTGAGGCAGACCGATCTCATTGTTGAGATTACCCTGGGTCTTAATGGTATTATATTTTTCGCTTAATACCAGATATAAAAACTCCTTGGTAGTCGTTTTGCCAACGGAGCCCGTAAGTCCTACCAGGCGCAGATCAAATTTTGAGCGGTAATAACCGCCTAATGCAAGGAGCGCCTTTGAGGTATCCTCCACCATTACATAATTCCCGTCTGTGTCAATGCTGCGGTGAATCATGACCGCAGCCGCGCCTTTTTCCAGCGCCTCCCGGGCAAACTGATGCGCGTCAAACCGCTCACCTTTAATGCAGATGAAAAGACAGCCTTCTGTAATTTTTCTGGTATCAATGCAAACACCGTTTATTTCACAGTCATTGTTATACGTTCCCTTGCATGCCTTTGCAATTTCGCTTAGTTTTAATTTTTCCATAGCAATCGTTATCGGTCCAGATTGTCGAGAATATCGGCAACCACTTCTCTTTCATCAAAATGAATCGTGCCTGTAGGCAGGATCTGATATGTCTCATGACCCTTGCCCGCCAGAAGGATTATATCGTCCTTTTGCGCGTTTTTAATGGCATACTCGATAGCCTCTTTGCGGTTTTCAATAACCACATAGGGCGTGTCTATTCCTTCCATACCCACAAGTATATCCTTTATGATATCACCGGGATTTTCCGACCGCGGATTATCAGATGTCACGATACAGAAATCGGATAATTCCGCCACAATCTTGCCCATTTTAGGTCGTTTTGTCTTATCCCTGTCTCCTCCGCATCCAAACAGCGTCACGACTCTGCCTGCGGCAATTTCACGCAGGGATGAAATAATATTCTCAAGTCCGTCCGGTGAATGGGCGTAGTCGATGATGATTGTAAAATCACGGTCACCTGACGGTACCACTTCAATTCTGCCTTTCACGCCCTTTGATTTGCTTATCGCGTCCAGCACATCGTCAAACGGAACGCCCAGAGACAATGCGCAGCTTGCGGCACAAAGCGAATTATATACTGAAAATCTGCCGGGAATGGGGCAATTGCATCTGCCGATTTTATCGCCTACAAGCTCATATTCAACTCCCGTTGCCTTAAATGTTACGTTCTTCGCAATATAACTTGCGTCGTTGGTATTTACAGCATAGGTCACAACCTTGTCAAAATCAAGTCCTTCAATGATTTTCAGTCCGTTTTCATCGTCGGCGTTGGTTACGGCGATATCCGCGTTTTCAAAAAGTATGCGCTTTGCGTTAAAGTAGTTCTCCCAGGTTTTATGATAATCAAGATGATCCTGTGTCAGATTGGTAAACGCTGCTAAGGCAAATCTAAGACCGTTGACCCTCCTCTGCGCCAGTGCCTGGGAGGATACCTCCATTACGCAGTATTCGCACCCGTCCTCGACCATCATTGCAAAAAGTTTCTGAAGCTCATATGGGTCAGGTGTTGTGAATTTGGCGGGGTAAACTTTATCGCCGATCATATTTTGTACTGTTCCGATTAAACCGACCTTTTTTCCCACATTCTCCAGAATCTGCTTGATCAGAAATGTTGTGGTGGTCTTACCGTTGGTTCCGGTTAATCCGACCAGTTTAAGCTTTTGGGCAGGATTACCGAAGAAATTGGCGCAGACCGGAGAGTAAATGGCTCGTGAATTTTCAACAATAATCTGCTTTTCAAGTCCTAAATCGTGATCGACAATAACAGCCGCCGCGCCTTTTTCAAGCATTTGAGCGGCAACACTGTGACCGTCAAACGCCGCTCCCTTTATACATACAAACAGAGAGCCTTCCTTAACGAGTCTGGAGTCCTGTGTTACGTCAAGGACATCGGTGTCTTTGTATGAATTTTTTATTTCAATGCCTTTTAATATTTCTGAGAGCCTCATTACTCATATTCCTTTCTACCGGCACAGCCGATTTCATTTATTTAGTCCAATACGCTTTCGGTATTTTTAAAGGTTACCGTTATAACCGTTCCCTGCTCAACCGAAGCACCCGGGTCATCGCTCTGACGGGAGGCGATGACCGAACCGCTGCTGATATCATTTCCGCTGATCTCAATGTTGAGGTTATTTGTTTTCGCAAGGCTTTTCGCTTCATTTACAGACAAGCCGGTAAAGTCGGGTACGGTCGTCATTTTCTTTTCGCTGTTATCCGTATAAACATATACTGTTCCTCCGGAGGGAATCGTTCCGGCGCTGGTGGGGCACTGCCTCGTCACCTCGTCTCCGTCACCAATCACGGTATATTCCAGTCCGTACTGCTGGATTTCCGTTTTTGCCTCCTCAAGGGATTTACCTACGACATTCGGTGCGTAAGAGGACATGTTTTCCATTTCTTCGTCATCATATTTCGGTTCGATTCCCAGTACGCTCATCGCTTCTTCTATAACTTCCGAAGCAATGGGAGCGCAGAGCGCGCCGCCGCCCAGATCCTGGTTCGGTTCATCCACAATAATAATCATCGCTATTTCAGGATCATCGCTGGGCGCGATAGCGGCAAAGGATACGATATACTTATCGCCCTCGCCTTCCTTTGACTCACCGAGCTTTGTTGACGTACCGGTTTTTCCTCCGACTCTGTAGCCGGCAACGTAGCCGTTCTTTCCTGTACCGTTGTCAACAACGCCCTTCATCATCTCACGTACTGTTTCGGAAGTTTCGGCGCTGATAACCTGTCTGACGACCTTGGTTTCTGTCTTTTCAACGGTCTTGCCGTCAGCGTCTACTATGGAAGACACAAGATACGGCTGAACGAGTTTTCCTCCGTTTGCAACAGCGCACAGACCTGTGCAGACCTGAATAGGCGTCAGGGAGTTCGTCTGACCGAAAGAGGCCGACGACAGCTCAACGATACCGTACTGATCCTCTGTATAATACTGCGGCGCCGCCTCGCCGGGAAGGTCTATCCCGGTTATCTGTGTAAATCCAAAGGCGTCAAAATATTTGAAATAGTTATGTACACCCAGCTTTTGTCCTACTGTTATAAAAAATGGATTACAGGAATTTGCAAGTCCCTGCGCAAAGGTCTGTGTTCCGTGACCGGCATGATAATGGCAGTTCATGGTATGTACGTCGACCTTTATGGAACCGGTGCAGGTATAGGTCGTGCTTGGAGTGACCACATTTTCTTCCAGCGCCGCGGCGGCGATGAATGTTTTGAACACCGAACCCGGCACATATGTGTCATTTACTGTAAAGTTTCTCCACTGATTCAATGTGGCTGCGCTTTCCGCCTCTTGCTTTTCTTCTTCGCTGTCCAGCTTTTTTATGCTGTTGATGTCTTTGCTGTAGGTAAGCGTATAGGGGTCGTTGCAGTCATAGTCCGGCATGGACGTCATCGCCAGGACTGCTCCGGTATTGCAGTTCATTACTACGCCGTAAGCGCCTTTTGCCTGATATTCCTCCATCGTTTCCCGCAGACCTTTTTCCAGATAATACTGGATGGTCTGATTGATCGTCAGCACCAGAGAATTACCGTCAGTGGCTTCAACCGACGTTTCGTAGTCATCTGAGATATCGTTTGACACAGCGTCCTTAGCAGTAATCACTCTGCCGTTGGTACCGGTCAGTTCCTCGTCGTAGTAGGATTCAATACCATAGAGGCCCTGGTCGTCATCTCCCGTAAAACCGATCACCGTTGAAGCAAGGGAACCGTATGGATAATATCTTTTTGAGGTCTGCTCCATACCGATGCAGTTGAGATCGTTTTCGGAAATGAATTCGGACAGCTGTTCCTTTATATCATTTTCGACCCTTTTTTCAACCACGGTATAATGATTTTCCTCCAGGGTCTTTTCAAGAAATTCAGCTTTTTCCTCCTCATCGTAATCAAAGAGCTCTGCGAACTTTTCAACGATCAGATTCCGTCTTTCTTCGCTTCTGGCTTCTTTGTCCGCTATTTCCGCAGCCGTATCGTCCTCGTCAATTTCAATATCAATGGCCAGCGGGTCCAAATAAATATTCCAGACTGTTGCGGACTGGGCAAGTACATTTCCCTCGGAATCGTAAATCGTTCCGCGCATAGCGGTGATTTCCGTATCTTTCATCTGCTGAGACTGCGCCTTCTGCGAAAGCTCTTCTCCGCGAACGACTTGAAGATAAAAAACTCTCACTGTATTTGTGC
>JAGHJI010000056.1 GCA_017886765.1 Eubacterium sp.
CCAAAAACAGCATCTGGAGATAACCAGGGATATTGCGGAGCGTTTTAACGGCATTTACGGCAATGTGTTTACCGTTCCTGAGCCGTATATTCCCGAAAACGGCGCAAGAGTCATGAGCCTGGCCGACCCGGAAAGAAAGATGAGCAAATCCGACCCCAATCCCAAGGGTACGGTTTATCTTACCGACGAGCCGAACGTTATTATGAAAAAGTTTAAAAGCGCTGTAACGGACAGCGAGATGAGTGTGCGTTATGCCGAGGGTAAGGACGGTATCAATAATCTGATGACCATTTATTCCGCTGTTACCGGTAAAGATTTTGATACGATTGAAAGCGAATTTGCCG
This sequence comes from Eubacterium sp., assembly GCA_017886765.1. Taxonomy (GTDB): domain Bacteria; phylum Bacillota; class Clostridia; order Oscillospirales; family Acutalibacteraceae; genus Eubacterium_R. The sequence goes on from JAGHJI010000056.1 coordinate 345, forward strand.
GCAAAGGCTACGGCGATTTCAAGAAAGCCGTGGGTGAAGCAGTTGTGGCCGAGCTCGAGCCGGTGCAGAAAAAATATAAGGAGTATATGGCGGATAAAGCATATCTTCAGGAACAGTGGACAAAGGGCGCCGAAACCGCGCAGAGAGTATCCCAGCGCACTCTGGATAAGGTTATGAAAAAAATCGGTTTCCTGCAAAATAAGTAACAGCAGTAAAATACCAATAAAGATATCACCTTATTACTAATCATTATTCAATTTATGATTATTTGATTGTAATGTCCAAATTATCTAAACTTTGAGCAGAGCGGAATTATCCGCTCTGTTTTCTTGTATTGAAAAAATAACGGTTAATTGGTATAATACATATATGTATAAATTTGAACGATTGTCTGATGAAATCAGTATTGCGGTAAGTGATAGTCACACTTTCGGAACGGACGCCGTTCTGCTTTCCCATTTTGCAGATATAAAGATCAGGGATCAGGCGCTGGATATGGGTACCGGCTGCGGAATTATTCCGTTTCTGTGGCTTAGAAATAAAAACATTCATAACGTATTCTGCCTGGATATTCAAAAAAGCGCCTATGACCAGGTCTGCTTTTCAATAGAAAAAAACAATTTGCAAGACCGTATAACCGCTTATCACTGTGATTTGAGAGAGGTTGACAAAACTTTTAAGGCGGAGACGTTTTCCCTGGTGACTATGAACCCGCCGTATAAACCGGTGGGCACAGGGATTGAATCGCTGAGTGAATGCGCAAAGATCGCGCGCCATGAAATATGCTGCAATATCGAGGACGCTGTAAAAGCGGCCTCCTATCTTTTGAAATACGGCGGCAGATTTTGTATGTGCCACAGGCCCGAGAGGCTGGTTGACACGCTTGAGCTTATGCGCAGGTACAGGCTGGAGCCTAAAAGGTTAAGGTTCGTGCAGGACAGAGCGGAGGAACAGCCCTTTCTGTTTCTGGTGCAGGGGCAAAAGGGGGCAAAGCCGTTTCTGCGGGTCGAGCCGCTGCTGGTGATCAATAATGATGACGGTAAACTTACCGGGGAAATGTTAGAGATTTATGGCTCCTATGCCGACGGGTATGACAGATGAGTATAGATTTAAAAGGAAAATTATATGTCGTGGGTACACCCATAGGCAATCTGGGCGATTTATCGCCGAGGGCGGTGAATACCCTTGAAAGTGTGGATTTTATTGCGGCGGAGGATACCAGAGTTACCATGAAGCTGCTGAACCATTTCGGCATAAAAAAGGAAATGGTATCCTATTTTGAGCATAACAAAAGAGAACGGGGCGAGCTCATATGCCATCGTATTGCAAAGGGTGAAAACTGTGCCGTTGTCACGGATGCCGGCATGCCGGCAATTTCCGATCCCGGTCAGGATCTGGTGGCGCTTTGTTATGAGATGGGAATAGAAGTTGAGTCCGTTCCCGGCCCTACGGCGTTTGCCACCGCTCTTGCCATATCGGGTATGGACAGCGGACGTTTTACCTTTGAGGGCTTTCTGTCCGTCAGCAAAAAGTCAAGGCGGGAGCATTTGGAAGAAATCAAGGACGAGAAAAGGACAATGATTTTTTATGAGGCGCCCCATAAACTGTCGGCTACGCTGAACGATTTGCTGCATGTGCTGGGCGACAGGAATATAGCTATCGTCCGTGAACTGACAAAAATACATGAACAGGTTATCAGAACGACCCTTTCTGACGCCTGCGACCTTTACGCCGCAAACAACTTAAAAGGCGAGATCGTTTTGATTATTGAGGGCAAAAAAACAGAAACACAAATCGCGATAACCTTTGACGACGCCGTTTTCATGGCAAGGGAGCTTGTTGACGGCGGTATGTCCGTGAATAACGCCGCAAAGGAAATTGCCGCCCAAACTCCGTTTAAGAAAGGAGATATCTATAAACATCTGCTATGATTTGTTCAATTTGTCCGAGACATTGTAATGTGGACCGGGACAGGCAGACGGGCTTTTGCCAGAGTAAAAGCGGATTCAGAGTTTCCAGAGCCTCACTCCATTTTTGGGAGGAGCCGTGTATCAGCGGTAAAAAAGGCAGCGGCACAGTGTTTTTCAGCGGCTGCAACCTGCGGTGCGCTTTCTGCCAGAATTATGAGATCAGCGCGGAAAATAAAGGCGTTGATATAACGGACGAAAAGCTTATTGACATATTTGAATCGCTTATAGCTCAGGGCGCTGAAAATATAAATCTTGTGAATCCCTCACATTACGCGGACAGGCTCGCCTCGGTTTTGTCCCGGTGGAAAAGTCCTTTGCCCGTTGTCTATAACAGCAGCGGATATGAGGAGGTTGAAACCTTAAGAAAGCTGAAAGGGCTTATAAATATTTACCTGCCTGATTTGAAATATAGCAGAGCGGACAAGGCGCTGCGGTACGCAAAGGCGGCGGACTATTTTGATAAAGCCTCTGCCGCCGTGCTGGAAATGAGGCGGCAGGTTGAGGATGTTTTTGACGGCGGCAGGATGAAAAGCGGCGTTATTGTCCGTCACTTGATTTTGCCGCAGAATACAAATTCCGCTATGGAGATCATCGACTGGCTGGGGGAGAATCTCCCGGATACATATATTTCCCTGATGGCGCAGTATGTGCCGTGCGGCGACCTTGAACCATTGCCGGAGCTTAACAGAACTATAACGAAAAGAGAATATGACAAAGTTGTGAACTATGCCATAGACAAGGGGATGGAAAAGTTGTTTTTACAGGAACTTTCCTCCGCTGACAGGAAATTTATTCCCGACTTTGATTTTACCGGCGTAATATGATATTATGCAGTTGTTTGATAAAATACCGAAAAGAGGAAAGGATATGTTTAAAAAATTTTTTGCAGAATTTAAGGAGTTCATCTCAAAGGGCAATGTGATGAACCTGGCGGTAGGTGTTATTATCGGCGGCGCGTTTTCGTCCATCGTAACCTCCCTTACCGACAATGTCATAAAACCGCTGATCAACTGTATCGGCGGCGCGGATATTCAGGGTAAAATCCACCTTACCGGTGAAAATTATATTGACTACGGTGCTTTTTTATCTTCGGTTATTAATTTTATCATTATGGCGTTCGTCATCTTCTGTCTTGTAAAAGCGGTCAATAAATTGATGTCTATTACAAAACTTGTGCATGAAGAGCCCAAGTCAAAGCCGACTACAAAGGTATGCCCATACTGCAAGAGTGAAATTCCTATTGACGCAGTCAAGTGCTGTCATTGTACGTCAGACCTTCACGAAGATGAGCTGCCTGAAAAAATAAATACGAACGGAGATCAAATGTGAACAAAATAGGAATTCTCGGCGCAGGCACCTGGGGCATTGCGCTGGCAAAAATGCTTTGCAATACAGGCAAGGAAGTGACCGTGTGGTCTGCCCTGGAGGATGAGATCACCTTTCTGAAAAAGGAAAACCGTCATCCCAAATTCCCGCATACAGACTTACCTGTAGGTATCCGTTACACATACAGTATTGAGGACGTCTGCAGGGATAAGGATATCATTATGTTTGCTGTTTCCTCGGTGTTTGTGCGGCAGACAGCGGCTAAAATCAAGTCCTTTATAAAGGATGATCAGATCATTGTTGACGTGGCGAAGGGCATTGAGCCGGATACGCTTATGACGCTGACGGAGGTGATAGCGGATGAGCTGGGCAACAGTGGCGTCCGTCTTGTCGCCTTATCCGGTCCGACCCATGCGGAGGAAGTGATACGGGATATGCCCACTACCATCGTTTCCGCGTGTGAGGATATGGATACCGCCGCGTATGTGCAGCGCTTTTTCAGCAGTCCTTTTATGCGTGTGTATACCAATACAGACGTAAGAGGTATTGAGATATGCGGCGCGATGAAGAATATCATAGCCCTCGCAACCGGCATTTCTTCCGGCCTCGGCTACGGTGATAACGCCAGGGCCGCCCTGATAACCCGGGGACTTGCGGAATTGTCAAGACTTGGAGAGAAAACCGGAAGCTCACCCCACACTTTCAGCGGACTGGCGGGTATGGGGGATCTGATCGTAACCTGTACAAGTATGCACAGCCGGAATAACAGAGCCGGCTATTTGATCGGTCAGGGTCTGAAGCCTGACAAAGCGATAAAACAGGTAGGTATGGTAGTCGAGGGTATCAACGCTCTTCCTGCCGCCGTAAGCCTTGCTGAAAAATATAAGGTGGAAATGCCCATCGTATTCGCCGTCAATGACATTGTCAATCATGGTATGAAGCCGCTGGACGCGGTAAACGCTCTGCTGGGCAGGGAGCTTAAAAACGAGGTGCCGCTGCGTTTTTAATAGGGCATTGCCGAATCAAACGAATCTATTTTTTATAAGGGGGCGGAATTTATGAAAATCAGTGAATACACTTTCAGATCTGCAACAGGGGTATGCAACATATACGGCTGTGAATATGCGCCTGACAATGATGATGTCAGCGCCGTAGTTGTTCTGCATCACGGTATGGCGGAGCACCAGGGCAGGTACCGTGATTTCATTGAATACCTCGTTGGACAGGGGTATGCTGTGTTTATGCATGATATGGCGAATCACGGAAAATCAAATCAGAATTTCAGTGAGACAGGATATTTCGGATTAAAAGACGGGTGGAAAAATCTTGTTCGGGACCTAAATATAAATTTTGAAAAAGCAAAATCCGCATATCCGGATAAAAAGATAATTGTTATGGGTCATTCAATGGGCTCGTTTATCGTACGCTGTTTTACTGCGTGGTATCCGGACGCCGGATTTGGCGCGGCGGTTTATATGGGTACCGGCGGTTCAAATCCCGTTGCCGCGGCAGGCGATATGCTTTCAGCGGCTGTTTCTAAGATCAAGGGCGCGGTCTATAAGTCAAAAATGCTTGACAAACTCACCTTCGGTACGTATAACGATAAATTTGAAAAGCGCACGAAGTATGACTGGCTGACAAGGGATAAGGATGTCGTGGATCAGTATATTGCCGATAAGTATTGCGGTTTCCTGTTTTCCGCGCAGGGAATGAACGACCTTATCAAGCTGAATATCAGCGCCAACAGCGGTGAGTGGTATGCCAAAGTACCCGTGGATTTACCCGTCCTTGTCATAAGCGGCGCTATGGACCCAGTGGGCGACTATGCAAAAGGGATAAAGGAAGTCTATGACAAGCTTGCTGCCACCGGACATACCAAGGCTGAGATCAAACTTTTTCCGGACGCCAGACACGAACTGCTTAATGAGCTGAATAAGGACGAAGTGTATGCCTTTTTAAATGATTTTATTAAAAAAACAATAAACGGATAACGACACAATCACACGGAAAAACCCCGGGCGTTCAGAATGAACTGCCCGGGGTTTCCATCAAGGGAGGTATAATACCTTGATAAAAAGGAAGTAAAAAAATACGAAAACATCTTTTTTATAAAAACGTATCGGTATCTACACGTTTTAATGCAAATATTTTTATGGTTATTCTGCCGTATTCACCGGGAAAAATCTCCAGAAATGTGTTTGCTCTGCAAAAATCACGCAAAAACGGCAGGCTTGATTTTTCATTAAAGGATGTACAAAATGCCCGACAGGTAAATGTGATCTCATAAAACATTTCCCTTTCCTCAACAGCAATATACGCGTTATTTTCCTTTGCGAAACGGTCCATATCCGGTATCAGTTTTTTTATGTCATTTTTTACAAATCGACCGTCCGGCGCGTCTTCCGTTGACATTTCGTCCAGCATCTTGACAATGCCTATATATCGGGGATTTTCCAAGAGAGAAAAATTATTGTCCCACATAAAAGGTCTTTTATTGCTTTCATTTTCTGTGTAATCTTGTGCAAATTTGATCATAGTAAATCTCCATAAGAATAACTTGTCACATTCTTAAAAAATTCAGAATAATCACATCCGTAAATTTTTTGAAGAGCAACTAATACATCTACTCGTATATTCATAAGATTTGATTCGTATTTTGCGTAAGTACTTCGTGAAATATCGCATTCGTTTCTTTGAAGTTCGGCACACAATGTTTCCTGTGAATAACCGTTATCATATCTTAAACGTCTTAAATTGTCACTTAACTGAGCGCTATGCCTTATTTTCTGTTCCATACAACAACCTGATATTTTTTAATCATAAATACTATAATTTATTTTATGACATAATCAGACAGAATGTTGCTCCATATACGGAACAAAATTGATTTTTGACAATTTTTCTAGCAAAAATATAAATTGCGTATTGACAAAAAAATATATATTAAATATAATAAATATAGGATTTATCCTATATTTATTTAACGGAGTCCCACTATGAAATTTGAAATTGAATTATACGAATATAATAATAAAGAGCCGGTTAAAGATTTTATTCTTGAACAGGATATAAAAATGCAGGCAAAGATCTTTCATAATTTGGAACTGCTTGAACTTGAGGGTAATTTTTTGCGAGAGCCTTATTCAAAGCATTTGGAAGACGGTATATTTGAATTGAGGACGCAAGTCAGCAATAATATAACGAGGATTTTATATTTTTTTGTTGTCGGGCAAAAAATAATACTAACAAATGGTTTTGTTAAGAAAACGCAAAAAACGCCGGCAAAGGAAATAGAGTTAGCGAAAAAAAAGAAGAAATGAATATTTAAACAGAGATTAACTGTATTCGATTCAAATTACGCAGGGAGGAATTTATAATGGCTACAAATTACCGAGATTTATTAAATGAAAGATTAAAAGATGAAGATTTCAGAAAAGAGTATGAAAGATTAAATCCGCAGTATGACGTAATCAAGGCGGTTTTGAACGCAAGAAAAGCGGCGGATATGACGCAAAAAGAACTTGCTGAAATTTCAGGCGTCGCGCAGTCGGACATCAGCAAGCTTGAAAATGGAAACAGCAACCCGACGATCAAAATGTTACAGCGGCTTGCTGACGGTATGAATATGCACTTAAAGGTGGAATTTGTACCGAATGAATAATTTACCAAAAAAAGCGTTGGAATGTTTCATTCCAACGCTTTTTTAATACGTTTATACCTCAATGATTTCATTGAACACAGCGGTCATTTTTTTGCTGATATTCAGGTCAATGTGCAGCGAGCCGAAATACCAGTGCATATAATCCACATTGTGCATAATCTCCTGCAAATAGGTGTTCAGCGGTGTGATGATAATATTTTGATTCGTTCTCTGCTTTAAAATATCCTTGGCAATGGTGGGCGCCTCATAGGTCAGAATATAATTGATATTCCGCTCGGTATCGTTCAGGTTGCTGACGCCGTTTTTCAGCTCCTCCGCGTTTGGCAGTTCGTCCTCCCACCAGGAGGTGCCCTTGTCACGCATATGGGCGTCCTCGCTCTCTCCGCCGCCCATTACGAAAAAGGTCTTGCCCTCAAAGGTAAAAACCTCTCCCCGCATAAGGTGATAGATGTTGTCCGCGATTTTATGCGTGTTTCCGCCTTTCCAGCGGTAGGGAGTGTAGGAATTGAGTATATCAAAATTCTCGTGCGCGCCGTCTACAAAGCAGATGGTGTATTTTCTTTTTTTCAGCCATTCCATATTCTTTTTTTCCTTTGGGTCGTCGGGATTCCATATGAATCCGAAGTCGCCGCAGACAATAAGAATGTCCTTGTCGCCCAGCTTTGAAAGCTTGGGATTTTTAAAGCAGGAAATGTCGCCGTGTGTGTCGCCGGTAATGTAAATCATAATTTTCTCCAAAAAAATATAAAATAGTCTTTAAAACAATAAAAAAAGATGTTAAACTAATAATATAATATATTTTTATAATAAAGGTGTCAAGTCCATGAAAAGAACACTTTCTTATATTTTAACTTTTACCTTGCTTATTCTTTCGTTTTTTTGCGTGCCGTTTACATCCAGCGCCGCAACCTATGAACCGGACCGGGAAATTTACGCAGAGGCGTATATGCTCATCAATCTGGATGACGATTCCTATCCCGTTGTAGCCGAAAAAAATATTGACGAAAGGCTTTATCCCGCCTCCCTTACGAAGATCGTTACCGCCATGGTGGTACTCAATCATGTCAAGGATCTGCAGGCGACTACGAAAATGAGCCAGACGGCGTATGACGCGCTGCTGGGTACCGGCGCCCAGGTGGCGGGAATAGAAGTGGGTGAGGAGCTAACCATTGACATGCTCTTGTATCTGACGATGGTCTATTCCGCCTGCGACGCCTGTCACGTGCTGGCGGAATATGTTGCCGGCTCGGCGGACGCTTTCGTCGCTCTGATGAATGAATATGTAAAGTCGCTGGGCTGTAAGGATACGAATTTTGTAAATCCCGATGGCCTCCACGACGAAAATCATTATACTACCGCCCGGGATATGGCGACTATTACTTTGGCGGCGCTGAAAAATTCCGATTTTGTAAGGTATTCCACCGCAACGGAAATTCAATATAAGGATATGACTCTGCCGCATACAAATCTTATGCTGCAGCCCGGATATGTAACCTATTATTATGAATATGCCCAGGGAATAAAGACCGGCTCAACGGAAGAAGCGGAATACTGCGTCATCACGAAAGCGTCTAAGGACGGCTACAACTATCTTGCTGTTGTCCTTAAATCGCCAAGACAAAAGATCAACGGAGAATCGTATGAAACCAAATGCTCCTTTGTTGACGCCAAATCCTTGTTTGAATGGGCGTTTGACAGTCTTAAATATACAACGCTGGCAAGTGAAAACGAGGTCATAAGTGAAGTAGCTGTTGAGGACGGAAAGGACGCCGACAGTGTTCAGCTTGTGGCAAAGGAAAATACGAACGTCATTGTTCCTGCCGCTCTCGACAAATCAGCAATCATTATTGAACCCGTTGAAAAGCCGGAATATATTGAAGCGCCGGTTACAAAAGGGCAGGATGTCTGCAAGGCGAATATCATCTATGGTGATGAGGTCATTGCCACCATTGATCTGGTGGCGGCAAATGATGTGGAGCTTTCCACCTTCTTAAAGGTCATCAACGCCATGAAGTCCTTTTTCGGTACAACGGTTGTAAAGATCATATTGGTGGTTATCGTTCTGCTGGTCATTCTTTACATCTTTCTTGTTATCAGTAATAATAAAAGGAAAAAGAAACGCCGCCAGCAGAAAACAGAGCGGGCGCAGATGCGGGATAATCCGCCGGATGATTTCCTTCCACCGCCACAGAAGCGGGGATAAAATCAAAAAAATAATCAAAAATAATTATGGTCAGAAAAAGTCAAAAAAACTCTTGACTTTTTCTGACCTTTGTGCTATTATGACCATAGAAGGTCAAAGAAAGTCAAAGTCAAAAGCAAAATTTGACCTTCATTTGACCGAAAAAAGGAAGTGATTGGAAAATGAAGCTTAGTGATGTAATTGCGGATATGATCCTTGATATGTTTGATGATGACACATCCACTGTGCAGATTCAGCGTAATGATCTGGCGGCGCAGCTCGGTTGTGTTCCGAGTCAAATAAATTATGTCATCACATCGCGCTTTACTCCGGAGCAGGGCTATAGGATCGAATCACGGCGCGGCGGCGGAGGCTGTATAATGATAACGAGAGCGGCCAGCAAGGAAAACGCCATTGTGTCCCTGATCAATTCAGTGGGCTCCTCCATCGGAGAAAAGAATGCCAAGGCTCATATTTACAATTTGAATTACCAGGGCTTAGTCAGTGACAAGGCGGCGCAGATGATGCTTGCCGTCCTATCTGACAACAATTTCAAAGGCTTGCCGGCTGACTCCAGGGACGCCGTAAGAGCAAGTCAGTTCAAACAAATGCTTTTAGCTTACATGAATTAAGGAGGAATGACTTATGTTATGTCAACATTGCAATAAAAACGAGGCTACTACACATATCAAGAAGAATATCAACGGTCAGCGTGAGGAAATGCATCTCTGCTCCGACTGCGCGAAAGAGCTGGGCGTTATGGATGAATTCAGAATGCCGAGTATGAACGAATTTTTCGGAGAAAGCTTTTTGGGCAATTTCCTGG
>JAGHJI010000057.1 GCA_017886765.1 Eubacterium sp.
CCTTTATAAAATTTGTTGTGCCGTCAATGGGGTCGATAATACAGCAGTAACCGTCGGTCAGGCTTTTGTTCTCATCGCCCTCTTCACCGAGAAATCTGCATCCCGGTACGATTTTTTCAAGCTCTTCAAAAAGAAAATCCTGTATCCTTTTATCGTATTTGGTAACAAGATTAACAGTCGAGCCTTTCTTTTCAATTCCCAAATCGCCGCCGGCTTTTTTATAGATTTCTCCTGCTTTTTTTACAATATCCATAATGTCATTCAGCATTTTATCATCTCCGTTACATATATTAACACATTACTTTCTCAGTGGCAAGAAAGACATGGTAACGTTAAATATATTTAAGTATTTGTGTTGACTTAAATGCTTACTTCGTTTAGAATGAAATACGGATAAATTCGCATAGAAAGTTGTACAAAACGATAAAATAATATAGATTGTTTTTAGGACGTGATTGGATGAGAGTTTTTATAAGCTGCCTTGTTTGCAGGCTTGTTACATTTATACTTCAAAAAATGGGCAGGGGAGCCACGACTCTGCCAGGCAGAGTCGCCCTGAAGGTGAAGAGAAATATTTTGTCAGACCTTTCAAAAAATGTTAAGGTCGTTATTGTTACGGGTACCAACGGAAAAACTACCTCCTGCCGTATCATTGAGGAAGGGCTTAAAACAGCCGGCAAAACCTATTTTATCAACAAGTCTGGAGCGAATCTGATAACCGGAATCACCGCTTCCTTTATTATGAATTCAACGATTACCGGTAAAAAGAAATGCGAGTATGCCATCGTGGAATGTGACGAAAACGCTTTTCGCGAGGTTTCAAGATATATCCGCGCCGACGTTGTGCTGGTTACCAATGTGTTCCGTGACCAGTTGGACAGATATGGTGAGGTCACCCATACCTTAAACGCGATTAAGGAGTCTATCAAAAATCTGCCTCAGGCTGTTGTGTGCTTGAACGCCGACTGCTCCCTGACCTATTCCATGTCAAAAGAGATACCCAATAAAATCGTGACCTACGGCGTCAATGTTTCCTTTGACAAAGATGCCGCTGAGCCTGAAATCTCGGACGCGAAATACTGTATATTCTGTAAGCATGAATACAAGTATTCCTATCATACCTACGGTCATCTGGGCGGATTTGCGTGTGACCACTGCGGCTACAAACGGGTAAGCCCCGATTTCGCCGTAATTTCCGTGGAGGAGCTGAAGCCGAACTATTCCATTGTTGTTACTGATTTTAACGGCGACAGAAATATTACGAAAATCAATATCGGCGGCGCGTATAACGTATATAACGCCGTGGGATGTTCGTCCGCGCTGTCTTCTCTGGGTCTTGACAACGATACGATTTACACCGCCCTTGAAAAGTTCAATGGCGCTTTCGGCAGGATGGAGCAGTTTGAAAGCGGCGATCATAAAATAAACGTCATTCTTGTCAAAAATCCGGCAGGCTTCAGCCAGACTATGAGCTTTCTGAAATCCATTGAGGATGATTTTACCTTGATACTGTCTCTGAATGACAACGCCGCAGACGGACGGGACATCAGCTGGATATGGGACGTTGATTTCAACGGCATATTCCGAAAGAGCAATGTTAAGGATATATACGTTTCCGGCAAACGCTGCTATGATATGGCAATCAGAATAAAGTATGAGGGTGTCGGAAACAGAGAAATCAAGGTGATTGAAAATGAGGATTATGACAGACTGGTGGATATCGCCACAAGCCAGGGCAGGGATGTTTACATTGTGCCTACATATACCTCAATGATGACGATGCGTCCCGTAATCGCGAAAAGACTTGGAGGTAAGGAGTTTTGGGAATGATAATCAGAATCGCGCACCTGTATCCCGATATGCTGAATCTTTACGGTGACCGGGGCAATATTATTGCCCTGACGGAAAGAATGAAGGCAAGGGGTATAGATGTCATAACAGACGCCGTCACAATGGGAAAAAGCTTTAACGCCGATGATTATGATATTCTGTTTATCGGCGGCGGCCAGGATTTTGAGCAGGACGTTCTGCTGAGCGATTTAAAAAAAGGCAAGGATGTCCAGATCAGTAAAGCCATTCAGAACGGTACGGTCATGCTGGCGATTTGCGGCGGCTATCAGATGCTGGGCAAATACTATAAGACCTATGACGGCAAGATGCTGGAATATATGGGCGCCCTTGACTTTTATACGGAAGGCAAGGAAGAGCGTATGATAGGTAACTATGCTTTCCGGACAAAGGAGGGCATAGAGATCGTCGGCTTTGAGAATCACAGCGGACGGACGTATCTGGGCAAGGGGGTTGAGCCCTTGGGGAAGGTCATAAAAGGCTATGGAAATAACGGCGAGGACTCAACCGAGGGTGTCCGATATAAAAATACCTTCGGCACATATTCCCACGGCCCTGTTCTGCCGAAGAATCCTGATTTTGCCGACCTTTTGATTTCAAAGGCGATAGAGAACAAATACGGGAAAACACAACTTGCGAAGCTTGATGATTCCCTGGAAGCCAAGGCGAGAGCGCAGGTTATGAAATTATATATAAAATAATTCCGGAGGTGGAAAATGAAAATCGTTGTTTTAGCAGGCGGACTCAGTCCGGAACGTGATGTTTCACTGTCCTCCGGCGCTTTGATTTCCAATGCGCTTATGGAAAACGGTCACGATGTTATGCTGCTTGATTTGTACCTGGGTGAGAATAATAATGAAATAGAGCCTGTTTACAGGAACAGCAAATCCTCTTTCAGATTTACCTATACAGTGCCGGAAAACGAACCGGACTTAAAGGCGATAAAAAATTCTGTGAAAAATGCAAACGGTCTTGTGGGCAGCGGTGTTATTGAACTTTGCCGTCAGGCGGATATCGTATTTCTGGCTCTGCACGGCGCGGCAGGTGAAAACGGACAGCTGCAGGCGCTTTTTGATTTGAATGAAATCCATTATACAGGCTCCGGATATGTGGGCAGTCTTATAGCGATGGACAAGGATCTGTCCAAAAGAATCCTGCGTGATAACGGTATTCTGACTGCCGACTGGACATATATCAACATAAAGGAGAATAACGATTTCAGCGAGATTTCCTATCCCTGCGTGGTCAAACCTTGCAGCTGCGGCTCAAGCGTGGGCGTAACGATGGTTGAAAACGAAACACAGCTTAATGCCGCCATAGAATGTGCGAAAAAGTATGAGGATTCAGTCATTATTGAAAAGAAAATAGAGGGCAGGGAATTTTCGGTCGGAATATTGGACGGAAAAGCTTTGCCGCCTATTGAAATTATCCCCCGCAGCGGCTGGTATGACTACAAAAATAAGTATCAGTCCGGGCTTACAGAGGAAATATGCCCTGCGAATATAACCGAGGAAATATGCGCACTTTTGCAGGAAAGCGCTTTAAGAGTGCATAACGCGCTTCGTCTCGGCTTTTATTCCAGAGTGGATTTTATTCTGGATGAAAATAACAATGCCTATTGTCTTGAGGCGAATACTCTGCCGGGTATGACGCCTACAAGCCTGCTTCCGCAGGAAGCCGCGGCCGCCGGAATTTCATATAACGAGCTGTGTAATCGGATTGCCTGCCGGGGACAGCATCAACATTAAAATTCAACAGATGCTTGTTCAAAACCTGCCGGTGCCGGAAAATATGTACCGGCAGCTTTTGATTTGAATAAATTATAATTATTAATGTTAAAAAAGGCTTGATTTTTCAGGCCTTTTTTGCTATAATGTTCCAGCATTCGCATAAGTGAAAGCGAATACGCACATAAACAGGTGAGCCATAGGTTATAAATGCAGGCTCGTGCCAGACCTGTTTATGGAGGATTAACCTTAAAGGAGGAAATTATCATGGCAAATGTAGTTTCTATGAAACAGCTTTTGGAAGCGGGTGTTCATTTTGGACACCAGACAAGAAGATGGAATCCCAAAATGGCGGAGTACATCTTCACAGAGCGTAACGGCATTTACATCATCGACCTTCAGAAAACAGTTAAGAAGCTGGATGAAGCGTATATGTACGTTCGCGATCTTGCTGCTGACGGAGGTTCAATCATTTTCGTCGGTACAAAGAAGCAGGCTCAGGAGTCTGTCAAGGAAGAGGCTGAGCGCTGCGCGATGCCTTATGTAAACGCGCGATGGCTGGGCGGTATGCTCACAAACTTCAAGACGATCCGCGGCAGAGTTGCCCGTCTTGCACAGCTTAAGGCGATGCGTGAGGACGGTACCTTTGACCTTCTACCCAAGAAGGAGATCATCAAGCTCGAGCTTGAGATAGAGAAACTGGAAAAGTATCTCGGCGGTATTACGGAGATGAAGAAAATCCCCAACGCTATGTTTATCGTTGATCCCCGCAAGGAGAGGATCGCTGTATCAGAGGCTATGAAACTGGGTATTCCAATCGTGGCTATTGTTGATACAAACTGCGACCCTGACGAGATCGACTACGTGATTCCCGGTAACGACGACGCTATCCGTGCGGTTAAGCTGATCGCAGGCGCAATCGCTGACGCGGTAATCGAGGGCAGAGACGGTAAGGACACTGCTGACGACGAGGAAGCTCCTGCTGAAGAAGCAGCTGAGGAGACAGCAGAGGAAGCTGCCGCTGAGTAATTCATATTACTGATATCATGCGGAGCAATGCGTGCTCCACTTTGAAATATATCTATTAGGAGGAAATTATAATGGCATTTACAGCTCAGGACGTAAAGGCTCTTCGTGAGAAGACCGGCGTCGGTATGATGGAATGTAAAAAGGCTCTTGTTGAGGCTGACGGCGATATGGACAAGGCGATTGACTATCTTCGTGAAAGAGGTCTTGCCGCCGCGCAGAAAAAGGCAACAAGAATTGCCGCTGAGGGCGTTGTTCTCCCTTACTATGATAAAGAGGCAAAGAAGGGCGTTGTCGTTGAGGTAAACTCTGAGACAGACTTCGTTGCCAAGAATGAAAAGTTCATGGACTTTGTAACAGGCGTTGCAAAGACGATTGTTGAGAAAAATCCGGCGGATGTTGAGGCGCTGGGAGCCATGGAGTTTGAGGGAACCGGCAGAACCGTAACCGAAACTCTGAATGACCTTGTGCTTTCCATCGGCGAGAATATGAGAGTTCGCCGTTTTGAGGTTATGGAAGGTATCGTTTCCACTTATATCCACGGCGGCGGCGCAGTAGGCGTTATGATCGGCTTTGACGTTGCTGACGCGGCAAAGGCGGATACTCCGGAGTTTGAGGCTATGGGTAAAAATGTTGCGATGCAGATTGCGGCTATGAATCCCAGCTATCTTGACAGAGAGTCCGTTCCTGCTGATGTTGTTGAGCATGAGCAGAACATTCTTGCGGCTCAGATGAAAGAAGATCCTAAGATGGCTTCCAAGCCGGAGGCTGTTCTTGCCAAGATCGCAGCCGGTAAGATGGGCAAGTATTATACGGAAAACTGCCTTGTTGAGCAGGAGTTTGTACGCGGCGATCTGTTCAAGGGCTCTGTTAAGGGCTACATTGATTCCGTTGCCAAGGAGCTTGGCACGACCATCACCGCAACAGGCTTTATCCGTATGATGAAAGGCGACGGCCTGGAGAAGAGAGAAGAGAACTTCGCAGAGGAAATCGCAAAGCAGATCAACGGCTAATGGTTTGAAACAGAGATTGCTTTATGCGATCTCTGCTTCTTCTTATTTTTAGATTATCTAAACTTTTTTGGACTTTAGGAAACAAGTATATGTTTGTGAAGATAAAACATTTTAAGAATCTGATACAAAAATTTTATTGCAGAATGTCATCGGATCGGTGGCTCAATTATCTGCGTGCACAGGGTATGAAAATCGGAGAGGGTACTGCAATATTTGCAAATCCTGCCTTTGTGTTGATTGATGTAACTCGCCCTTGGATGATTGAGATCGGGAAAAATGTTCAGATCACAAGAGATGTTAAAATTCTTACTCATGATTATTCCTTTTCAACGGCAATCGCAGCTTACGGTAATGTTTTAGGAAGTTGCGGCAAAGTTAAGATAGGGGATAATTGTTTTATCGGTGTTGGTGCAACGATTTTAAAGGATACACAGATAGGTAATAATTCAATAATTGGCGCTGACAGCGTGGTTACGGGTGGCAATTTTCCTTCTAATTGCGTAATTGCCGGCAATCCTGCCAAAGTGGTCTGCTCACTTGAGGATTATTATAATAAAAGACAGTCGCACCAGTTGCGTGAGGCTACAGAGCTGGCGCTCTGTTACCGTGACGCATATGGAAAAATGCCTGATGAAAGTGTGCTGGATGAATTTTTTTGGATTTTTGCGCCAAGGAATGATGAATCTGTCAGAAAATATGGGCACAGATTAAAGCTGATGGGTAATTATGATGTTACGGTGAAGGAATTTTTTAATTCCAAACCGCTCTTTGACTCGTTTTATGATTTTGTAACTTATTGTAAAACACAGGCGGATATAAATGCCAATGAATAATTTGTTGCGGTTTTAAGAGCAGGTTATCGACCTGCTCTTTTTTGCATAAAACGGATCTTGAAAAGTTAATAAACGAACTGCTTATCCGTTACAACGTGGATTTTGCGCTTTTTTTGCTTTTGCAGAATCAGATTAAAGAACATTCCATAACAAAAGAAAATTTAATGAATGACGAATTTTTGCAATAGGCGGTTACAACACCTCTTTATAATATAGGCGAACAGGTCTATAAGATCAGCGATGAAATGAAACAGCAGCATCCTGAAATTATATGGAGCATTGTTGCAGGCTTAAGACATAGACTCGTTCATGATTATGAGGGTATAAATTGGTCGATTATCGTTGAGGTGATCTTTGAAGAAATGAATGACTTTGTTGAATCGATCAAAAATTTGATTTAGTAAAAACATTTGCATAAAATTTGTGAAAGAGTTGCGTGGGGATTATGATATAGGTTTGAAAAACCTTAAAAATAAATGGCTTTGAAAAACTTCGCAATTCAAATCAACGGCTAACACCATCAACTAAATGTTGAGCATCTCAAACGAGGTGCTCTTTTTTATTTGTTGATTCGAATAGCCTGTATGTGTATAATATAATCATAAGTTTGGACGGAGGACCTCTCAATGAAAACAAGATGGTATAAGGACGCAGTAGTGTATCAAATTTATCCTCGCAGCTTTAAGGACTCGGACGGCGACGGCATAGGGGATATAAACGGAATAACGCAAATGGCTGACTATATCAAAGATTTAGGTGTTGATGCTGTTTGGCTTTCTCCGTGCTATAAATCTCCAAATGACGATAACGGCTATGACATAAGCGATTACCGTGATATTTTGGACGAATTCGGCACTTTCGAGGACTGGGAAAATATGCTGCACGCCTTTCACAGCCGCGGCATAAAGGTGATTATGGATTTAGTGGTAAATCATACCTCCGATGAACATAAATGGTTTGAAGAAAGCCGAAAAAGCAGGGATAACCCATACCGTGATTATTATATTTGGCGTGACGGCAGGGGAAAGGATAAGAAACGGCCTCCAAATAACTGGAAAGCTTGTTTCGGCGGCTCTGCCTGGGAATATGACGAGACAACAGGGCAGTTTTATTTACACCTTTTCAGTAAAAAACAGCCTGACTTAAACTGGGATAATCCAAAAGTCCGCAAAGAGGTCGAGGAAATATGCAACTTTTGGTTTGAAAAGGGCGTTGACGGATTCAGATGCGATGTGATTACCTATATCTCAAAGCCTGATGACCTTTATCACGCCAAGCAAAGCGAGGTAGTTGTAGGTCCCCGCTGGAAACGGTATATAAATGAGCTTTGCCGCAATTCCTGGGATAAGTATGATACGCTTATTGTGGGAGAAGCTGCCGGCATAGATTTCAATCGCGCGGTTGAAATCACAAAAGAGGGCAAAGGTCTTTTGGATATGCTTTTTCATTTTGAACATATGGGTCCTCGTCCTGTATGCTCATTCAGCCAGAAATTTACTTTTTTGCGTCCGTTTAAAAAAACACTTTCAAAATGGCAGGGACTTCCGGATGACTGCTGGGACGCTGTATATTATGAAAATCACGACCAGCCGAGAAGTCTGCCGCGGTTTGCGCCGACCGGAAAGCATCGTGTAATGGCGGCAAAAAGCCTGGCCGCATCTCTTTTATTTCAAAAGGGTACGCCGTTTATCTATCAGGGTCAGGAGCTCGGTATGACAAACTGCGATTACAAGTACGAGGATTACCGTGACATTCAAACGATAAACAAAATGAATGCCATAAAAAAAATGCCTTTCGGAAAGCTTATTCTTCCGGTTGTTATGTATTTTTATAAACGCTATGCCCGTGATAATGCCAGAACGCCTATGCAGTGGGATAGCACGAAAAATGCAGGATTTACAACGGGAACGCCTTGGGCAAAGGTTAATGATAATTATACCGAAATCAATGCAGCAGAGGAAATTCAAAATCCCGATTCGGTTTTAAGCTTTTACAAAAAGGCGCTTAAAGTACGCAGGGAATATGCCGATGTTATTCGCGATGGGAAGTATATACCGGTAAATTTAAAGGATAATCATGTTTTTGCTTACATGCGGGATAACGGAAAGCAGAGACTTTTTGTTGTTTGCAGCCTGTCTCCGAATTTTGTAAATTTCAAACCGCATATGCATTTTGGCGGGAATTTCCATGTGATTCTGTCCAATACGGAAAACCCGCCAAAGCCGGCAGATTCCATGAAGCTAAGGCCCTGCGAATGCGCAGTTTATGAATTGTTCTGATTATTGTGCTTTTAGAACCATTTATTTTAACTGCTAACCGGCACAAGAAAAAGATCAACACATAGATTTTATCGTAAAAACGGATACAACAGTATTGAAAAAACAGGATATATCCAGCGATTGTAATATGCCTGATTCTTGAAGGAGGAAGCTTATGTGGCATTATGAGAATGACGATACGCAGCCGGTCATCACCGCGCAAAAGCATGTGAAGAGCTGTCACGGCGGCAGTCTGCATTTGCCTGAGACCGCAGTGCTTTTTTATATGCGCGGCGGTGAGGAATATGCAGTATCTCATTATGATACCGAATTGTTGTCGGACAGATTCCCGAGATTTTTAAACGCCTGTCCGGTCTATAAATTCAGTAACTACGATATCTGCTTTCTGGACGGAGGCAGAGGTGCGCCGCAGGCGGCGGATACGGTTGAAACACTGAACGCGCTGGGCGTAAAACACATTATTGCAGTCGGGATGTTCGGCGCCTTCGCAAAAGATATTCAAACCGGTGATATAATCATTCCCCGAAAAGCCTTTGTAGAGGAAGGCACATCCCTGCATTATTACGGAAATATCGAGTATTCTGTACCCGATGAAAAATGGTTTGAAGCGGCGGCAGCGTCCATAAACGGAGCCAAGGCATTGCCGATTGTTTCAACAGACGCGGTATACAGACAAACTTTTTTCAAGGAAAATTTGTGGCGAGAGCAGGGCGCCGTCGGCGTGGATATGGAAACCTCTGCCCTTTTCAGTGTTGGCAGATATTTGGAAATGGAGGCCGTTTCCGTTCTGATTGCATCGGACAAGCATCCTCTGAATGAAAAAGACAGGGAATGGAAATGGTCCATGAGCAGGGAAACAAGATACGGATTTTTTGAGCAATGTATTCGCTTTGCCCTGAAGATGAATAGTTAAATTCGATTTAGTTAAGAGCGTTTCATATGAAATGCTCTTTTTGTTTACAAGAATAGATAATTGTGTTAGAATGGTTTTATGAAGATTAAAAGCAGGGAAATAGACAGACAGATGCGCCTTGAGGGAGAGTTACTGAGGAGATTCAGTCCGCTGGGCAGTGAAACAATACAGCGGATGCTTTCACCCGTTTCCGACAAGGCTCTGTCTCTGTTACGTTTGAAGCATTTAAACTGTGAAAAAGTGTATATAAAACGCAGGGACGGTTCCGATATGCGTGTGTGCGTAATGAGAAGCGGCGAAACAAGCGGAAAGAGAACAGGCATATTATGGTTCCACGGCGGAGGATATGTTTTAGGCGCACCGGAAATGGCGTTGATATCCTTTCCCCGCCACCTTATAAAGCGCTGTAACTGCGTTATTATATCACCTGATTATACCCTGTCTGCCAAAGCGGAGTATCCCGCGGCGTTTAACGACGCCTGCGACGCTCTTGAATGGATGCTGAAAAACAAGAAAATCCTCGGCTTTGACGGGAATAAAATTGTCGTGGGCGGAGAAAGCGCCGGCGGTGGTCTTGCTGCCGCGGTATCCATTTACGCGAGAGATAAAAAAATGGAATGTATTGCTTTTCAAATGCCTCTTTACCCTATGCTCAGCGACAGGGTGACAGAAACTTCTGCTGATAATGACGCTCCGGTTTGGAATACCGCGGCGAATCAAGCTGCGTGGAAAATTTATTTAGGCGACAGGGTTATGAATAACAGCGTTTCTCCTTATGCCGCTCCTGCCAGGGAAACGGATCTTTCAAATCTGCCCCCGCTGATTTCTGCTGTTGGAACGGTTGACCCGTTTTATTCTGAAAATCTGGTTTATTTCAATCATCTGAAAAAATCAGGTGTTCGTGCGGAATATTTTGTGGGGAAAGGTTGTTATCACGCGTTTGATATGATGGCCCCTTATGCGCAGGTAAGCAAAAGAGCGGTGGATTTTCTTATCAATGCTTTTAACGATTATGCCGATAAGTATTTATAATGCAACTGAATACTGTATGGAAAAGCATCTTTTAGGTGCTTTTTTTATTTATAATCTTTTTATGTTAATAAAATGCCAAAGTCAGGTCGATTGTTTTATTCTTTTGATTATCATTTAACACGAAAAGGAGCGTGTTTTCAGAAAACGATCATTTTTGATAAAATCAGAAAAATTATTTGTTAAAACAGCAAATGAAAATGACAATAAATTAACAAAATTGAGTATAAATTCCTATAACAATAGTCAGTATCAACAAAATAATTGAAAATAATTCTTGATATATTGTATAAATTGCATTATAATCAAATTGACAGGAAGGATTGATTATAATGCTTGAAAAAATTGTCAGCGACCAAAAAGCCTTTTTCGCAGCAAAGAAAACTCTTTCATATCAGGCGCGTATGAATGCGCTGAACGCTCTTGAAAAAAGCATACACAAGCATCAGGACGAAATTTATGAGGCCTTGTGGAAGGATCTGAACAAGTCGGAAACAGAGGCATTTATGACTGAGGTCAGTATGGTACTCAGCGAACTACGGTTCGTAAAAAGACATCTGAGACGCTGGATGATGGAGGAAGTGGTCTCAACGCCGATAGCGCATTTCCCGTCAAAAAGCTTTATCGTTTCCGAGCCTTTCGGGACAGTGCTGATCATATCACCGTGGAACTATCCGTTTATGCTGAGTATTGACCCTCTTATCGGCGCGCTCTGCGCCGGAAATACGGCGGTCATCAAACCGTCCTCCTATTCGCCGGCGACCTCCGATCTGATTGAGAAGATTATAGCGGATGCTTTTGATCCGGAATATGTGACTGTGGTGCGTCTGAAGCAGGGACAGAATGACCTCCTGCTTGAACAGAATTTTGATTTTATATTCTTTACCGGCAGCGTGAATGTAGGGAAAAAAATCATGATGCAGGCATCCCATAATCTTACGCCCGTCGTCCTTGAGCTTGGCGGGAAAAATCCCTGTGTTGTCGATGAAACGGCAAATATGAAAATCGCCGCGGACAGGATTGCTTTCGGAAAATTTCTTAACGCCGGTCAGACCTGCGTGGCGCCCGATTATATCCTGATTGATAAAAAAGTGAAAGACGCTTTTATGCGGGAGATGAAAAACAGCATAAGAAAAATGTACGGCGACAATCCTGTTGCAGGCAGAGATTTTCCTAAAATCATCAACGAAAAGCATTTTCTCCGATTAAAGGCGCTGCTGGAAAATGAGAATGTATGCATAGGCGGGCAATATGATGAAAAAACGAATAAGGTCGCTCCGGCTGTTATTGACGGCGTTTCCGATGATTCGCCCCTTATGCAGAATGAGATATTCGGCCCGCTTTTACCGGTTATAACTTATGACAGTATTGAACAGGCAAAAGCGTTTATTTTAAAGCGCGACAAGCCGCTGGCTTTCTATCTTTTTACAACAGACAAGCAGAGGGAAAAGGAGTTTTTAAGCGAAATACCCTTCGGCGGCGGATGCATAAACGATACGATAATACATGTGGCGTCCTCTAATTTGGGATTCGGAGGAGTAGGAACAAGCGGTATGGGCAAGTATCACGGCAGGGAAAGTTTCAGGGTTTTCAGCAATCATAAGAGCGTGATAAAGAAAGCGCTGTGGCTGGATATACCCATTCGCTATCAGCCCTATACCGAAACAAAGAAGAAATTGCTGAAACTGTTTTTAAGGTAATTGCGGATTTGCATATTTAAAACGGGCGATGGGTCATCGCCCCTACGGTCAGCAGGAACATTCCCTGCGCCGCAGTGTGTATCGTGCGCGCGGCGCAAAAATGTAAGGGGTTTCCAAAGGGGAATAAGCTTGCGCTTTCCCTTTGGTCGTTTTCTCGGTTACCGTCTTTTGCGACTCAAAAGATGGTAACACCCTGCGCGCGAGCGCAAATTAAATTTCTATAGAGTTAATTTTAAGACTGCGTTTTGCAGTCTTTTTTGTTTGCTATTGCTAAATTTATGAAGATATATTGAAAAATTTGTTATAATATGTTAAACTAAACCATAATTACAGCTATATTATCAGGGGTGATATCATGAAAAAGAGGCTGGTTGCATCTGTAACCGCGTTTGCGTTATTTGTATCGGTGCTGTTTTGTTTCAATGTGTCGGTAGCATTTGCTGACGATGACAAGGGACTCTGCGGCGCCGGCGGAAGTATATGGTCTACCGGGAAAAATGCGTCTTATACCTATGTTGGAGCGACAAAAACCCTGACGATTTCCGGAACGGGAGATACAAAGGATTACGGCGAAACAGTGGCTAACCGTCCGCCCTGGTATGACTACAAAACAGAAATTGAAAAGGTGGTTGTTGAGGAAGGCATCGTCACCTTAGGTACGCTGAACTTTTACGGCTGCACCTCTCTGAAGTCTGTTACCTTGCCAAGCACCCTGACAACGATTTCCGGCGGCACTTTGAATTACGGAACATTTAAAAATTGCACCGCGCTGGAATCAATCACCCTTCCTTCAAATCTTGAGACGATCGAAGCCATGGCTTTCCGTGGCTGCACATCGCTGAAAAGCATAACTTTCCCTGACTCTCTGACCACACTGGGAGACAGTGCGTTCAGAGAGTGTACAAACCTGGAAACTGTGAGATTCGGTACCGGACTTACTTCAACTGGTACATACGCGTTTTATGAATCGGGCGTCAGAAATATCATTTTTTCGGATACGATTACAAGTATTGATGCCTTTTCCTTTTATAAATGCAAAATTACGGAGGTTGAATTTCCTGAAACGGTTACCAATATAGGCATGAGCTCCTTTGCGGACTGCTATAAACTCCGCTCCGTTACAGTCAATAACCCGGATACAACCTTTGCCGGCCTTAGTATTGCGGAGGAAAATCCCTTTGCCGGTGAAGTGCAGCATATTATTTTCTACGGTCACAGTGGTTCCACTACAGAGAGCTTTGTAAAAAAGCAGGTGGAGGAAAATAATCACGACTATGAGTTTGTGTCTATTGACCCCTGCGATCATGCCAGCACCCACGAGGTTATAACCTTGCAGCCTACCTGTACGGAGACCGGTATAACTACGCAGGTATGCGACGAATGCGGTTTTGTTGTATCTACAACTGAACTTCCGGCGCTGGATCATAGCTGGGAGCTTACTGAAACGCTGGACGAAACCGAGGAAAACGGCCATATCATCAGCGGCTATATCTGTTCCAGATGCAGTGAGGAAAAGCAGGAAGTAGAGCATGTTGCCTTTGTGGAAGGCTTCTATGAATATACAAATACGGCCACCTGCACCCGCCCGGGTATTGAAACCTATACCTGCACCTTTGACGGCTGCGGAGAGGTTGAGAGAAATGCTGTGCTGACGGCAAATCATACCGTGGAGGAATATACGGTAATCACAGAGCCAACCTGTACCCAAAAGGGGCAGGAGCAGGGCGTATGTACCGTATGCGGTGAAACCGTAACCAGGGATATTGATGCCACGGGTCATCAGAATGAGCTTACCGCGGAATATGACAATACGCTTGAGGACGGGCATACGTACAAGATTTACACCTGCTCGGTTTGCAATGAAGAAACAGTAGAATCCACCCATGTGGAATGGATAGAGGGCTGTTATACCACCACAACGATTACGAACCCCACCTGTACCATAAACGGACTGGCGAGGGATACCTGTGACATCTGCTCACAGACAAGACTGGTCTCCATACCGGCAAACGGTGAACACGTGTGGTATGAGACTACAAGAACGGAGCCGACCTGCACGGCGGTAGGCAAGATCTACTATGCCTGTGAAAACTGTAATCTGACAAGGAGCGAGGATATCCCTGCACTGGGACATGACTATGTTCTGGTAGAGGAAAGTACGGTTGCGCCAACTTGTACAACTGCCGGTTACAACACCTATAAATGCAACACCTGCGGTTCAACGGAGAGAGAAGTTGTAAACGCCACCGGGCATACACCGGATGAGCAGAATTATACGGTGATCTCTGAGCCGGATTGTTTGAATGACGGACAGGCAAAATCCGTTTGCACGACATGCGGCGAGGAATATGATATAATCCTTGATGCCCTGGGACATAATTATGAAGATGTCTTAGTTCCTATTGAGGATAAACCGGGACACAGTTTGTCAACGCCTACCTGTACACGTTGCGGTGATACCCAAAGCTCAAGTACGGTTCACAATGAATGGATTGAAGGCTATTATGACACAACCGTTGTGACTGCGGGCAGCTGTACTGTTGCGCAGATTACACTTGATACCTGTTCCATATGCGGTCAGACCAGGACCAACACGACGCCTGCCCCCGGGCATGACTATACTTATACAGGACTGAATGACAGCGGCAGACTGAGCTATTACTGCGAAGTTTGTGAAAATGTTTATACGGCGATCCCGTCCGTTACTTTGGCTCTTTGGAATGTGACGTATATCAATACTGCTCCCGGTGACACCGCTTTGGGCTATCTGTTTGACTTTACAAATGATGGAATCATTAACGCAAAGGATTACAGCTACTTAGTCAGAATAAATAAAACTTCTACGAATGAGTAATCATTTAAGCAGATTGTGTAAAATGCAATCTGCTTTTTTGCTGTGCATGACCGAATCATTTTAGTTGTTTTATGCGGTTTTATTTTAAATAATGCAATATTTAATTATTTAACTATTTACTTTAAGAATAAATTATATTATTATATAGTAGATAATATATTGGGAGGACTTTTGTATGAGTATCGCATATAAAAGAATTTTACTTAAGCTCAGCGGCGAGGTGCTCGCCGGCGCCAAGGGCAGCGGAATCGATACGGATACCGTAATCAGAATCTGTGAATCCGTAAAAAAAGTTGCGGATCTGGGCGTGGAAATCGGTATCGTGGTCGGAGGCGGAAACTTCTGGAGAGGCAGGACCAGCGAGCATATGGACAGGACAAGAGCCGACCATATCGGTATGCTGGCTACGGCAATGAATTCACTGGCTCTTTGCGACGCGCTGGAACAGCTCGGAGCGAATGTCAGAGTTCAGACGGCTATTGAGATGCGTCAGATTGCGGAACCATATATCCGCAACAGGGCGATCCGCCATTTTGAAAAAGGCAGAATTGTTATTTTCGGCTGCGGAACGGGTTCTCCGTTTTTCTCAACGGATACGGCGGCTGCGCTCAGGGCGGTTGAGATTAATGCCGACGTTCTTCTTAAGGCGACGAATGTTGACGGCGTTTATGATAAGGACCCCAATAAATTTGATGACGCCGTTAAGTTTGATGAGATTGAATTTAAGGACGTCCTCGCGCGTGATATAAAGGTTATGGATTCCACCGCGTTTTCGCTTTGCAAGGATAACGACTTGTCCATATTCGTATTTGATCTTTCAGACCCTGACAATATTATTAAGGCTGTTCAGGGTGAAAAAATAGGCACAATCGTAAGAAATTAACATATTCAACGGACTGATATATAAAGAGAGGTAATTTTATGGAAACTGTATTTAGTAAAACCAAGGAAAAGATGGATAAATGTCTGACCGTTCTTGAGAGGGACTATTCCTCAATAAGAGCCGGAAGAGCCAATCCCGCCGTGCTTGACAAGGTTATGGTCGATTACTACGGCGTGCCCACTCCGGTTAATCAAATGGCAGCGGTCAGCGTGCCGGAGGCAAGACTTCTTGTTATTCAGCCTTGGGACGCTTCAACGCTCAGGGACATTGAAAAGGCAATCAACACTTCTGATATCGGTATTAACCCCCAGAATGACGGAAAGGTGATCAGACTTACTTTTCCGCAGCTTACGGAGGAACACCGTAAATCTCTTCAGAAAGATATTTCAAAACGCGGCGAGGAAGCAAAGGTGGCTATCCGAAATATCCGCCGCGACGCAATGGACGATCTCAAAAAGCTTAAGAAAAATAACGAGATTACTGAGGACGATCAGAAAGACGGCGAAAAGAAACTGCAGAATATTACAGATGATTTTATTAAGCAGGCTGAGGAAATCACAAAGAAAAAGGAACAGGAAATCCTTTCTATGTGATGTCACGTTTCAGGCAGAATTTATATTGTTAATTTTTGTTTCGGGTCGATGCTGGCATCGGCCCAAACATTGTTACGGAAGCTTTATGGATTCGTTTTTGTTTGGTATTTTGTTTGGGAGGTGCTGATTTGGCACTGTTCGGTAAGAAAAACAGCGGCGATACGGAATTTTCCGTTTTGCCGAAGCATATAGGAATTATAATGGACGGTAACGGCAGATGGGCAAAAAAACGCGCTCTGCCCCGTTCCGCAGGTCATAAGGCAGGCGCCAACGTGTTCCGTACGATAAGTAAGGAATGTGAGCGTCTTGGCATTGAGTATGTGACCTTTTACGCCTTTTCCACGGAAAACTGGAAACGACCCAAGGAGGAAGTGGACGCTCTTATGAATCTTTTTATGGATTATCTGCTGGAAGCCAAGAGCGATATGACCAAGGCGGGGAACAGTAAAATCAAATTTATCGGCGAGCGTCAGGGTATTTCACAGGAACTGCTTGATCTTATGGACGAGGCAGAGGAGGAGACCGCTTCTCATACCGGAACTACCGTCTATCTTGCAATCAACTACGGCGGAAGGCAGGAGATCGTGTCAGCCGTGAACAAGCTGATAGCCCAGGGGAAAACGGAGATAACCGAAGACGATATTTCCCGTAATATCTATACCGTTGCGGACTGCGATCTCATCATAAGACCCAGCGGTGAGGAGCGCCTTTCCAATTTCCTGCTGTGGCAGGCGGCTTACAGCGAATTCTGGTACAGCGATGTGCTGTGGCCTGATTTTAAAGTTGAGGATCTGCATTCGGCGCTTCGTGATTTTGAAAACAGAAACCGCCGGTTTGGAGGGTGAATATGAAACAGAGAGTAATTACCGCGGTCTGTCTGCTGGCAGTCCTTGCCGTTATTGTGTGGCAGATCAATACGCCTGCCCTTGTCATTGCGGTGGCGTTTATCTCCGCCGTGGCAAGCGGTGAGATCATGCGCTGCGCCAATGTACAGAATACTTTTATTAAAGTTGTGGGAATCATCTTTTCCGCCTGCGTTCCTTTCTTTTCAAGCGACAGGGTGATGCTTCCTTTGATCAGTACGGTTACATGGGGCGGCATCATTCATTTTGTACCGCAAATTGTGTTTGTTATTGCGCTGTGTCTGGTTTTTCTGCTGGCGATGCTCAAGGGGTATGCTTACACAAACTTTGAGGATGTAGCAATCAGTGTGTTCGCGAGCGTTGTTGTCCCTTACGGCTTCAGCATATTTATAAGGCTCAGGGATATGTTTGCGAACGAGCAGTTCGGCATCTATCTAATATTCTTCGCGCTGATATGCGCCCTTGCCACCGATACCGGCGCCCAGCTTACCGGAATGGCAATAGGTAAGCATAAAATGTCACCGAATATTTCCCCTAAAAAAACCGTTGAGGGCGCTGTGGGCGGACTGCTGTTCAGCCTTATATTAAACGCGGTGGCAATGATCATTTATAACAGAATCGCTGATACGCCCCTTGATAAAACTATGGCGACAGTGCTTTATGCATGCTGTATTCCCGTTTCCTTTATGGGAATGATGGGGGATCTTTCCGCCTCCGTACTGAAGAGAAATTTCAATGTAAAGGATTTCGGGAAGATTTTCCCGGGGCACGGCGGCGTAATGGACAGGATGGATTCATCACTCTTTACGCTTGCCTGTACATATGTAATCGCTTTAATTACCAAAAGCGTTATGTAAATTTAGGAGCAGGATGAAAATGAAAACGATTTCTCTTTTGGGCTCGACCGGCTCAATAGGTACACAGAGCCTTGACGTATGCCGTATGCACGGATATAAAATAAAATGCCTTACCGCCAATTCCCGGGTCGACATCATGGAAAATCAGGTCAGAGAATTCAGACCGGAGCTTGTATGTATGATGAACCCCGATTCCGCCAAGGAGTTAAAAGACAGAATCAAAGATACCGAAACCAGAGTTGTATGCGGTATGGAGGGGCTGATCGAGTGCGCGGTCTATGACGGCGCCGATACGGTCCTCAATTCCGTTGTGGGAATGGTGGGACTTCAGCCTACTCTTGAGGCGATTAAAGCGAAAAAGACCATTGCCCTTGCCAACAAGGAGACTCTTGTGGCAGGCGGTCATCTGGTGACAAATCTCGCCAAAGAAAAGGGCGTCAGCATTCTGCCTGTTGACAGCGAACATTCCGCCATCTTTCAGGCAATGCAGGGCGCTCCGGATAAAAAGTCAATAAAGAAAATTATTCTTACCGCGTCCGGCGGTCCGTTTTTCGGAAAAAAACTGCCGGAACTTGAAAATGTAACGGCGGCTGACGCGCTGAAGCATCCCAACTGGGATATGGGCGCGAAAATAACCATAGACTCCGCTACCATGATGAATAAAGGGCTGGAGTTTATTGAAGCCAAATGGCTTTTTGATATGCCGAATGACGATATTGAGATCGTTGTGCACCGGGAATCCGTCGTTCATTCCGCAATCGTGTATCAGGATAATTCGATGATCGCGCAGCTGGGCGTGCCGGATATGAGAATACCGATCCAGTATGCTCTGACTTATCCGGACAGAAAGCCGAGTCCGGTCAGGGAGCTTTCGCTGGCGGATTACGGAAAGCTGACCTTCTTTGAGCCCGACTATGAAACGTTTAAATGTATCAACGTCTGTAAAAACGCCATTGATATGGGCGGCCTGCATCCTGCTGCCGCCAACGGAGCGAATGAGGAAAGCGTAAGACTTTTCCTCGGCGGTAAAATTAAATTTACGGATATTGCATATCTTAATAACGAGGCAATGCTGAATGCCTCTGATAAAAAAGATTTTTCTCTGGGCGATGTTCTGGAAGCGGACAGAGCCGCCCGTGAGTATGTAATTGAGGCGGTTAAGTGAGTTTAAGTTCAATTTGGAATACGGTTTATCCCATTTTAATTGCGATTCTTTTTTTTGAGCTGATTATTATTATTCACGAGGGCGGTCATTATTTTGCCGCCAGACTGATGAAAATAAAGGTCAATGAATTTTCTGTGGGTATGGGTCCCAAGATTTTTCAGTTCACACACAAAGGGACCAAATATACCCTCAGATGGATATTGTTCGGCGGCTACTGCTCTATGGAGGGCGAGGACGAGGAAAGCGAAGACAAGAATGCCTTTGTCAATAAAAAGGTATGGCAGCGGATTTTTGTTGTGGTTGCCGGCGCCGTAATGAACCTGATCCTTGGTTTTGTGATCGTTCTGATCATCGTATGCTCCCAGAATCTTGTGGGCACCACGCAGGTTGCCAAGTTTGATGACGCGGCGGTATCCTCTCAAAGCGGTCTTCAGGTGGGGGATACGATAAAGAGTATTGACGGTATGCGTGTTTATACCACAAATGATGTGCAGACCGGACTTTCCAGGAGTCCTGACGGCACGGTGGATATGGTGGTAACACGTGACGGTAAAGATGTTGATCTGCAAGTTGAATTTGAAACCGACGAGTACGAGGGAACCCGGTATATCGTAATGGATTTCTGGCTGAGAGGTGTGGAAAAGACTTTCGGCAATGTGATTGTTCAGACCTTCAAGGAATCGGTGTCCTATGCCAGAATGGTATTTCTTTCCGTTCACGATTTGCTGACGGGGAGATACGGCCTGTCCGATTTGAGCGGACCTGTCGGCGCGGTGTCCGTGGTTTCAGACGCGGTTAAGACCTCGGTTTATTCCATGCTCAGAATCATGGCTTTGCTTACCATCAACGTAGGTCTGTTCAATCTGTTCCCGATTCCTGCCCTTGACGGATGGCGGTTCTTCGTCCTTCTGGCGGAGGGTATTACCAGGAAAAAGCTGCCCGCTAAGGCGGAATATATCATAAACGCAGTGGGACTGGTCCTGCTTCTGGGACTGATGTGTGTCGTGACCTTCAGCGATATAACAAGGCTCTTTTAGATTATAATTTGATATCTTGCTTAACCATACAAAAGGATTGAAAATATGGAAAGAAGAAAAAGTAAAAAAATAAAACTCAAAAATACTTTTATCGGCGGAGACAGTGATATACTCGTGCAGAGCATGCTGAATATTCCGGCAAGGGATATAGAAGGCTCCGTGGCACAGGCGAAGGAGCTTGCCGCGGCAGGCTGTCAGGTGATACGCTTTGCTGTACCGAACAAGGAAGCGCTGGCGCTGATTGAGCCGATAAAGGAAGCCGTTGATGTTCCGTTGGTTGCGGATATTCATTTTGATTACCGGCTGGCGCTGGGAGCGGCTGAACGCGGGATAGATAAGATCCGTATCAATCCGGGGAATATAGGTGATGATTCACGCGTGAAAGCGGTGGCAGACGCCTGTAAGCAAAGGAATATTCCCATCCGGATCGGCGTCAATTCCGGTTCTCTTGAAAAGGAAATCCTTGCCCGATACGGTTCTCCCACACCTCAGGCAATGGTGGAGTCTGCGCTGTATCATGCGAGGCTCCTGGAAAAATTTGATTTTGATGATATTGTCATTTCCATAAAATCATCGGATGTTAAAACTATGATAACCGCCTACGAGCTTGCGGCGCAGCAGTGCGATTATCCGCTTCATCTCGGTGTGACGGAGGCCGGCACGGAAAGAATGGGAATTATTAAATCCGCTGTGGGTATCGGTTCCCTTCTTGCCCACGGAATCGGCGACACGATCCGAGTCAGTCTGACCGACTCGCCCGTTAAAGAGGTTTTCGCCGCTTTTGATATATTAAAAGCTTTAGGGCTGAAAAACGACAGCCCGTATCTGATATCCTGTCCCACCTGCGGCAGAACAAAAATTGACCTTGTATCCCTGGCCAAACAGGTGGAGGACAGACTCAGGGACTGCAAAAAGCCCATAAAGGTTGCCGTAATGGGTTGCGTTGTAAACGGACCGGGAGAGGCTAAAGAGGCCGATATCGGCATTGCCGGAGGCGATGGAAACGGCCTTATATTCAAAAAAGGCGAAATACTGCGCAAGGTTGATGAAAAAGATCTGCTTGAAGAATTAATGAAAGAAATTGAGAAGTTGTGATGAATAGATTTTCAGATTTATTTTCTGATTATATCGACAGTGAAATCATTGCCGACATCGGTAACGGGGAAATTTATTCCTTTACCGTGTCAAGAGAAAAGAGAACGCTCGCCATCGGTCTGTACCTCGACCGCTTTTTGGGCTATAGTAAGATTTTACAGGCTGAAAAGGCGATTGAAAGATCGATTGCTTTACATAAAGTTACGATAAATCCTGTGTTTCCGAAATCGGAATTTTCCCTGAACAATATGGAGAATATCCTCGAGTACGCAAAGAGGGATACCCCCGCCGCCAACGGTTTTTTTGAGGGTGCCGAGGCGGAGATCGAGGACAACATCCTCACCGTCTTTCTGAAAAAGGGCGGCAAGGAGGTCCTGGAGGCGCAGAAGGTCGGCTCCGTAGTGTCCGCTATGCTTTATAAGCTTTTTAAAGTGGATTACGATGTGAATTTTCTGGAGGTACAGCAATTTGACATTGAAAAGGCTGTCAAAGAGGCAGTTGAGGAAAAGCATAAGCAGGAGGAAATAAAGAAAGAAGAAAAGGAAAAGAATACCGTTCACGAGCCATGGGGCGAATTGCCGCTTTATAAGGATACAGTAAAAAACATTTACGGCAAAACGCTCCGTGATACCCCGACTGCAATCAAGGATATTACCACCGAAGACGGATACATTACCGTATGGGGCGATGTGTTTGATTCAGAGGTGAGGGATACCAAGCGCGGCACAAACCGTATCTTCAATTTCAATATTACCGACTACACCTCGTCCATTACGGTGAAGATGTTTGAGGACAGGCGCGTCATCGACCCGCTTATTGAAAAACTCAACGACTGCAAAACGGTTGTGATCAACGGCGCGTATCAGTTTGATACCTTTTCAAATCAGTACGTTCTCCATCCGTTTTCCATTTCAAGCGTTAAGAAAATTGAGAAAATGGATAACGCGCCGGAAAAAAGAATTGAACTGCACCTGCATACCTCTATGTCTGAAATGGACGCCATATCCGCTCCCAAGCTCCTTGTAAAAAGAGCAATCAGCTGGGGGCACAAAGCGATTGCGGTTACGGACCACGGGGTTGTTCAGGCATTGCCCGAGGCATATAACGCGGCCAAGGGTAAAATTAAACTGATTCTCGGTATGGAGGGATATCTGGTAGACGATGAAAAGTATCCCGATTTTATGAAACTCAAGCGCAAACAGTTTAAGCGCCATCATATTATCCTGCTGGTCAAGGAAGATACCTCAATGGATGAGTCGATTCCCAAGGAGGAACGTAAATACGGCAGAAAGAATTTATACGAGATGATATCCTCGTCAAATATAAAAACATTTAAATCCCGTCCGCTTATACCCAAAAGTATGCTTGCCGCAAAGAGAGATGGTCTGATCATCGGCTCCGCCTGCGAGCAGGGAGAACTGTATCAGGCGATTTTGAATAACGAGCCTGAAGAGAGAATTGAGGAAATCGCCTCGTTTTATGATTATCTTGAAATTCAGCCAAACGGTAATAACGCCTTTATGATAAGGTCAAACCGTGAGCCTTATGACAAGATTCACAGCGAGCAGGATTTAATTAATATCAATCAGAAAATCATTGAGATTGCCGACAGGCTGGGCAAGCTGGTTGTAGCAACCGGAGACGTCCATTTCCTTGATGAAAAGGACGCCAAGTTCAGAGCTATTATTATGGCGTCAAAAGGTTTTGATGACGCGGACAATCAGGCGCCCCTTTATTTCAAAACGACGGATGAAATGCTGGAGGATTTCGCCTGGGCAGGGGATAGGGCAAAGGAATTTGTCATTGATAATCCCAACAAGATCGCGGATATGATTATGGACGATATTCCGCCGATTCCGCCGGGAACTTTCCAGCCGCATATTGACGGCGCCAATGAAGAACTGACCGAAAAATGCTGGGCAAAGGCGAAAGCGTTGTACGGGGACCCGGTTCCCGAATATGTGGCGGACAGGCTTCAGCGTGAGCTGGATTCCATAATCGGTCACGGCTTCGGCGTGCTTTATGTAATCGCCAAGCGCCTGGTTGAGGAAAGCGAGAGAAACGGCTATTTGGTCGGCTCCAGGGGTTCCGTCGGCTCCTCTTTCGCCGCGCATATGGCGGGCATATCGGAAGTTAATCCGCTGGCGCCCCATTACTACTGTAAAAAATGCAAGCACAGTGAATTTTTCACGCATGGAGAAGTTGGTTCGGGATTTGATCTGCCTGCCAAGAACTGCCCCAACTGCGGCACGCCTATGAAACGTGACGGGCACGAAATCCCCTTTGAAACCTTTTTGGGATTTGACGGCGACAAGGAGCCGGATATCGACCTTAACTTTTCAGGCGAATATCAGTCCCAGTCCCACAGATATACGGAAGAGCTTTTCGGTAAGGAATACGTGTTTAAAGCCGGTACGATGGCAACGGTGGCTGACAAAACGGCGTACGGCTATGTTATGAAATACCTTGACGAGCGCGGACTCGCCGCCACAACGCCGAAAGCGGAGATTGAAAGGCTTACCGAAGGTTGTACCGGAATAAAGCGTACAACAGGACAACATCCCGGCGGAATGGTCGTTGTGCCGGATAAGTACACGGTAGAGGATTTTACGCCCATACAATATCCGTCAAATGATGAAAAGAAGGGTACATACACCACCCATTTTGACTTTAAAAATTCCCTTCACGATACGCTCTTAAAGCTGGACGAGCTGGGCCACGATAATCCTACGTTATATAAGTATCTGGAAGATTCAACAGGAATACCTGTTATGGATGTTGACCTGTCAGACCCGAATCTGTACAAGCTCATTACTTCGACTGAGCCTATCGGTGTTTCGCCGGATGATATTGACTGCAACACGGGTACGCTGGCCATTCCCGAAATGGGCACTCCGTTTGTAATCGGCATGCTTGAGGAGGCCCAGCCAAAGACTTTTGCCGACCTTTTGCAGATATCCGGTCTGTCACACGGTACGGACGTATGGCTTGGAAACGCGCAGGAGCTTATAAAATCAGGCACCTGTAATATTTCCCAGGTTATAGGCTGTCGTGACGATATTATGACCTATCTTATCCACAAGACGGAAGAGTATGAAAGAAATACAGGCAAGGAATCGCCGCTGAGCAAAAAAGACTGTTTCAAGATTATGGAATATACCCGTAAGGGTAAAGCGCCCAAGGAGCTTCCTCCTTATGAGGAAGCAATGAAAACCGTTGGCGTTGAACAGTGGTATATTGACTCATGCTATAAGATTAAGTATATGTTTCCTAAAGCGCATGCCGCGGCTTATGTTATTGCCGCTTTGCGCCTGGCTTGGTATAAGATATATCATCCCATTCATTTTTATTCGGCTTATTTCACGGTTCGAGGTGACGCGATTGACGCTGTTGCCGCTGTTGAAGGCAAAACAGCCGTAAAAAAGAAAATGGAGGAAATAAAACGTAAGGGAAATGACAAAACGGCTAAGGACGAGAGCACATATGTTGTCCTGCAGATTGTCATTGAAATGCTTGCCAGGGGAATTGAATTTTTGCCGGTGGATATCTATAAATCCGATGCGAGAATCTATAGAATAGAGGACGGCAAGATCCGTCTGCCGTTCGGCGCAATAGACGGAATAGGCGAGAACGCGGCCAACGCCATTGCAAAATCCCGCGATGACGGCAACGGCGAGTTTATGTCATACGATGATCTTATGGCGCGCGCCGGCATCGGCAAGAGTGTTGTGGATTCTCTCAGAGAAGCGGGAGCGCTGGGAGATATGCCGGAGTCAAATCAGATTTCGTTATTTTAGCTGTTTGCCCGCCGTAACACAATTACAACCATAGGAGCTATTACCAATCGCCCGTCATATAATTTGCGCTGCGCTCAATGCGCACAGCGGCGCAGGGTACGTAAATAAAATATGATTTATACTTGACACAGTTGATTTAATATGGTAGCATAGTAGCACTCTACTATGCTAAAGTACACAAAGTCAGGGAGAAAAGTATGAAAAGATATTCCAAATTAACGCCTCAGGGCAGCAGGGACCTGCTTTTTGAGGAATGTGACGACCGAAGAAGAGTGGAAACCATACTTTCCGGTCTGTTTAAAGAGCAAAATTACCGCAAGGTCATGACGCCCACAATTGAATTTTTTGACGTTTTTAACAGTGATAATCTGGGTATTGAAGCGGAGGAAATGTATAAGCTTTCCGATAATCAGGGCAGAACGACCGTACTCCGTCCTGACAACACGGCGCCAATCGCCCGTCTTGTCGCCACAAGGCTTTCCGACAGCGATTTCCCCGTAAGGCTTTATTATAATCAGAATATCTACGTCCGCAACAAACAGCTTGCCGGACGCTGCGATGAAATCGAGCAAAGCGGAATTGAACTGATTGGCGACGGCAGTATGGACGCTGATATTGAGGTTATCTCCATGGCGTATGAGGCTCTTAAGCGCAACGACGTTCCGTCCTTTAAGCTGGAACTTTGTCATGCCGGATTTTTTAACGCCATTCTTGATAAAATGAATTTGACGCCGTCCCGGAAAGCGGATATCTGCAGCTTAATTGAGGGTAAGAATTATTCCGCTTTAGGCGATATGCTGGATCAAATGGGAGAGAGCACTGAGGCGGATATCATCAAGAAACTTCCCAGACTGTTCGGTGATGTAAAGGTTATAGATGAAGCCAAGTCGCTTTATGATAATCCTGAGGCAAATCAGGCGCTTGATTATCTCAGGGAGGTTTATGAGAAACTCTGCTCGCTTGGTTTTAAGGATAATATTTTAATTGATTTAAGCTTGGTAAACAGAAGCAATTATTATACCGGCGTTATTTTCCGGGGCTATGTACAGGGAAGCGGCGTTACGATCCTTTCCGGAGGACGTTATGACAACCTGATTGCCCAGTTCGGTCTGGATGCGCCTGCTGTAGGCTTCGGCGTTGATGTAAACGCCCTTTGTGATATTATGCGTGAGGAGATCAACATTGATCGTCCTCTGCGGATCGCGCTCACAAAGGGCAGGCTGGAGAAGTCATCGGTCGCCTTGTTCAAAACGATGGGGCTGGATACCACCGAGCTGGAGAATAAGGGCAGACGTCTTATTCTTCCGGTCGGCGATTACGAGGCAGTCCTTTCAAAAGCGCCGGATGTGATTACCTATGTGGAGCACGGTGTGTGTGATATCGGCGTCGTGGGCAAGGATACCATTGTGGAGCACGGCAATTCCTTTTATGAGGTCATTGACCTGAATATCGGCAAATGCCGTTTCGCTCTTGCCTGTCCCAAGGGCACAGATTTCTTCTCAGGCTATAAGAGAAAAGTCGTGGCAAGTAAATATCCGAGAGTCGCGCGGGAGTATTTTAAGTCCAAGGGTATGGATGTGGATATTATCAAGATCGAAGGCAGCGTTGAGCTTGCGCCCCTCCTGGGTCTTGCCGACGGTATTGTGGACATTGTGGAGACCGGTTCCACACTTAAGGAAAACGGACTGGAGGTCGTT
The DNA here is from genome assembly GCA_017886765.1 of Eubacterium sp. GTDB lineage: Bacteria > Bacillota > Clostridia > Oscillospirales > Acutalibacteraceae > Eubacterium_R. Next base: position 27,210 of record JAGHJI010000057.1, read on the forward strand.
GATGAAATCATGCCGATTTCCGCAAGGGTCATTGTAAATATGGCGTCAATGAAACTCAGAAAAGAAGAAATCGAGAATTTCCTGAACGATTTGGAATTAGCGTCCCAGGTATAGATAAGAGGTATGGACTATGAACATTACAAGAGCGAACGGTAAGGCGGAATATGCCTTGGTGGAGAATTTAAAAAAACGCGCCGGTGAAACGGATGCGAAGATTGTTGATATTGTAAAAAATATCATTGAATCCGTCAGGGAACAGGGTGACGAGGCGGTCAGGGAGTTTACTGCCCGTTTTGACGGCGCCGTTCCCAAAAAAACGGTGATCGAGAAGGATGAACTGCAATCCTTTCTTGATATGGCGGACGATGATTTTAAGACTGCGATCATCAACGCAAAGAACAATATATACGATTTTCACAGCCGTCAGGCGCAGCAGTCCTGGATGACCACGAAAGAAAACGGTGTAATCATGGGACAGCGTGTCAGAGGGCTGAAACGTGTGGGTATTTATGTTCCGGGCGGAACAGCGGCTTATCCATCCTCCGTGCTGATGAACGCTATACCTGCGAAAATTGCCGGAGTTGAAGAGATTATTATGGTTACGCCTCCCTCTAAGGACGGAAATCCAAATCCGGATATCATGGCCGCTGCGGCAGTTGCCGGTGTGGATAAGGTGTTCCTTGTAGGCGGAGCGCAGGCGGTTGCCGCCCTTGCGTACGGTACCGAGCGGATACCTAAAGTGGATAAGATCGTAGGTCCCGGAAACATTTTTGTTGCCACTGCCAAAAAACTGCTTTACGGCGTTGTGGATATTGATATGATTGCCGGACCGTCGGAAATACTTATCGTTGCGGACAGGAGCGCAAAGCCGGAATTTCTTGCGGCTGACCTTATGAGCCAGGCGGAGCATGATAAGCTGGCGTCGGCAATTCTGCTCACCACCTCCTTTGATATAGCAAGAGCTACCGCAAGGGAGATAGACAGGCAGATTAAGTACCTTGTAAGACAGGAGATTATTGAGGCATCTCTAAAAGATTTCGGAGAAATCATCGTGTGTGAGAATCTTGACCAGGCGATTGATTTTGCCAATGAACTTGCGCCGGAGCATCTTGAAATGTGCGTTGAGGAACCGCTGAAATATATAGGCAGGCTGGACAACGCCGGCTCTGTATTTTTGGGCAATTATGCACCGGAGCCTCTGGGCGATTATTATGCGGGACCGAATCATGTCCTGCCCACCAGCGGTACTGCCAGATTCTTCTCCCCGCTTTCTGTGGACAGCTTTATCAAAAAGAGCTCCTTTATTTACTATACCGAAGAGGAGCTAAGAAAAGCCAAGGATGATATTATCAAGCTTGCCGATACAGAGGGATTGACAGCGCACGCCAATTCCATTAAGGTAAGGTTTGAATGAGAAACATAAAAAAGCAGATACCTGCCGCGGCGGCGGTCCTTGCTGTACTGCTCATCTGTGCCGTTGCGTATTTTAACGGAGAAAGTGACAATAAAGGCGCTGCGGATGTTTCCGGTTTCCATGACGGACTGATTGTCCATTTCATTGACGTGGGGCAGGGTGACAGCGAGTTTATTGAACTTCCCGGAGGTCAGTGCATGCTGATTGACGCCGGAACACAGGATTATACCCAAACTGTTATTGATAAAATAACGGAGTACGGCTATAGCTCTATTGATTATGTTGTTGCCACGCATCCCCATGCGGATCATATCGGCGGTATGAGCGGCGTTATTGAGAATTTTGATGTAGAAAATTTTTATATGCCTCAGGTAACGGCCACAACAGACTGTTTTGAAGATCTGCTTGACGCTCTGACCGAAAAAGATCTGAAGATAAACAAACCCGAGGCAGGGGAAGAGATATATTCTGACAGTTTGGCAGTGATAGAATTCCTTGCTCCGGTGGGAGATAATTATAACAATCTGAATGATTATTCCGCTGTGGTAAAGATAACTTATGGAGAAAATTCGTTTCTATTTACCGGTGACGCGGAAAAAGTGTCGGAGGATGAAATGCTTGAACGGGAATTTGATTCCCTTTCGGCAGATGTGCTTAAGGTGGGTCATCACGGTTCGGACACAGCAACCTCGGCTGATTTTTTGAATGCCGTTGATCCCGAATACGCTGTGATTTCCTGCGGCACAGGTAATTCCTACGGTCATCCCCACAGTGAAACTTTAGAAAATCTCACCGCCGCAGGAGCGGAAGTCTACCGGACCGATGAGCTGGGTACGGTTACGATTTACTGTGACGGTAACAACGGTTTTAACATGGATTTTGAGGATAATTAAATGAAATGGACTGTGGACAGAATTGAAAATCATATCGCCGTGTGCGAAACGCAAAACGGCGGTTTTTTGGATATAAAGCTGGATGCCCTGCCTAACGGCGTGAAAGAAGGCGATGTTCTGGATATTCGCGTTGACAGGGATGAAACAGAAAAAAGAAAAGAAAAAATGAACGGACTGATGAACAGTCTGTTTAATACGTAAAGAAGGCGGTAAGGCAATATGCGAGCAGCTGTAATAGAAAGAAACACAAAAGAAACACAGATATCCGTTGACTTGAATCTTGACGGCGGAGATGTTGAAATATCCACGGGCATAGGCTTTTTTGACCATATGCTTACTGCCTTTGCGGTTCATGGCGGTTTTGGGCTTAAGGTCAGGGTAACGGGTGATCTGGAGGTGGATACTCACCATACCGTTGAGGATACCGGAATCGCTTTGGGTATGGCGTTTAAGAAAGCGCTGGGTGATATGAGCGGTATCGTTCGTTACGGCTCTTTTTCCGTCCCTATGGACGAGGCGCTGGCAAACTGTGTTCTGGATATCTCCAACAGACCTTTTCTTGTTTTTAAGGCCTCCTTTGAGCAGGAACTCTGCGGAGATTATGAAACCTGCGTTACGGAAGAATTTTTCAGAGCCTTTGCCATGAACGCCTGTATAACGCTGCATATCTCCGTGCCTTACGGAGCCAACGCGCACCATGAGATTGAGGCTGTATTTAAAGCGGTGGCGCACGCTATGAAAATTGCCGTAAGCAAAAATCAGGACGGATCCGTTCTGTCAACAAAAGGAGTTCTTTAATGATTATTTTTCCTGCCATTGATATAATAGACGGCAAGCCGGTGCGGCTTTACAAGGGCGATTTTTCCACTGCCCAGCAGGTTGCCGACGACGCGCTGGAAACCGCAATGCGCTTTGTTCAGTCAGGCTGTCAGTGGGTGCATATGGTGGACCTTGACGGCTCGCTGAAAAAGGAGCCTGTTAATGCGTCTGCCTTTATTTCCGTTGCCAAAGAAACCCCCCTTAAGGTGGAACTGGGCGGCGGAATACGCACCATGAAGGATATAGATTTTTATGTCAATAACGGTATAAGCAGAGTGATCCTCGGCTCCGTCGCTCTTAAAAATCCCGAGCTTGTAAAAGAAGCGGTAAAGGAATTCGGCGACGTGATAGCCGTGGGTATCGACGCGAAAAACGGATTTGCCGCCGCTGAAGGCTGGGTGGAAAGCAGTCAGGTCTATTTTACCGACCTGGCGAAGCAGATGGAAAGCGCAGGCGTAAAAACGATCATCTATACGGACATTGGCAGGGACGGTACCCTGTCCGGTCCAAACATGGAACAGCTTACTGAAATAAACAATGCCGTTTCCTGTAATATTACGGCGTCAGGCGGTGTGACAGACATGAAGGATATCACTGCCCTGCGTGACAAAGGCTTATACGGCGCTATATGCGGCAAAAGTATATATCAGGGAACGCTGGATCTGACTGAAGCGGTGGAGGCTTGCAGATGATGGATATAGATATAGAAAAATATTTTAAAAAGGCGGATTTGCTTCCTGCGATCATCCAGGAAGAGTCAACCGGAGAAGTTCTTATGCTTGCCTATATGAACAGGGAGTCGCTGAAAAAGACACTTGAAACGGGGTATACCTGGTTTTATTCACGTTCCAGGCAGGAGCTTTGGAATAAGGGTGCCACCTCCGGTCACCTGCAGAAGATTGTGTCCATTCACGGCGACTGTGATGATGATACACTTCTGGTTAAAGTTATCCAAACAGGTGCCGCCTGTCATACCGGCAGTCATTCCTGTTTCTTTAATAAAATTATGTAAACGGAATCAACCGCATAGAATAGACAAGGAGGACTTATGGATTATATTAAAAACGAATATCAGATCATACTTGACAGAAAAGACGCGCAGCAGGAGGGTTCTTACACCTGTTATCTTTTTGAGCAGGGTATTGATAAGATACTGAAAAAAGTCGGCGAGGAATGTACGGAAATGGTCATTGCCGCCAAGAATAATAATAAAGAGGAAACGGTGTATGAAATAACCGACCTGATCTATCATACCCTTGTTATGATGGCGAATCAGGGAATCACGCCTGAGGATATTGAGGCGGAGCTTGAAAAGAGAGCCGCCAAAGCGGGCAATCTGAAAAAATTTCATGTGGTAGATAAGAATACATAATGACGCATAAAAAGTGGATCGTTGCCGATGCTGATAAGGAAAAGGCGTCGCTTTTGAGTGAAAAACTGAATATAGACCCGTTTATCGCTTTCCTCCTTGTATCAAGAGGAATCGACGACGAGTTGTCCGCCTCTGATTTTCTGACGGCGGGATGCGCTTTTACCTCGCCTTATTCATTGAAAGATATGGATAAGGCTGTTTCCCGTATTAACGCCGCCCTTGAAAACGGTGAAAAGATTTGTATTTACGGTGACTATGACTGCGACGGCGTAACTTCCACCGCTCTCTTATATTCTTTTTTTGAAAGCGTCGGCGCGGATGTTACATACTTTATACCCAACCGGTTAACAGACGGCTACGGTATGAATATATCCGCCATTGATAGGATAAAAGCCCGGGGAACAGATCTGATTATAACCGTTGATAACGGCATATCGGCCATGGATGAGGCGGAGTATGTATACGCCCTGGGTATGGAACTGATTGTAACGGACCATCATCAGATAGGGGAGACTCTACCCAGAGCCTGCGCGGTAATCAATCCCCACAGACAAGACAATAATATAAAATTCCGCGATTTTGCCGGTGTGGGCGTTGCTTTTAAGCTTGCCTGCGCCCTCTATGACGGTGATATCAGCGATATGCTTGAGCAGTACGCAGACCTTGTGGCCATCGGAACGATAGGAGATATCGTCCCTCTGAGAAATGAAAACAGAGGATTCGTAAGGGCCGGGCTTGAGCTGATCAATCAGAATGCAAGAATAGGAATAGAAGCTCTCCGTCAGGCAGCCGGTAATAACGATTCGGACTTGAATTCTGTTGACGTTGCTTTTCAGTTGTGTCCGCGTATCAATGCCGCCGGCAGAATGGATACGGCCGTAAAGGCGGTGGAGCTTCTGATCAGCGATGATTATGAGGACGCGCGCTTTAAGGCGGAGCAGCTAAATATTGAGAATAACCACAGGCACGAAGTGGAGTCAAATATTGCCGACGATATACGAGAAATCGTTTCTTCCGATCCCTCGCTTACGGACCAGAGGGTCATTGTTATTTCAGGCAAAAATTATCATCACGGAGTTATCGGCATCGTTGCCTCCCATCTCGTTTCCACCTACGGAAAGCCGGCTATCGTCATCGGTATTGACGATGACGGAAAATGCACGGGCTCGGCAAGGAGTATTGACGGCTTTAATATCTATGACGCGATTTCCTCCTGCTCGGATATGCTCACCCATTTCGGCGGTCATCCGCTGGCGGCGGGACTCGGTATAGAGGCGCAGGATATTGACCGGTTCAGAAAGCGTATCAATGAATACGCTTTGTCTCAGTATCCGGTCATGCCGCCGCAGTGTCTCAGACTGGACTGTAAGCTGTCGCCCTTTTATCTGAATACCGATTTGGTGGATAATCTGGCGGCGCTGGAGCCATACGGCGCAGATAATCCCCAGCCCGTTTTCGGACTGTTCAACGTAAAGCTTATGAACGTCAGCTCCATAGGCGACGGAAAGCATATCCGCATAGAGGTACAGAAAAAAGGAAAGAATTTCAGAATCGTTAAATTCCAGACCGCTATTGACGATTTCCCTTATAAATCAGGCGATTTGCTGGATATTGCCATAAAGGTTTCAAAAAATTATTATAACGGAAAATATTATCTGTCCATCAGAGCCGAAGATATTCGGCTCAACGGAATTGACGATGATAAATATTTTAAGCAAAAAAATGCGTATGAGCTTTTCAGATGCGGATATGATACGGACGAAGTCATGTATCCTGACAGAAATACTTTTGCGCTTATATACAGATTTCTGAAGCAAAATGCCGACCGGAGCTATGGCGTGGACGATCTGTACTTCGCTATGAAACAGTCGGTAACTTACGGTCAGCTATCCTTTGCCATAGACGCTTTTTGTGAAACGGGAATCGTCAGCATTAAAAAGGACAGAATTTTGCTGAACAAAACCCAGGGCAAGGCTGATCTGGAAGACACGAACGTAATGAAAACCCTGAAGGGAAGGCTTAATATTGAGTGACACGGTTTATAATGAGGAATACGACGACGGCTTCAAGGCGTTCTTTGAAGAAGTAAAAAAGAATCCTCAGTATGATTACAAAAAAATAGAGAAGGCATATAACCTGGCGCGTGACGCGCATAAGAATCAGCGCAGGCGTTCGGGTGAGCCGTATATTATGCACCCAGTCGCCGTGGCGAAAATCCTTTTTTCTTTCGGCATGGATAACGAGTGTATTATCGGCGCGCTTCTTCACGATGTTGTGGAGGATACCGAATATAACATTGATTATATAAAAAGGGAATTCGGCGACGAGGTGGCGCTGCTTGTTGACGGTGTAACCAAGCTGGGACAGATCCCCCTTTCCACCAGGGAAGAGGTGCAGGCGGAGAATATCCGTAAAATGTTCATTGCAATGAATGAGGATATCAGAGTTATCATTATCAAGCTCTGTGACCGCCTTCATAATATGCGTACGGCAAAATTCTGGCCGGAATACAAGCAGCGCGAAAAAAGTCTGGAGACTCTTGAAATCTACGCTCCCATTGCCCATCGTCTCGGTATCCGTCCGATTAAAGAGGAGCTGGAGGACTTAGCGATTTATTATCTTGACCCTATCGCTTATAAGGAAATAGAGAAAAACCTCTCTATGAAGAAAGAGCAGGGTGAAAAATTCCTGAAAGATATCACACAGCAGATCAGCGATAAGATCACGCCTGTTATGGATCATGTGCAGATCACCTCCCGCGTTAAATCCGTTCACGGTATTTTCCGCAAAGTGTATATCAAGGGCAAGAATTTTGAGCAGATCTTTGATATTTACGCGGTAAGGATCATAGTGGATTCTATGATAGACTGTTATAATGCGCTTGGTATCGTTCACGATATGTTCCAGCCGATACCCGGCAGATTCAAGGATTATATATCCATGCCGAAGCCGAATATGTACCAGTCCCTGCATACGACGGTTCTGAGTAAATCCGGCATCCCCTTTGAAATTCAGATACGTACCTGGGAAATGCACCGCACTGCGGAATATGGTATCGCCGCTCACTGGAAGTATAAGCTGGGCAAGGGCGGCAAGGACAGAATGGACAACCAGCTGGAATGGGTCCACCGCATACTGGAGGCCGGTAATGAAACGGAAAATGCCGAAGAACTCGTACAGAACATCAAGGGCGACCTTTCAGTTGAGGAGGTATATGTGTTCACCCCCAGAGGTGATGTAAAATCGCTTCCAAAGGGCTCCACTGTTATTGATTTCGCGTATGCCATTCATTCCGAGGTCGGAAACAAAATGGTAGGCGCAAAGGTAAACGGCAAAATCGTCAATCTTGACTACCAGGTAAAGACCGGAGAGATTGTGGAGATTTTGACCTCCAACCAGCAGGGAAAGGGTCCCAGCCGTGACTGGCTGAATATTGTTAAAACCGGCGAGTCAAGGAGCAAAATACGTTCCTGGTTCAAAAAGGAAAAACGTGAAGAAAATATTATTAACGGCAGAAATGAGGTGGAGCGCGAGCTTAAGCGCAATTTTATCCGCCTTGATTCCGAACAGTATGAAAAGTTTTTAAAGAGAATCGCTCAGCGTCAGCACTTTGAAGAGATAGACGATTTTTATGCGGCGGTGGGTTACGGCGGTATTCAGATCACCAGGCTCATGCCCGGAATCAAAGATGAATATAACCGCAACTGGAAGCCGAAGGAGACCGCTCCTCCCAAGCCGGTTCTGAATATTGAGGAAAATACGTCATCTAAAAATTCAAACGGCGTTGTGGTTGAGGGCATTGATAACTGTCTTATCAAAATGGCACGCTGCTGTTCGCCTGTTCCCGGCGAGCCGATTATCGGCTTTATAAACCGCGGTACCGGACTGACCGTTCACAGACGGGACTGTGTGAACGTGCCTGCGGATATCTCTCTTTCCTCTGAGCCCGAGCGCTGGGTAAAGTGCCACTGGGACGGAAATGTGGAGGTGGAGGCAAGGTCCACCATTGACGTTTACGCCATTGACCGTGACGGCGTTGTGCTGGATATTACTACAAAAATGGCCAATGCCCACGTTAAGATCCATTCCATAAACGCAAGGCCTATCAATGAAGGCAATTGTCTTACAACGATGACGGTTTCCGTCAATTCCAAGGAGCATCTTGAAAGTATATTAAAACTCCTCAGAAAGGTTGACGGCGTTTATCATATTGAAAGGAGCGGCGGCTGATGAAAGCGGTAATACAAAGGGTTTCCCATTCCTGTGTTGTCATTGATTCTGTAGAAAAGGGCAGTATCGGGAAGGGGCTTATGGTGCTTCTGGGCGTGGAGCAGGGCGATACCCAGGCGGACGCAGATAAGCTTATAAAGAAGATTCCTCTCCTGCGTATTTTTGAGGACGAAAACGGAAAAATGAATCTTTCCTGCCTGGATATCGACGGTGAGATTTTAGTCATTTCTCAGTTTACGCTCTGCGCCGATTGTTCCCACGGCAGACGTCCGAGTTTTATTCATTCGGCGCCGCCGGATATTGCGAATCAGCTCTATCTGTATTTTGTTGACGGACTGAAACATTCGGGAGTAAAAAAGGTGGATACCGGTGAGTTCGGCGCTGATATGAAGGTGTCGCTTTTAAATGACGGACCGGTTACGATTATATTAAACAGTAGGGATTTGTGATTATGCTTGATGTAAAATATGATGTTTTTGGCAGTCTGCAAAATAATTGTTATCTGATAACGGATACTGCCACAGGCAAATCTGCTTTGGTTGACTGCACCGAGAGCAGCGAAAAAATGAAGGATTTTATAGGCTCGGCGCAGCTTGAATATATTTTGCTGACCCACGGGCATTTTGACCATATCGGCGGTGTAAAAGCTGTTAAAGAGCTTACCGGCGCGAAAGTCGTTATCAGCCGTGAGGATGAGCCGATGCTCTCCTCCTCCAAGGCAAGTCTTGCCGCGTTTACGGGAAATCATCAAAATAATACCGCAGCCGATGTCATCATCAGCGACGGGGATAAAATACCGCTTGGTGAAAGTGTGATTACTGTTCTTGCGACACCCGGTCATACTAAGGGCGGAGTGTGCTATTTGTGCGCAGATAAGCTTTTTACCGGCGACACGCTGTTTTTCTGCTCCTGCGGACGCACTGATTTTCCCGGCGGCTCATCGGCGCAGATGCTTGCCAGCCTGAAAAAACTGGCGGACTTGCCGGGAAATTATACCGTATATCCGGGACACGACAGAATATCCAGTCTGGATTTTGAGCGGTCAAACAATCCTTATATGAAATAGGAATATAGCTTATGGTACTTAAGGTCATTGATCATCCCTTCGCGTTTGATATGAAAAACATCTGCACCGCCTTTTTCCCTTATGAAAAAATAAAAAATGACGGTGAGGAAGATATTGTTGTTATCACCGAAAGAAAAAACGATACGCTGATTGCGGACGCTGCGGTGTTTGAGAAAACATTGAGAAAAACACACATAATTAAAGAAAACGAGGATGTGGCTTTGGCTATGTCCGTTTTGCTTTATAATACTTTAAGCGAACTGCTGGGTATGAAATCGGCCTGGGGCGTGCTTTACGGCGTACGGCCGGCAAAATTGATGCACCGTTTTACTGAGGACATGGGTGAGCAGAGCGCCAGAAAATATTTTACTGATAAATTTCTTGTTTCACCGGATAAAGCCGATCTGACGATTGAGGTAATGAAACATGAGAACAAGGTGATTTCCCTTTCACAAAAGGATTCTTTTTCTCTTTATGTCTCCATTCCCTTTTGCCCCACAAGGTGTTCGTACTGCTCCTTTGTTTCCCATTCGATAGAACGCACCAAAAAGCTGATCGCCCCTTATGTTGAACTGCTTTGCAGTGAGCTTAAGGAAACAGGACGTATCGCAAAGGAACTGGGACTGCGGCTGGAGACCGTTTATTTCGGCGGCGGCACGCCCACTACGCTTGACGCGGATTCCCTGACGCGAATTTTCAGCACGATAAGCGAAAGCTTTGACCTGTCGCGGCTTCGGGAATATACGGTGGAGGCGGGTAGACCGGATACTGTGACGCGGGAAAAGCTGACTGCGCTGAAAAACGCGGGAGTTACCCGTATCAGCATCAATCCCCAGAGCTTTAACGATAAGGTGCTTGAGGCGATCGGAAGAAAGCATACTTGCGGGCAGACGCTTGAAGCCTTTTATCTTGCCAGAGAATGCGGCTTTGACAATATTAATATGGATTTTATTGCCGGTTTGCCCACGGATTCGCTTTCTTCTTTTGAAAACAGTATCGATACTGCTGTTTCGCTCGGCACGGAATCGGTGACTGTACATACTCTGGCTCTGAAAACGGCGGCTTATCTGGTGACCCGTGAAAAGACCTTTGATTTGACTGACAGGCTTACCGCCACGGCAATGGTGGATTATTCAAATAAGACCCTTTCTGAAAATCATTACTATCCGTACTATATGTACAAGCAGTCAAAATCCATTGCCAATCTGGAAAACGTCGGCTGGTGCAGAAAGGGCAGGGAATGCCTTTACAATGTCTATATGATGGATGAAACCCATTCGGTCTTTGCGGCAGGCGCCGGCGCGGTAACAAGGCTGAAGGACCAGAAAACCGGTCAGATCCGGCGCATATATAACTACAAATACCCATATGAATATATTGATCATTTTGATGAGATGATTTCACGTAAAAACGGTATATTAAATTTTTATAATGAATATAAATAAATAAACACCTTAAGTATTGCAATATTTTACAATTTGTAATATAATGTAATAGAGGTGATTAGAATGGCAATTAAATTTAGTGATATATTCGGCACGAATGATATAATGAACAATCCAAAGCTCGAGGAGCTTTTTAATAAAACAAGAGATATGGCAGAGACCGTCAGCAAAAAAAGCGCGGAGCATCTGGAGATCAGCCGAAAAAAAGTGGAGTGTCTTGACGCTAAGACAAAGCTGGCAAGGCTTTATGAGAAATTCGGCGAATTACAGTATGATCTCTATATCGGAGAGCCGGTGGAACAATCCGAGCTGGATGAGATTGCGGACCGTATTGCATTGCTTAAAGAAAAGATCGATACCCTGACGGCTGAAATCGACGAGGCCAAGGCGCAGTTTAACGAAGCTGTTACCACGGCGACGAAAAAGACCCGCGACGCTTTCCAGAAGGAATTTGATAAGATCAATAAAAACGAGGTTACAGTCAGTGCCGATGAGGTTGAAGTGACCGAAGCAAACAACCCAGAATAAACTGGAAGAATAAAAAGATGTTTAAAGGCAGTACATTGGTACTGCCTGATTTTTTTATCAGAGGTGATGGTTTGAAGCAGAATCTGAAGCAAAGATATATCACCTCTGCCTTTATTTTACTGGCGGCTACCGTGATTGTAAAAGTAATCAGCGCCGTATATAAAATACCGCTGACTAATTATATCGGAGCCACAGGAAGGGGCTATTTCTCCGTGGCATATAATGTCTGTATGCCTATCCACGCTCTGACAATGGGAGCTTTCCCGCTGGCGCTTACAAAGCTTGTGAGCAGCTATGAGGCAAAAGGCGACAGACTGAAGATCAAAGCCCTGAGAAAAGCCTCCAAAAAACTGTTTTTTATCATTGGAATCACCGGGCTTCTTGTAATGCTCGTCGCGGCAAAGCCTTATGCCAATCTCATTGCCTCTTCGCCAAAAAGCATATATACGATTCTTGCGCTGGCGCCATCGGTGTTTTTCAGTTGCCTGTGCGCCTGTCACAGAGCCTTTGCCGAGGGCTTTCTGGATATGAAAGCCACCGCGGTCAGTCAGACGATTGAAGCCTTTTTTAAGATGATATTCGGTCTGCTGTTCGCCAGATTGTCTATGAGCTGGCTGTACGGCTTTTATATGGAAAACGGAACAGTACTCGGTATTGTTGTTGAAAATGAGGAACAGGCTCTGTCGGCGATCTATCCGGTCACCTCCGCCTGCGCCATGCTGGGCGTGACGCTCGGAAGCATAGCGAGCTATATTTTCGCCGCGGCATACACGAACATAAAATATAATTTTTTGCCAAAAGAAAAAGTGAAAAGCAGGGGCGCGTATTCTGAGCTTCTGATCTTCAGCGCCAGTCTGGTGGGGGCTACCGTTGTCCAGAGCCTTGCCAATTTTGCGGATACCTCGTCCATTCAGTATTGTCTTACCCTTTGTAACGCCGACGCTCTGGCGGCGCAGTATATGGTATCCGGCGAGGATATTTATACCTATGTTCTGGGTATTTTCTCGGTAGCGCTCGATTTCAGGAGCCTGATTCCCGCCATTGTTATGGCGCTGGGAGTTACGGCGGTGCCTGCGGTCAATACGGCTTACGAAAGCGGACAGGAAAGATTCTCGCCCCTTCTCACAAGTATATTCAAATATACGGTGATACTGTCCGTATGCGGCGGGGTAATCATCGCCCTTTTCTATAACGATCTGCTCAATATATTTTACGGAGAGAGTAATGAGGATATTGTCATCAATACCGGCAGGCTTCTTTTCGTATTCGGTATCACCTCACTTCCCGGCGCGGCTGCCTCCACCTCCGTTTACTGTACCCAGGCGCTGGGATACGCAAAGCAGACAATTCTGCCGTTTGCCGTTTCTGCGGTGGTCAGAGTGGCTCTGAATTTCCTGCTGATTCCGATGGACAGTATTAATATTCTGGGCAGCGCCCTTTCTCATTTTGTGGGATTTTCCATTATACTCGTGTGGAACATGGTGACCATTTGCAGAAAAACAAGAGCGAAGCTTCATTTAACGGAGATTTTTGTCAAGCCGATGATATGCGCCGCCCTGGCATATTTTGTAACTTCAGGCATAAGACAATCCGTTAGTGCCTCCATGCCGGATATGCTGGTTTTCATACTGAGCGTTATGATTTGTCTATTATCTTTTTTCACATTGCTTATTTTAATGAACAGCATATCCTTAAAGGAGATAAAATCAATAAAATAATGTAAAAATTATGCATAACTACTTGAAATTTCCGCTTGTTTATTGTATTATTCATAATAGACAAGTTAATCGAAAGTGGGTGAATATGTGGCTGTTGAATTCAAGCAGAAAGACAGATATGATATAAATGATTTGATTTCAATTGTCGCATTGCTCAGAACACCCGACGGCTGTGCTTGGGACAGAGCGCAGACCCATTTCTCAATAAAGAAAAATTTTATTGAGGAGACCTATGAAGTGATCGAAGCCATAAATAAAGAAAGTCCTGAAGGACTTCAGGAAGAGCTCGGCGACGTTTTGCTTCAGGTCGCGCTTCATTGCCAGATGGAAAGGGAAGCGGGTCATTTTGATTTTGACGATGTCTGCAATGATATCTGTCAGAAGCTGATTGTCCGCCATCCCCATGTGTTTGGTGATGTAAAGGCGGAAAATGAAAAAGACGCTCTTTCAAGCTGGGATGCGGCAAAGCAAAAGACCAAGGGGATAAAAAAACAAAGTCAGTCCATGTCAAGCGTACCTGTTGAGCTGCCGGCGCTGATGCGCGCGCAGAAGGTGCAGAGCAAGGCTGCAAAGGCGGGTTTTGACTGGGAGGACGGCTCCGGCGCATTCACAAAAGTCGGTGAAGAGATTAATGAGTTAATTTATGCCGTTGACCATGGCGATTCATCGGATATTGAGGAAGAATTCGGTGATTTACTTTTTTCATGTGTAAATGTTTCAAGATTTATTGACGTTGACAGTGAAGAGGCTTTGACCAAAGCTACTGATAAATTTATCAGGCGTTTCACGATTGTTGAGCAACTTGCAGAGGAAAAGGGTATCTCAATGAAAGACGCTTCGATGGAAGAACTTGATCTGCTGTGGGAAAAGGCAAAAGAAATATCTGCTGAGTAATCAGCAAAACGGAGGAATTTTAAATGAATAAAACAGAACTTGTAGCAGCAGTTGCTGCAAAAGCAGAACTTTCCAAAAAGGATGCTGAGGCTGCAGTATCAGCAGTTTTGGATTCTATCAAGGATGCGCTTGCTGACGGTGACAAGGTTTCCCTTGTTGGTTTCGGCACATTCTCTGTAAAGACCCGCGCTGCCCGTACCGGCATCAACCCCAGCACAAAGGAGTCTATCTCTATTCCTGAGTCAAAGGTTCCTGCATTCAAGGCTGGTTCAGCTCTCAAAGACGCTGTAAAATAAGTTTTGAATTCCGAGGGCGCCACGTTTTGTGGCGCCTTTATACTTTGTTATTTACGGATTTTGGTGATATAAATGAGATTAGATAAATATTTGAAAGTTTCCAGAATAATCAAACGCCGTACGGTCGCGAACGAGGCCTGTGACGCCGGCAGGGTAGAGGTAAACGGTAAGGTCGCCAGAGCGTCATATGACGTAAAAGTCGGTGATGAAATCAAAATAACCCTCGGCGCCAACGTAAAAGCATATAGAGTCCTCGCCGTTACCGAACACGCTCTGAAAGAGGACGCCGTTAAAATGTATGAAATGTTATAAATTAGAATAAAAAATTCGGAACTGTAATTTTTCACAGTTCCGAATTTTTATTTTATTTCCTGTTCAAGATTGTCAAATATCTCACAGCTGAAAAATTCCGAAAGCGTAATGTCCAAACCATCACACAGCTTTTTTATCAGAGTTATGGATACATTGCGTCTGCTGCGGTCAAACATACTGTATACACTCGACGGAGTGACGCCGGACCGTACTGCCAGTTCGTTAGGTTTAATTCCTTTTTGCCGGCACAGTTCACTGAATCTTTCCGTCACTGCATCCTTGACTCCCATAAAATCACCCCGATAAAATATTACAAATTATTACGCAGGAACGTATACGCACTTGTGTAATAATTTAAAATATGTTATATTATTTACAGGTGAACTGAAAAATGAGCAAAACCGGTTAAATTATTTAAACGGATTACGAGATATAAGTGTCACGAAAAAATAATGTAAAAAGGAGAAATATTTTATGAAGAAACTTAACATAGACTTTAAGTCAAAGAAATTTATCATTCCGGCAAGTATTACAGCCGGCGTATTGGCAATCGCATTGATTGTCGGTATTGTATTAGGAGTTAATGCGGCTACCGCAGATATTCCGAATTTTAAAATTGGATATAAGACATCTGATATTGATGAAACAGTTGAAAATAAAGATGAATTTACCGTCGGTCAGGCAGCTAATCTTAAAACCGGCGATACTTTACAGCTTTATGCTATAAGTGAAGGTGAAAATGATACCGCCAATACAAGTGTTCAGCCGAAAGACGCCGTTATCGAAGAAGATATAAAATGGGAAGTAACATCTGACGATGTTGCAGAAGATAGTGCAACAACAGAAACTACTACATCTGCTGAAACTACAACAGATCAGACTGATGAAGATTCTGCTGCTGCGGCAAGCGAAAAAGTAGTGACTGTCAACGATAAGGGCTTAGTTACTGCCGAAAACGCAGGTACTGCTGTAGTAAGAGCCACAATAGGGTCAGGCAGCAAAGCAAAATCTTCTACGATTACAATTAATGTCGCACTTGAAGGTACTGAGGCAGTAGATCAGTTGGCAGCAAAAATTGAAGAGTTGCCCGGGCTGGATGCATTAACCGCAGAAGATAAATCTACTGTTGATGAACTGATCAGAGAATACAATGCGCTGACTGAAGAGGAAAAAAGTTCTCTTTCAAATACAGATAAACTGTTAGCCGCACAGTCACAGGTTGATCAGTTGTATGAGGCAAGCACTACAACTTCCGCACCAGAAAGCAATACTTCCAGCAACTCCGGCAGTTCCAGTTCATCTGGTTCCGGCAGTAACAGCGGAAATACAGGAAGTTCGGGAAATACGGGAAGCGCATCCGGTGGTTCGTCTTCGGGCAGCAGTTCGAGTTCCGGCGGAAACAAAAATTCCGGAAGTTCTTCCAGCAGCAGTTCCAGCGGAAATAAAAAACCGAGCAGCGGTTCTTCAGGCAGTTCTTCTGGGTCATCAAGTTCCGGTTCCTCAAGCAGCAAACCATCCACAACCAAGCCAAGTACCTTTGCTATGAGCGCAAGCGAGATCAAAAGTTATGCTTTAGACCAAATCGCCAAAATAGACGGAACGATTTATACCCCCGAATTTACTAAAAGCAATGCGGGTTGGGATACGCCGTTAGTTATCTATACTGATGATTCAGCTAGTGAAATTAAGGCGGGTTGTAATAGCTATGCATCTGGCGTATATAACGGAACCACTCATAACGGCTATAACGTATATGTAGAACAGACCACGGATAGCTGGACAGGGGAAAAATGTTTGAAGGTTTATTTCCTTTATGGAAAACGTTATACTGGACCTTCTGAATTATAAATCTTAAAGATAACACTTCTCCCTTTATGGAAAGGCATAAGTATCGTTAGCATGTTGGTTATAACACTTTATATACGACAGGGTATGTCGTTGTTTTAAACAAAAGCATCTATGATGTGTACCACTTTCAAGCACAGCAGGAGAATTGTTTATTTTTGCGATTCAAAACGACACGCAGAAGTAAATCTGATTTGAATTATTATATATGCGGTAGGGTATACCGTTGTCTTGAACAGAAGTATCAAAAGATATATACTACATATACCATATTTTTGATGAATATGTACCTATTGATATGTACCACTAACGGAAAAAGTATTGTCACTCAAAGAGCAGTCTTTAAAAAGGCTGCTCTTTTTAATTTGTTATTTACATTTTGCGAACAAAATATTTTGTTTTGCAATGTTGTCATAAAAAATTAAAATTTTGATATATC
This sequence comes from Eubacterium sp., assembly GCA_017886765.1. Classification (GTDB taxonomy): domain Bacteria; phylum Bacillota; class Clostridia; order Oscillospirales; family Acutalibacteraceae; genus Eubacterium_R. The sequence goes on from JAGHJI010000057.1 coordinate 44,481, forward strand.
AGATAAACAGACTGACAAAGTAATCGCACACGCTGCATGTTCATATTACGATATGCTGAAAAATATAATAAATTAAAAATCACCTGCATAGTATTTAGCAGGTGATTTTTTATGGAAAAGGAAACACAGCATACCTTAACGCTTACTGACAGGTCAAATCTTTCCGTCACCGGAATAAACGACGTGGATGCCTTTAACGAGCAGGAGATCGTGGCGGTATGCGACACGGGAGAGCTTGTGATAAAAGGGGAGCTTCTGCATATTGAGGAGCTGAGTATTGAGACGGGAATTATGACGGTCAGCGGCAAGATATCTTCCCTTTCATACAATGAAAAATTCACCCATACCTCTGTGCTGAAAAGGCTTTTCGGTGGGTGAGGCCTTTTTTTATGCTGTGTTGCTGGGCGCCGCCCTCGGTTTTTTGTATGATTTTTTTCGCCTGCCCAGGCTTGTTTTTAACGATAAATTCTTTTTTGATTTTCTGTTCTGGATCATCAGCGCCATAGCGGTATACTGCTATTATCTTATATTTAACAGCGGCGCCATTAGGATAATCTATTTTCTGCTGATATTTATTGGTTTTTTGCTTTACACTTTTACCCTCGGTTATGTAACAAAGTCTCTTGAAATCAAACTGTCAAAAAAGATTAAAAAACAGTTAAGAAAAATGAAAAATGTCTCAAAAAGTTTTAAAAAAGTGTTGCAATCCAAGCGTAAGGTATATTATAATATATTCACACGTAAAAGAAAAAGCAATGACCCCGTGACAGACGAGCAGCTTTAGGCAGGAAGTACAGGTGACAGTGATGTCAGCCAAAGCGAAAAAGAAGAATAAATTTTCGTTCAAAGCCTTTTTATCTGAAAAAAAGAATATTCCCACCTTTTTAATCACCTTACTGCTGGTGGGCGTGTTTATTTTTTTCGGTGTCAGCGTTGTCAATCAGAATGCCGATATTAACCGCCTTGAAGTTCAGAAACAGGAGCTTGCCGCAAAGCTTGATGAGCAGAATCAGGCAAACGAGGAGCTTGAGGCAGTTCTGGAAAATGAAAACAAGGACGATTATATTGAGCAGAAGGCTCGTGAAAAGGGTTATGTAAAATCCGATGAAGTTGTATTTTACGATATTTCATCAAGCCAATAATCGCGGCGCGCTGCTGCGCTTTTTAAGACCGAGTGACTCGGTCTTTTTTTAATAAAGCACATTTGAGGTAGTTATGAGAGAGATTCATTCAAGTGAAATCACCGAAGCGGTCAGGGAGCTGGTGATCAGGGCGAACAAAATTTTGCCTGATGATCTGGTGGAGTGTATAGGCTGCTCGAAAAAAAATGAAACAAGCGATATTGCCAAGTCGGTTCTTTCCGACCTGGAGGCGAATATTGACGCCGCAAAGGAACTGGATATTCCCGTTTGTCAGGACACGGGTATGGCAGTTATCTTTGCGCAGATCGGACAAGATGTTCATATTACCGGCGATTCTTTTGAAAAGGCGGTCAATGACGGCGTCAGCCGGGGATACACCGACGGACTGCTCAGAAAGTCAGTGGTTTCCGATCCGTTTAAAAACCGTGTGAACACAAATGACAATACACCTGCCATTATCCATACCTCCATCGTTGACGGCGATAAAATAAAAATTACCGCCGCGCCCAAGGGCTTCGGCAGTGAAAACATGAGCAGAATCAAAATGTTTACACCGTCGGCGAAGCGTGAGGACATCGTGGATTTTATCGTTGACTGTGTTAGGACCGCCGGCTCGAATCCCTGTCCGCCTGTTGTGATCGGTGTGGGAATAGGCGGCGATTTTGAGTACAGCGCTATCCTTGCCAAAAAGGCTCTGTGCAGGAGTGTGTCTGAAAGAAATCCGGACGAGTTTTATGCCGGTATGGAAAGGGAACTGCTTGATAAAATCAACGGTCTGGATATCGGTCCCCAGGGCTTCGGCGGAAAAACGACGGCGCTTTGCGTGAATATTGAAACGTATCCAACGCATATAGCGGGTTTGCCGGTGGCGGTAAATGTGGGCTGCCATGTTACAAGGCACGCAAGTAAAGTGATTTAAAGGAATATTTATATGTATTTACAGATGGTTGCGCCCTGCCTTCTCGGTCTGGAGGGTCTGGTCAGCGAGGAATTAAAATTTATGGACGCGCAGAATGTGTCCGCGGAAAACGGCAGAGTCTTTTTTGAGGGAGATGAAAACATTCTCGCCAGAGCCAACATCAACAGCAGATACGCGGAACGCATACTGATCGTCCTTGACAGATTCAGGGCGGTTACCTTTGAGGAGCTGTTTCAGGGCGTTAAGGCGCTCCCGTGGTCAGAGTTCATCGGCTCAGCGGATACTTTCCCCGTAAAGGGCTACAGCATCAATTCCGCGCTTCATTCGGTTCCCGATTGTCAGAAAATTATAAAAAAGGCTGTTGTGGAGTCACTTAAAGAGGATTATCATATCTCCTGGTTTGAGGAAAGCGGACCGCTTCATCAGATTCAGTTTTCCATTATGAAAGACGATGTTACCGTTATGCTTGACACAACGGGGACGGGGCTTCATAAAAGAGGCTACCGCCCTGAGTCAAATGACGCGCCGATAAGGGAAACGCTGGCGGCAGCATTATGTAGTCTTTCCAGACTCCGACATTATCACACATTGTACGACCCTTTCTGCGGCAGCGGTACGATTCTGATTGAAGGCGCAATGATGGCGCATAATATTGCCCCGGGAATAAACCGGAATTTTGAATGTGACCGGTGGGGATTTTTGCCCGTAGGCACATGGAAGCAGGAACGTGAACGCTGTCATGATATCATAAAGACGGATACGAATTTTATCGCCTTCGGCAGTGATGTGGACCCGCACGCACTGGAGCTTACGATGAACAATGCAAAAAGGGCGAAAACGGATAAATATCTGAGATTAGAACAGAAGGACATCAGAGATTTTCATCCGACAACGCAAAAGGGTACGCTGGTAACCAATCCGCCTTACGGTGAACGCATGATGGATATAAAAGAGGCGGAAAGACTTTACAGAATTATGGGCGAAAAATTCGTTTCAAAATACGGCTGGTCATACGGTATCATTTCACCTGACGAGGCGTTTGAAAAGGTCTTCGGCAGAAAGGCGGACAAACGCCGCAAGCTGTATAACGGCATGATCAAATGCCAGTATTATATGTATTTTAAATAAATATCAGGAGATAGGATTATGGATTATAAGGAAAAATACAGGCAGTGGCTTGATTTCGCGGATGCGCAGACAAAGGCGGAGCTTACCGCTGTTCAGGATGAAAAGGAGCTGGAGGACAGGTTTTACAAGGACTTGGCTTTCGGTACGGGCGGTCTGCGCGGTATTATGGGCGCCGGCTCAAACAGGATGAATAAATACACCGTGGGCAAGGCAACGCTCGGTCTGGCGCAGTATCTTAAAAGTAAGAATAACGGTGATATTTCAGTTGCCGTGGCATATGATACCCGTAACAATTCGCAGTTTTTCGCAAAAACGGCGGCGGGCGTTTTTGCCTCTCAGGGAATCCGGGTGTATCTTTATGAAATGGTGGTGCCCGTTCCCGTGCTTTCCTTTATGACGCATTATCTGTCCTGTACGGCTGGTGTTATGATTACCGCTTCTCATAATCCGAAAGAATATAACGGCTATAAGGTATACGATTCCAAGGGCTGTCAGTTCTGCACAGAGGACGCAAAAAACGCGATTTCGTATATTGACGCCATAACCGATTATTCCAAAATTCCTTTTACTGAAGAAAGCGGACTGATTACATACATCGGGGAAAAGGAGCTTTCCGCTTTCCTTGCTGAGGTAAAAAAGCAGTCGCTCTATGAGGAAAAAAGCGATTTGAAAATCGTATATACGCCGCTTCACGGTACCGGAAATATCCCGGTAAGAAGAATGCTGGAGGGTATGGATGTTACTGTTGTTAAGGAGCAGGAACTGCCTGACGGCAACTTTTCCACCGTGCGTTCACCGAATCCGGAGGAAAAGGACGCGCTGACCATCGCAATTGAAAAGGCGCGGGAGATCGGTGCCGATCTGGTCCTGGGTACCGACCCCGACTGCGACAGAGTCGGCATAGCTGTCAGAGACGGTGAAGATTACAGACTCTTTACCGGGAATCAGACGGGAGCGCTCCTTGTAAAATTCGTACTTACGATGAAAAAAGCGCAGCTGAATCCAAAATCGACCCTGATCAAAACCATCGTCACCTCTGACCTGGGCGCGAATATCGGCAGGCGTTTCGGACTGCAGGTGGAGGAAACGCTGACAGGATTCAAATATATCGGTGATAAAATCAATAAATATGAACAGACAGGCGAAAGGGAATTTGTAATCGGTTACGAAGAATCCTACGGCTATCTGGTAGGAACGCACGCAAGGGATAAGGACGCTGTTGTGTCCTCCATGCTGATCTGCCAGATGGCGGCATGGTGTAAAAATCAGGGAAAAACACTTGTTGACGGGCTGAATGAGATTTATGACGAATATGGTTATTATCTTGATTTCCTTGATTCCTTTGTCCTTAAGGGAAAGGACGGCGCTGAGAAGATACAGTCGCTTATGACTTATTTCAGAAACACCGGCAAAGACCTGTTTGACGGTATTGACAATATCGTGGATTTCAGTACGGGTATCCGTGATTTACCCAAGGAAAATGTCCTCAAATATATTTGGAAAGACGGCTCCTGGATGGCTGTACGCCCGTCGGGCACCGAGCCAAAGATAAAAGTTTATTATTCTGTTGTGGATTCCGACAGGGCAAACGCGCAGACCAGGCTTGACGCAATCAGAAATAAAATCAGAGAGATTATCGAGAAATAACGGAGATTTGAGAATGAACAAAGTACAGAACTATGTTGAGACCGTTCTGCAGCCCAAATTGCAGGGCGACGGAGGCTGGGTAGAATTTGTTTCACTTGAAAACGGCGAGCTTTCCCTGGTTTTCAGGGGTGAGTGCTCAAAGTGTCTTATCCTTCACCGCTGCACCGCATGGATAGAAGAGCAGATAAAAAAGGACCTGAAGAAAAGCGTTAAGGTCACTGCCATACGTAAAAAACCGTATTTTCAGGATGTTTAAGGAGGTATTGCATCATGGCGCATATTAAAGTTGTCAGGCGTTCCATGCGTCCTGAGGAATGGACGGATCTGCGCTTCGGCTGGCTGAAGCGTTACATATATGACAAGAAGTGGGAAATCGAAAATCTTATGATCCGTGACGCCCGTCAGGTCTCCGAAATGGAGTTCGAATATTACAGCGATGGATACAGACCGCTGAAAAAGGGAGATATGTATTTCACTCCCGACGGTACGGCTTTTATAAAGGCCGACGTGAACATCCCGAAGGAACTGCAGGGCAGGGAACTTTGGTTTTCCCTTAAGACAGCGGCGGAGATCTGCGTTAAGGTAAACGGAAAATATATCGGCGGTGTGGACCCGAACAGAGAGCGCATGCTCCTTTCTCCGTATGTGGATGATAAAGAGACCCTTCATTTTGAAATGATGGGCTATAACCGCTCAAAGCCGGACGATGAGCGCAATCCGGAATCCCTTTCGGTCCGGGGATGTCGTCAGATTTTTGAGGGGGCGTGTATCTGTACGGTCAATCATGTTGTGCAGGACCTGGTTTGGGACTTTGAGGTTTTGCTTGATATCGCCAAAAGTGATCTGTTTAATGAGGATTACAGGAATTTTCTTAACAAAGAGCTCAATAACGCCATGAATCTCATTGACTTTGACAGCGATGAACTTTCAGGCATTGAGGCATGTCAGCGATATTTGAACGATGTTGTTTTCGCGAATGATAATTACAAGGGCAGCGGTGATGTGGCGCTCATTGCTCATTCCCATCTTGATATCGCGTATTACTGGCGCAGGATACATGCCGTGCAGAAAAATCTCCGCACCGTGCTCATCCAGCTGCGTCTTATGGACAGATATCCCGATTTTAAGTACACCCATACGCAGCCCTATGTTTATGAAACACTGGAAAAGTATTATCCGGATGTTTTTGAAGAGCTTAAGGAAAAGGTGAAGAACGGTCAGTTTGAGCCGGTCGGCGCCATGTATGTGGAGCCGGACTGCAATGTTCCCTCGGCGGAATCCCTTGTCCGTCAGTGTCTTTACGGTCAGCAGACTTATAAAAGAATGTTCGGTAAAACGGTAAACAACGCCTGGCTGCCGGATGTGTTCGGTAACAGCTGGATATTGCCCCAGATACTGAAAAAAAGCGGCGTGGATTATTTCGTTTCCAACAAGATGTCGACCTGGAATGACACCAACCGTTTTCCCCATAATAATTTTATTTGGAAAGGTATTGACGGCTCCGAGGTGCTCGCCTGCGTTCCCCCCACGCATTTTATAACCTGGAATATGCCGTCGCAGATTCAGGAAAACTGGGAGGCTTATATTGATAAGGACAGCGGCGGCCAGACCATGAATATGTTTGGCTACGGTGACGGCGGCTCCGGCTGTACCGAGGAAATGATAGAGCTGATGCACCGTTTTGACAAGCTGTCCGTTATGCCGAAATGCGAGCATATGGGCGGCGCGGAGTTCCTTGAAAAAAATCTGAAAAATAATGATAAGCTGGAGACATGGGACGGTGAGCTTTATCTGGAAATGCACAGGGGAACCTTTACCACCAAGTCCGATTTAAAGCGCGCCAACCGGCATCTGGAGTATAAGCTGCGTGATGCGGAAATGCTGTCGGTTTTGCGGGGCGAGGATCATACGGCGGAAATTACCCGGCTTTATAAAAAACTGCTGATTAATCAGTTCCATGATATTCTGCCCGGTTCGCATATCCATCCGGTATATGAGGATGCTATGGCGGATTACAGGGAGATTGAGGATGGCCTGGATAAGATCATCGGCACCGGCTCAAAATATTTCAACACGCTGAATTTCAAACGAGACGCGCTGACCTTTGTGCCCAACAGAAAGGGTACCGCTACACGCCGCGGTGAAAAGGGTAATTGGATGATTCCGAATATTCCGCCCCTTTCCTCCGCGAAACTCAGAGGGGTAAAATTCAGCGGTCAATGGATAACAGTGGATGAAACGGTTGAAACCCCGTTTTACTTGATAAAATTCAATCCGGACGGCTCCATAGCTTCGCTGTTTGATAAGGAAAACGACAGGGAATGGGTCAGCGGTGATTTCAACAAGCTGAAAATCTATACGGATTATCCCGGCAATTACGACGCCTGGGATATCCTGCCGAATTACAAGGATAAACAGATTGAGGTCAAGGTCATGGAGCCTCTGGCGCTCTGGGAGCAGGACGGCGAAAGCGCCACCTTTAAGACCGTGCTGGGTACGGATCAGTCAACCTGGACAATGCTTGTTCGTGTGTTCAGGAGAAGCAGGGGTATAGAGGTAGAAAACATCGTGGACTGGAATGAAAAGCACAGGCTGGCAAAAGCCGAGTTCGGCTGTAATGTGCTGGCACGCAAAGCGCTTTGCGATACCTCCGCCGGATTTATTGAGCGGGATACCCACAGAAATACAAGCTGGCAGCAGGCACGTTTTGAGACCTGCCACCACAAGTGGGCTGATCTTGCGGAAACCGACGGCGGCGTAGCGCTGATCAATGACGGCAAATATGGAATCGGATTTGATGAAAACACAATGTCTCTCTCTCTGCTGCGCGCCACCATCAGACCGGACGTAACAAGCGATATGGGCCGTCACAATTTCTGTTATATGATTATGCCCCACAGCAAAAACGCTGTTGAAGCAGATATAAACCGTATTGCATTTCAATATAACATCCCCCTTGTGAAAGCGGACGCCGAATATAACGGCGAGCACTTTGCCCCGCTTTATATGCAGGCAATGAAAAAATCTGAGGACGGCAATATGACCGTTATCCGACTTTCCGAGCAGGACGGCAGGAGAGGAAAGATCCGGCTGAATAAAAAGGTTAAACTGCTCAACCTGCTGGAAGAGGTTGAGGGTGAAACCGATGTGATTGAATACACGCCCTTTGAGATGATCACAATAGGAGTGGAGCAATGACAGCAACGCAGATTATTATAATAGTTGTGGTTGTATTGGTACTGGGAATCGTAATTTTCCCTTTGATTAACCGTCGTCAGTTCCGTAACCTGCCGCCTGACCAGCAGGTGAGGATCATCATGAAGGAAGCAAAGGGACTGATCTATTATAAAAACGTGTCAAAGGGCAGCACGGGGCTTCTTTATTATGTGAAGAATAAGCGTAAGATTTTAGTTTTTCCCTGGGTGCTTTATGACGGTAAAATGCTTTGTACCAGGGATGATCCTTTCGCGCACTGGGATTATCCGGAGGAAAAGCAACCTCTTAACGAAGATGAGCTTGCCCAGCTGAAAGAAGAGCTTGAAAAGTTTAATAAAAAAAATCCCGTTAAAATTATTTTCAAATAAAGGAAAAGAACAGGCGTCCAATTTTCTGACGCCTGTTCTTTTTGTTATGAGATCATTATGCCTGTGAGAACTGGTCTTTTCCCACGAAGCAAAGGGGACATTCAAAATCCTCGGGTACATCTTCCCATTTGGTGCCGGGAGCGATTCCGCCCTCAGGATAACCCTTCTCTTCGTCGTATTCCCATCCGCATACATCGCAAACGTATTTCATAACACAACCTCCTTACTTTTTATACAAGGCGAAGTATCGCCCCGCCCTGATTTTGTTGCTATATTTATTATAGGGTATTTTAGGTGAAAATACAATATTTATTAATTTTCTTTTTTCTATTGACAAAAGTGTATTAACTGTATATACTGTAAATATACAGTAAGGAAGGAGCGGGTCGGTGTATATATTCATTGATAATAAAAGCGGAATTTCGATTTACGAGCAGATCTATACACAGATCAAGAATCAGATTATCAACGGTTCTTTAAAGGAAGACGAGGCATTGCCCTCTATCCGCAATCTCGCAAAGGATTTAAAAATCAGCGTCATAACCACAAAGCGCGCCTATGACGAGCTGGAGCGTGACGGTTTTATATATACTGTTGCGGGTAAAGGCTGTTTTGTCGCTCCTAAGAATGTTGAACTTCTGCGGGAAGAAAATCTGCGGAAAATTGAGGAATATATAGAAAAAATCATGCAGCTTTCCGCCGCCTGTAATTTAACGAAGCAGGATATTATAGATATGATAAACATTATGGAGGAGGAATAACCATGAATGCGATTGAGATAAAAGATTTGTGCAAATCCTACGGCAGTTTCGGTATTGATCATCTCAGCATGACCTTGCCCGGCGGCTGTATACTCGGACTGATCGGCGAAAACGGAGCCGGCAAGAGTACCACGATAAAATGCATCCTTGATATTGTTCATAAGGACAGCGGTACAATAACCCTGCTCGGAAGAGATAATCCGAAAGAGATCAAGGCGGCTAAGGAGGAAATCGGCGTTGTTCTTGATGAAGCCGGCTTCAGCGGCTGTTTCAATGCGCTGGATATCGGCAGAATTATGTCCCTTACTTTTAAAAACTGGGACAGCGCACAGTACAGCGCCTATCTTGAAAAACTGCAGATACCGAAGAATAAGAAATTCAGCGAATTTTCACGCGGTATGAAAATGAAACTTTCCATTATCGTTGCCCTTTCCCATCATGCTAAACTGCTGATACTTGATGAGGCGACCAACGGACTTGACCCCGTGGTGCGTGATGAGATAACGGATCTGTTTCTGGAATTTACCCGTGATGAAGAGCATTCGATTCTGATTTCCTCCCACATCGTCAGTGATCTTGAAAAAATATGTGATTACATCGCGTTTATTCATGACGGCAAACTTCTGCTCTATGAAGAAAAAGACAGACTCAGGGAGGAATATGCAATCATTCACTGTACGGCGGAGCAGCTCGGTGAGCTTGACGCTTCGGCGGTTATAGGAGAACGCGTTTCTGATTACTCGGCGCAGGCGCTTGTTAAACGAAGCAAAATACCTCAGGGATTCAGCGTGAGCCCCGTCAGTATTGAGGAGTTATTTGTGTTTATGGTAAAGGGGGATAAAAATTGAAAGGTCTGCTGGTAAAGGATTTTACTCTGCTTTTTAAGGCGTGTAAATCAATATTGATAATTATTGCTGTCTTTTTTGTTATTATTCCTTTCTCAGATTCATACGGATTTTTAAATTATTATGTAATTATTCTTGCCGCAATGATCCCCGTTACTTTAGTCGCGTATGATGAAAAGGAAAAATGGGATTTGTATTTCCAAACGCTTCCCGTATCTAAGTCAGACTATGTTTCTGCTAAATATCTGACGGGACTCATATTAGAGGGAATTGTGTTTTTGGTTTTGGTAGTATTAAGAAGATTAAGTTATTCAAATACAAATGATTTGCTTGCCTACGCATCATTTCTGTTTATATTAGGTACGGTCTTTTTATCTGTAAATTTACCCGTTGTGTTCAAATTCGGGTCTGTTAAAGGCAGAATAGTAAATATCGTTCTTATTATAATTGTTTTTGCTTTGAGCTTCATTGGTATGGAATTAGGAAGCGCTTCATTAGAAACTGTATTAAATGTGATATCCGGGAAATATAATATGCCGCTTTTCTCCGGTGTGATAGCCGCTACGCTGTTGCTGGTCGTTTCATGGATAATGTCTGTTGCGATTTATAAAAAGAAAGAAATATAGTTAAAGCAGGTCTTATAAAGGACCTGCTTTACACTTTTTCCAGCACTTTGAAGGTCACGCCGGACAGCACGAACCATATCAGTGAAAAAGGAACGCATATCTGACCTAAAAAATTCAGCGGCACATTGGAATAATCCCATACATGTTCCTTTAAAATAATATTGAACACGATACCGAATACAAGCTCGATTCCCGTTATGATCAGCATGCCCGCCAGGCATCTTGCCCACAGCGGCAGTTCATAATTTTTGCTGATAAAATAAAATGTGCTCAGGACGATCGCTCCGGCGAAAAACATGGAATAGTGGGTCCTGCCCCGGTATATGATTTCAATCAGACAGTATCCGAATCCGCCTATCAGCGCCGCCAATAAATAATTTAAAAATGTTCTCATAATTGTATTATTTTTATATTTGTGATAAAATACACTTAGCAAATTCAGGCAGGTAAACATATGAGAATAGCATCAGACGCTAAAATGATAATAGAAATACTGGAGCAGGCAGGCTATGAGGCTTTTGCTGTGGGCGGCTGCGTGCGGGATTTTCTTATGGGCAGACCCTGCGATGATATGGATATAACCACTTCTGCCAGACCCGCGGAGACGGAAAAGATACTAAACAATCATCAGATAAAATGTATTGAAACGGGACTGAAACATGGCACCATAACCGCTGTGACCGACGGCGGCAGCTTTGAGATTACGACTTACAGAACCGACGGCGCTTATACGGATAACCGCCACCCTGAACATGTAGAGTTTGTAACGGACATTAAAGAGGATCTGTCACGCCGTGATTTTACAATAAACGCAATGGCATATAATGACAGAGCGGGCATCGTCGACCTTTTCGGCGGGCGTGATGATTTGGATAAAAAAATAATCAGAGCCGTGGGTGACCCTGATAAAAGATTCAAGGAGGACGCATTGAGGATTATGCGGGCGATCCGTTTCGCCTCCGTTCTGTCATTTGATATAGAAACGCAAACGAAAAAAGCTATATTCAACAATAAAGAGCTTTTGAAAAATGTATCGTACGAACGTATTTTTACTGAGTTATCCAAGCTTCTGCTGGGTGAAAACGTTTTTAACGTTCTTATGGAATACAGAGAGGTTATCGGCGTTGTTATCCCTGAACTGCTGGCAATCTTCCATATTCCGCAGAATACAAAATGGCATATATATGATGTTTGGGAACATACCTGTAAATCCGTGGAGGCTGCGCCAAAGGATTTGGCTCTGCGTCTGACCATGCTGCTGCATGATATCGGAAAAGCCTATGCAAAAACAACAGACGAAAACGGAACCGACCATTTTAAAGGGCATCAGAAAATAAGTGCCGAGTATGCCAGAACAGCTTTGAAACGCCTTAAGGTGCCAAATGAGATATATGACCGTGTGATGTTTCTTGTGCCTATTCACGATATGCACATAGGTACGGACAGAAAAAAAATAAAAAAATGGCTTTCAAAGGTGGGGGAGAAAGGTCTCAGAGATTTGATAGAGGTCAAGCGCGCCGATAAGCTTGCCCAGAATCCCGAAATGACGGAGCGGGAGTTGTCAAATCTCGGTGTCACGCAGAAAGAACTGGACAGGATTATTCGGGAAGGCGAGCCCTTTACGGTGAAAGCGCTTGCGGTCAACGGCTATGATCTGATCTCCTTAGGCTGCCGCGGCGAAGAAATAGGAGAAAAGCTTGCGCTCCTTTTGCAGAAGGTGATAGACGGTGAGCTGGAAAATGATAAGGAAAGTTTGATAACATATTTAAAACAAAAAGAGGTCTGATGAACGGAATCATCAGACCTCTTTCAGACTGACGATAAAGTGGGCTGAACCACGTCGAAATAAAAGTGCATAATATTACATTCTCATTTGTAGGGGACGGTGTCCCCGCCGTCCCGTTCTGACGAAGGGATTGCAACAAAAAACAGCGGTAAGGATATCGAATCTTTACCGCTGTTCGGCGTTTTTCGTTTTTTGCTCAGGGGCGGTACCATCGTACAGCACCCATTCACAAGAAAACGAAATTACATCTCCATTTCTCGCAGTCTAACAGCGTGTAGAAATCTATTCTTTGACTTTTTCTACACGCTGAAACAGGTCTGATGAACGGAATCATCAGACCTGTTTTCTAAATATATTTGATATATTATGATGTGTAAAATAATGCCCGGCTTTGGGATTTTGAAAATCTGTAAACGCTCATCTCAATACCCAGCGCCAGATAGATACAGATCGACGACGAGCCGCCTGCGGAAAATAAGGGAAGCGTAATGCCGATGGTCGGCAGGATAGAAAGCTCCATTCCTACATTGATAAATATCTGAGCGAACAGCATAACGGCAATGCCGCTGCACATCAGGTAGCCTACGTTGTCCCTTGCTTTGAGTCCGGTGAAAAGCACCCTCAAAGTAAGAATGAGCAGCAGGAGTATTACAATCATTGTTCCCACGTACCCGAATTCCTCGCCGGCAACGGACAGGATCATGTCGTTGTCATTTACGGGGACAGCTCCGCTCTGCGTCATACTGCCGTTGAGAAAGCCCTGACCGAACCAGCCGCCGCTGCCCATAGCGATTTTTCCGTTTGTCTGCTGATACAGCGTATCTTCATAAAGCTCAGGGTAAAACAGCGCGGTTATTCTCTCCCGCTGGAGACCGTTGATAATATCCATCCTCCACGCTGCGGCAAAGCCTACAATCAGCGCGCATATACCGGCAATGAAGTACCCGATATGCACTTTCGCGAAAAACAGCATGCCGATAAACATAATGAGGAATACAAGCGCCGAACCCGCGTCGCCGGTTGCAATGACGAGCGCGATCGGTATCATGCCGTGAATAACCAGCGGCACAATGGTTTTCAGACGGTTGATCTTATCCTTTACCATATCCAGATGATAGGAAAAAGAGATGATAAAACCGACCTTTAACAGCTCCGAGGTCTGAAAGGTAAATACACCTAAATCGAGCCATGACCTCGCGTCCGGTCTGTCCGGATTGGCAGCCTGTCCGAAAATCAGGGTCACGATCATCAGAAGTATACACCCTGCGGCGATAATGGGCCACAGCTTGGAGATGATCTCATAGTCGATGTTGCACAGAATCAGCGCAAGGACTATACCGGCAAAAACGGATACAAGCATGGATCTGACGCCGCCGGAGATTACGCTGCCGTCGCTTAGGCTTGAATACGTGGCGCTGTAAACAAGCACCAGCCCGTAAGCAGAGGAGATAAGAGCCGTGATAAGCGTTACAAAATCAAGTCCGCCGAAAAATCCTATTTTATTTTGTTTCATTATCTCAGGCGTAACCCTCCTTTCCGGATGCAATCCTCATGTATATTATATTAAAATATGGATGCCTTTTCAAGTCAAGAGCAAAATTATGTCAACTTTGTTAAATTTAATACTTGGAATACTATATTTCATATGCTATAATAACCTAAGGTGTCGAAATCAAGCCACCTTGACAAAAATAAAGGGGCGTTTGCTATGCTTACTGATATTGAAATTGCCCAGCAGGCTAAGATGAAAAAAATTGCACAAATCGCGGCAGAGATCGGTATTGATGAAAACGATATCGAGCCTTACGGTCACTATAAGGCAAAGCTGTCTGATGATGCGTTAAATAAACTGAAAGATAAAAGGGACGGAAAACTTGTTCTTGTAACCGCCGTTAATCCCACACCGGCAGGTGAGGGCAAGACCACTGTTTCCATCGGTCTTGGTCAGGGTATGGCTAAAATCGGGAAAAAGGCGGTCATCGCTCTTCGTGAGCCGTCATTGGGTCCCGTTTTCGGTATAAAAGGCGGAGCTGCCGGCGGTGGATATTCTCAGGTCGTTCCTATGGAGGATATAAATCTCCACTTCACCGGAGATATGCACGCCATTACAAGTGCCAACAACCTGATGTGCGCCATTCTTGACAATCATATTCAGCAGGGTAACGAACTTGGTATTGACCAGCGGCGCGTGATGATCAAGCGCTGTCTGGATATGAATGACCGCGCGCTTAGAAACATCGTGTGTTCCCTCGGCGGAAGACTGAACGGAATCCCCCGTGAGGATCATTTTATCATTACAGTTGCCTCGGAGGTTATGGCGATATTGTGCCTTGCCGAAGATGTATTTGACCTGAAGAAAAGGCTCGGAGACATTCTTGTGGCATATACCTATGACGGTAAGCCTGTTTACTGCCGGGATATTAAGGCGGACGGCGCAATGACCGTTCTTCTTAAGGACGCAATCAAACCGAATCTTGTCCAGACGCTTGAAAATACGCCGGTAATCATGCACGGAGGCCCCTTCGCGAATATCGCCCACGGCTGTAATTCGATCCGCGCCACAAAGGCGGCTATGAAACTCGGTGATTACTGCATTACCGAGGCCGGCTTCGGCTCGGATTTAGGAGCGGAAAAATTCCTGGATATCAAATGCCGTTTTGCCGGCATTAAGCCCTCCTGCATTGTTCTGGTTTCAACGGTGCGTTCCATGAAATATAACGGCGGCGTTGAAAAGAATATGCTTACGCAGGAGAATATGGAGGCGCTCAAAAAGGGCAGTTCAAATCTCGGCGCCCATATAGATAATCTGAAAAAATTCGGTGTGCCCGTTGTTGTGGCAATCAATCATTTTTATGCCGATACCGATAGGGAAATCGAGTTTGTCAAGCAGTTTTGTGAAAGCAAGGGCGTTGATTTTTCTGTTACAAAATGTTTTGCCAAGGGCGGCGAAGGCTCAAAGGAGCTGGCGCAGAAGGTTGCCGATGCCTGCGAAAAAGAAAATCATTTTCATTTTCTTTATGACAGTGACATGCCGCTTTATGAAAAAATAGATACGATTGCCCGGGAAATATACGGCGCAGACGGTGTGGATTATACTAAGGACGCTAAAAAGAGTCTGGACGAATTCATCGCTCTCGGCGCGGATAAAATGCCCGTTTGTATGGCAAAAACGCAGTACAGCTTGTCTGATGACCCGGCCGCTCTCGGCAGACCGGAGCATTTCAGAATCACGGTTTCCTCCGCGAGTCTGTCAAACGGCGCCGGTTTTGTGGTATGCCAGACCGGTTCGATCATGACTATGCCCGGTCTTTCAAAAAATCCCGCGGCATACAACATTGATATTGACGAGAACGGCAATACCGTGGGACTGTTCTGATGAGAAAATATAAAACAAACAGTTATGAGGAAACGGTGGCGCTGGGTGAGCGTATCGCGAAAGAATTGCCTAAAGGTTCAGTCATCGCCTTTCTGGGCGGTATGGGCATGGGCAAAACAGCTTTTACCACAGGGCTTGCCAGGGGACTTTCCATTGATGCGGACGTTTCTTCTCCAACATTTGCAATCTGCAACACATATATGGGCAATGCAAATACGCTTTACCATTTTGATATGTACCGCGTTGAGGGCTGGGATGATTTGTACTCCACGGGCTTTTTCGATTTTCTCGGCACGGACGCTTATATTGCCGTTGAGTGGAGCGAGAATATTTACGGCGCTCTGCCCGATGATTCCGTTATTGTGGAAATAGCGAAGACAGATGAGAATACAAGAGAATTTAAAATTTATCGCAAGGCAGAGGTACAGGCATGATTTTGTCGGTTGATTCGTCAGCGGTTACGGCTTCCGTCGCTCTTACTGACGGGGACAGAGTGATAAAAAGTGAATTTATCCATACGGGACTCACGCACAGTGAAACGCTCCTGCCGATGATAAAAAGGGTGATGGAGGGCTTTTCTTTCCGTGATCTGGACGCCATTGCGGTCACTGCCGGCCCCGGCTCTTTTACGGGAGTACGTATCGGTGTGGCGACTGTGAAAGGTTTGGCGTTTGAGGGAGATATACCCTGTATTGGTGTTTCAACGCTGGAGGCAATTGCATATAATTTTACAGATAAAAACACGGTAGTATGCGCGGTGATGGATGCAAGGCGTATGCAGTTCTACAATGCGCTTTTCAGAGTCCAAAATGGTGTTGTGACAAGACTTTGCGAGGACAGAGCAATCTCTCTGGACGATTTAAAAAAGGAACTTGCGGATTATGAAAACGTAATCCTGGCCGGCGACGGAGCCGAGCTTTGTTATAATCATATCGGAATGGATCATGTTGCCCTTGCCGATGAAAACGTCAGGTACCAAAACGGTATCGGCGTCTCAAGGGCGGCGTTGCATAAAGAAAAAATTTCAGCTTCGGCGCTGATGCCCGTTTATCTGCGAATGAGTCAGGCAGAGCGTGAACTGAAATTAAAAAAGAGTCAGTAAAAAGGAGAATATAAATGATAGCTGTAGGAAGTGACCACGCGGGATTTCCGCTGAAAGAGGAAATAAAAAAATATCTGGAGAAAAATAATATTGCTTACATAGACGTGGGCTGTTATACACCCGAACGCTTCGATTACGCGATTTCGGCTCAGAAAGCCTGCGACAAGGTTGTGTCCGGAGAATGCGACAAGGCAATACTCTGTTGCGGCACGGGTGTGGGTATTTCCATGGCGGCAAATAAGGTAAAGGGCATCCGCGCTTGTTGCTGTTCCGATTATTTCAGCGCCAAGCTTACCAGGGCGCATAATGACGCCAATGTGCTTTGTCTGGGCGACAGGGTAATCGGCGCCGGTCTTGCCTGTGAGCTTGTGGAGGTGTTCCTCAATACAGAGTTTGAGGGCGGAAGGCATCAGAAGCGTGTTGATCAGATCACGGCCATAGAAAACGGAGAAAAATTATATTAGTTAAGACGCTCGTATTGATACTGTAACGGAGGCGTAATTTGAAAACGGCAATTCTAACTATAATCGTAATCCTTGTTGTTCTGATTATCATTACCTTTTTATTATGCGGTCTGATTCTCAGCAATTTAATATGTACAAAGCCGATTTCAGTTCCTGATTTTATTGTGCGTCTTGTAGAAAAATTTTTGGCAGGAAGCGGTGTTCCCGATTCTTATCCGGAGGATGCCGCCCGGGCGGAAGAAAGATTGAAGGAGCTGCCTTTTGAGGATATTACGCTCAAAGCGCCCGATTCAGCCAAACTAAGGGGACACGTACTCCGTCCGCGCTTTCCAAACGGGTGTGTTGTAATAGCTTGTCACGGTGCGAGGAGTAATGCTTTGGGGGAGTTCTGCTTTATGATTCCGGAACTTTACAAACAAGGCTATACGCTTGTCCTGCCGGAGCACAGGGGCTGCGGTATCAGCGACGGAAAATTTATGGGCTACGGCACCCACGAATCCAAGGATACGTTTCAGTGGCTTGATTATACGCAAAAAAGATTTCCGGATTATGACGTGTTTCTGTTGGGTGTGTCCATGGGGGCGGCTACGGTGCTTATGATGAGCGACAGGCTGAAAAATACAAACGTTCGCGGCGTGATTTCCGACTGTTCTTATACCTCCGCCTGGAATGAATTTGCATATCAGTTGAAAACGTCTTTTCATCTTCCGGCATTTCCTCTGCTTTACATATGTGATTTGTACTGCAGGTGTTACGCTCGTTATTCGTTTAAGGATGCAGCGCCGATTGAAACAGTTAAAAGAGCGGCTGTTCCCGTGCTTTTCATTCACGGGAAAAAAGATGATTATGTTCCATTTTATATGCAGAGTGAGCTGTATGCCGCTTGTACCGCTCCCAAGGAGCTGTTGGCTGTTGAAAACGCTGTACACGCCCGGAACTGTTACACGGCTCCCGATTTATACAATAAAGCAATAACGGATTTTATGATGAAAAACCGCAAATATAAAAAATCCGGTATCATTTTTTAATGGTTATTGCAATCAAGGAGAGGGAATATGCTGCGAAAAAGCAAAAAGAAAAATAAATTATTCGCTTTATTTATGGCCGCCGCTATGACGCTGACTGCTGCACCGCAGTGTGTTATACCTGCGGCTGATTATGCAAAAGCGCCGCTTCAGTTTAAAAACGGAAAATTTAAAATTTTGATTTTATCCGATATTCAGGATACCAATACGCCGCAGAAAGAAACGGTAGATTTAATCAACGCGGCGATTGACGCGGCTGACCCCGATTTTATTGCCCTGACGGGAGACAATATCGCGGGGTGGTGGAAAAATGTGGATCAGGCGCAGACAGAGAAAGCGGTGGATATTGTTGCAAAAGCCATTGACGACAGAGGCATCCCTTTCGCTCTGGTATTCGGAAATCACGATCACGAGGGTCTGACTGATGAGAAAAACGGCATGACAGAAGAGGAAGCCAAGGAATTTATTCTGTCCTGTTTTCAGAAATATGAGACTTGTCTTGCCGTTGAGGGCGAGGAGATGACCGGGGTCGGAAATTACAATCTGCCGATAAAGGACAGCGCAGGCGAAAAAGATATTTTCAACCTCTGGTTCATGGATTCCAATCCCTATACGCCGGAGGAAGAGGGCGGCGGATACGGATATGTCCATGAGGATCAGATACAGTGGTACCGTAAAACCTCCGACGCTTTGAAAGAAGCGAACGGCGGAGTGCCTGTACCGTCCCTCCTTTTTCAGCATATTGCGGTGCCGGAGGTCTATGAAATGTTTAACGAAGTGCCCAAGTCAACCAAGGGTGCCGTACGGGGGCACGGTTCCAGAAATGATAAGTATTATGTTGCCAATCCGGATTATATTTATCAGGGCTCGCTTAATGAAGGACCTTGTCCTCCCGATGTAAACCACGGTCAGTTTGACAGTTGGGTGGAGCAGGAGGATATTGTCGGCGCCTTTTTCGGCCACGACCATGTGAATGACTTTGCCGGAGAATATCAGGGTATCAAGCTTGTGGCTGTGCCCGGGGTAGGCTTTTACAGTTACGGCAACCATCACGGCGTGCGTACCATTACTCTGAATGAAGCGGATTTAACGGACTTTGAGTCGGAAATACTGTTGTTTGACGATCTGGTGGATTATAAAGTAACCAATATATATAAGGCGAATCACGGCTATTATGAATATAAGCATGTGTTTCTTCCCGCTCTTTTCGGCAGTATTGCGGGACTGGCGGCAGTCGGCGCGTCAGCAGTATTGCTCGGTAGGGCAGTGAAGAAGAGAAAACGCAAATAGAATAAAAAAACAGAGCGGTTCAATTGAACCGCTCTGTTTTATCGTTACAGTATTTATGACCATTTAAGCGCTTTTATTGAAAAGCCCAGAGATGAGTCAAGCCGGTTTTTCTGAATAATTGCAACAACCCTCTTTTTGTTGCAGCCGGATACGCTGGCTGTTACTTTATAAAAATTGTTGTTGCCAAGATCCTCAATTTTTGTGATGGAAACCGTCTGCACCTTTGATGTATAATTTGATATCTCAAAGGTGTCGTTGCTTTTAATATACTGAATAGGGGCGTCCGCCGAATCGGCAGCTTTGTTGCAAAGGGTTTTGAAATTTATAACAGTCTGTCCGTAATATTTAAAAAGATTAAGCACAACAGGGCTTGCCGGATAAGTGTTCCTCGAGCTGCCGTCACGTTCCGCCATCCAGACCGCAGTGTGTACGGCAATCTCCATAGGCACACCGTCCGAATTCTCATAGCTTGCAAGGTACAGATACGGTACCTCAAGCATGGATTTGATTATATTCTGATCCTCTACCGAAAAGTTTACCTCAGTACCTGTGTCAGATGTTTTGGGTACGGTTTCGTTTCCGTTAAACTCAGTTGTTCCGTCTGATTCAGTGAGAGAAACGTTCTTTTTTGTCGTTCCCGTAGTTTCAGGAGCGGAAGTGGTCGTATTGTTTTCTTCTTCCTCACGGTTTGAGCTGTTGCCGTTACTGCCTGAATCATCCTGATCGTTAACTGCTATCGTTTCTCCCTCAATGGGGTTTCCGTCAGCGTCAAGCACCTGTGCGTATCTTTTTCCGTTTTTGTCGGTTTTATAAATAACGGCAACCTGCGTGGTCACCGGATTTCCGTTTTCATCCGTAACGGTTTCACCGTTTTCATCGGTCACTTCCTGTGTTTCAAAACCGAATTCGTTGTCATTGTTTTCTAATCCGGCAGCGGTTGTTTCATTATCGCTTTCACTGTTGGAGCATGCCGCAAAAACGCAGGATACGACTACAACAAGAGCCAGCAGAAGTATGAATATCTTTTTCAATATGTACACCTCTTCCTTGAGACATAAAAATAGATATATATAAATTATATATTTTTTTTATTAAAAGTAAAGGGAAATCATAAAAAATGAACAAATAATTAACTCATTATTCACACTATTTACATAATTTGAGAATAATGATATGCTTAATTTATTAAAAAGTGCAGGTGTTGAAATGAAAAATGCAACGCGTCTTGCAGTATGCGGCATAGTAACGGCGCTTTCTGTAGTTCTTCTTTTTCTGGAGGGAATCGCCTTTTTCCTTGCCTATGCTATGCCCATGATTGTCGGACTGTTTATGGTCATGCTTAAAAGTACTTTTGGTACATCAAGCGCTTGGATAACTTACGCAGCCACATCCGCCCTGTCTTTTATACTTGTGGCAGATAAAGAATGTATGCTGATGTATGTTATGTTTTTCGGCTTTTATCCAATTATTCAGGACAGCATAAATAAAATCCGGATGGCTCCGGTAGGATATCTGATAAAGTTTTTGATGTTTAATGTTCTGCTGTTTCTTGTCCAGCTTATTCTTGTGTATGTGTTCGGCATACCTTTTCTGGCTGAGGGAGAGGGGAAATGGGTAATCGTTCTTTTTGCCGTGCTGATGAATGTATTATTTGTTTTTTATGATATCATACTTGTAAATCTTTCAAAAATATATAAGCTTAAAATTGAAAACAGGATAAAGAGATATTTTAAATAATTATTATTAGCAATGAAAAGGGACACGTTATGTGTCCCTTCTTTTGTTTATTTTTCTTTCATTCTGTTTACCATCATTCTTGCCGCCTTGTAAATATCGCCGCAGCCAAGTGTAATAACCAGGTCACCTTCTTCCGCGTTGGCGAGAACATAGTCGCAGATTTCCTCAAAGGTATCAAGCTGAACAGAACCGGGTACTTTGTCTGCCAGGTCCTTTGCCTTTATACCTATGGTATTCACTTCTCTGCTGCCCATAATGGCGGAGATAACACATCTGTCGGGTATCTGCAAAACCTTTGCGAAATCGTCAAGCAGCATTGCCGTTCTTGAAAAAGTAAAGGGCTGGTGGACTGCCCACACGTGATGAAAGCCCATTTTCATAGCCGCTTCAAGAGTCGCCTTAAGTTCAGTGGGATGGTGGGCGTAATCGTCAGCAAAAGTAATGCCGTGATATTCTCCCAAAAGTTCAAAACGCCGTGACGCGCCGCCGAAGTCTTTAAGTCCTCTGCATATGCTCTCTGCATCCGCTCCGCTTTCATAGGCGGCGGCAAAGGCACAAAGGGAATTTATGACATTGTGCTCACCGGGAACGGAAAGCTCAGCCTTTGCAACAAATTTGCCGTTGTGATACACATCATAGCAGGATTTGAATCCGCCGGGAACGTTTATATTTTTAGCGGTCCATTCATTGCTGTCGCTTTTGCCGACGCTTACGAGTTTTTTGCCGGTAATACCCTTAAGCGTGTCAACGGTGTTCTTATCATCCCCATTGTATATAATGGTTTTTGTGGTTTTATCAGCGAACGCCCTGAAAGATTTTTTTATGTTGTCAAGGTTTTTAAAAAAGTCCAGATGGTCCTCGTCAATATTCAGAATAACCGCAATATCCGGATTCATTTTTAAGAACGTGTTATTAAATTCACAGCTTTCGCAGACAAAGTTCTGGCTGTGACCGTATCTTCCGTAGGCGTCGATAAGAGGCAGCTTGCCGCCGATAACAGCGCTGGGGTCAAGACCTGCTTCCATAAGAATCTGGGTAATCATGGAGGTGGTTGTGGTTTTTCCGTGCGTGCCGCAGACGCCTATGCAGTTTGAAAAAATTCTGCTCATCGCGCCCAGAAGTTCCGCGCGCTCAAAGCAGGGATAATGCGCTTTTGCGTATTCCAGCTCCTCGTTTCCGGGCAGGATCGCGTTGGTGTAAATTACAAGTTCAATATCGTCGGACAGATTTTCCTTAACCTGTCCCAGATAAACCTTGGCACCTTCCTTTTCAATTTTTCTGAATGTTTCGGTATCATTATTGTCGGAGCCGGAAACGTCATATCCCAGTGAAAGAAGAATTTCAGCCAGGGGACACATTCCCGATCCGCCGATACCGATAAAATGGACTCTTTTTACCTCTTTTAATATTTTATCTATATCCATCAGAGATACCTCCGTAAAACACGATTTTTTATATTATACTACTTTTTGATATGAAAATAAATAACAAGTTGAGCATTAACTAATATTTTTTTCTTTCATAGTATATAGGGATAGGTGACAAATTATGGCAAGTCCTGATTCTGTTCACCATAGATGAGGTGTTATTTATGAAATTAAAAACTTTTACCATTCCTTACTTAACTGATGAAAGACTGGAATACGCAAAGGAGTATCTTGCCGATAAGGGTTATGTATATGTTGATAACATTTCATCGGCGGATTTTATTATTTTACCGATTCCCGCAAAGGAATATATGTTTGAAAATCTGGAGGGTAAGACGGTGTTTTACGGTATGGGTGATTATAAGGGCTTTGATTATAACAAGATCAGATCTTTTTTGCTTGAAAACGCGTTTTTAACCTCTGAGGGAGCAATCGCGCTTTATAAGGAAAATTCAAATATGTCCATTTATAATTCAAAGGTTCTTATCACCGGCTACGGCAGGATTGCTCAGGCTCTGCACAAGGCGCTGTCGGCGCTGGGAGCGGATGTGACGGTATGCTCCCGCAGCAAGGAGAGCACTGTGCTTTCCAGATTCAACGGAGCAAAGCATATAACCTTTGACGAGCTTTCCATAAAAAACGATTATGATATCGTATTCAACACGGTTCCCCACATTATTTTCACCAAGGCTGAGCTGGATGCACTGGACAGCGACATTACGCTTATCGATCTTGCTTCGTTCCCGGGCGGTGTAGATACGCTTTACGCCAAGTCAAAGGGGATAAAGCTGATTGACGGCAAGCGTCTGCCGTCGCGTTATTCCAAAAAGACAGCCGGCTATTTAATAGGAAAAACAATACATCAAATCATAAAGGAGGATTTTTCTTGAATATCGGTTATTGCTTAACGGGTTCCTTCTGTACTTTTGATAAATCCATTCACGCTCTTGAAACGCTTGTTCAGGCGGGGCATAACGTCACTCCTGTTATGAGCGAAAACGCGTATTCAACAGATACGCGGTTCGGTGACGCTGTTGATATACAGAATAAACTGATACAGATAACAGGCAATAGTATCATACACACAATAGAACAGGCAGAGCCTGTAGGTCCGAAAAAAATGTTTGACGTCCTTGCCATCGTTCCCTGTACGGGAAATACACTCGCCAAGCTGGCAAACGGTATTACGGACACCGCCGTTACCATGGCTGCGAAAAGCCATCTGAGAAATAACAGACCCGTTGTTATCGGACTGTCAACCAACGATGCGCTGGGAGCCGCCGCCAAAAATATCGGTATGCTGCTGAACTACAAGCACTATTATTTTGTCCCGTTTGGTATGGATAATTGCCTTATGAAGCCAAAATCCATGGTATGCGATTTTGAACAGGTCAGGGATACCATTGAAAAAGCTGAAAAAGGCGAGGAAATTATGAAAAAAATATATTGACATTTTATACTTTATTTTATATATTTAATTCTATGACGTGCTGTTTTATCAGCTCGTTAAATCGTGTAAGCCGGCAGCCCGGCTGGAATGAGGATGTGTATATTGGAAAAGTTAATTGATCTCAGGAATATTACCGTAAAGTACGGCGATAATGTCGTGCTTGATAAACTGAATTTATATATAAACAAAAAAGAGTTTATAACGCTGCTTGGACCTTCGGGCTGTGGTAAGACCACAACCCTTCGCTGTATTGCGGGATTTATTGACCCCGACGAGGGAGATATCATCTTTGAAGGGAAGAAGATTAACGGTGTTCCGCCTCACAAGAGAAGGGTGAATACCATTTTCCAGCGTTATGCTCTTTTTTCGCATTTAAACGTGTATGAAAATATTGCCTTCGGTCCTCAAATTCAGAAAAAGTCCAAGGAGGAGATCAGGCAGACCGTAGCGCAGATGCTGGAACTTGTAAACCTCAAGGGGTTTGAAAAGCGCAGCATCGACTCCCTTTCCGGCGGTCAGCAGCAGCGTGTGGCAATTGCCCGCGCTCTGGCGAATAATCCCCATGTGCTTTTGCTGGACGAGCCGCTCGGCGCGCTTGATCTTAAATTGAGAAAGGATATGCAGACTGAGCTCAAGGCTATTCAGAAAAGACTCGGCATAACCTTTATTTATGTCACCCATGACCAGGAAGAAGCCCTGTCCATGTCCGATACCGTTGTGGTTATGGATAAAGGCAAGATACAGCAGATAGGCACGCCTCAGGACATTTACAACGAGCCGGTCAATGCCTTCGTGGCTGATTTTATCGGGGAGTCCAATATTGTAGACGCCGTTATGCTCAAGGATTATCTGGTATCTTTCGGCGGCGTTACCTTTGAGTGTCTTGACGCGGGCTTCGGTGAGAACACTTTGGTTGAGGCGGTTGTAAGACCCGAGGATATTCAAATCGTTGAACCCGGCGCAAAAGCTTCTCTAACGGGTAAGATTACAAGTGTGACCTTTAAGGGGGTTCACTTTGAGATACTTGTGGACGTGGACGGATTTATATGGATGATTCAGACCACTGAGGAAAATCATAAGGTGGGCGAAGAGATCGGTATGTATATTGAGCCGGACGCGATTCATATCATGAACAGAAGCGAATACAGCGGCGAGTTCGGCGACTATTCCTCCTTCTCCGATGAAATGGACCATATTTCCGACGCTTCGTATAACTGGGAGGACGGCGAGGATGAATAGACGGAAAAACAAATTGTTGGACAAGCCATACCTCGTCTGGGCCCTGCTCTTTATCATTGCCCCACTTATTATGGTGGCATATTATACCTTTACGGACAGGACCGGCGCCTTTTCTCTGGACAGCGTTTCGCAGATACCGTCTTATATTCCAACGATTCTTTTATCCATTTTATACGGACTTGCGGCAACAGCTATTTGTCTTGTAATCGGCTATCCTTTTGCATATATTTTTTCAAAATTCAGCATCAGAAGACAGCAGATGATGGTTCTGCTGGTTATGCTTCCTATGTGGATGAATTTCCTGATCAGGACATACAGCTGGATGACTATCCTCGGCGATACGGGTATTATCAATACAGTTCTGACCGCAATCGGTCTGGAGCCGTTAAAACTGATCAACACAGGCGGCGCCGTGATTCTCGGTATGGTGTATAATTTTCTGCCATATATGATACTGCCTATTTATTCCGTTATTTCAAAAATGGATCATTCCTTGATCGAAGCGGCGGAAGATCTTGGCGCCAATAGATTTCAGGTCATGCGCAGGGTAGTGCTTCCGCTTTCCATGCCGGGTGTACTCAGCGGAATTACTATGGTGTTTGTTCCGTGCGTTTCCACTTTCTATATTACGCAGAAACTGGGCGGCGGCCAGATCGTTTTGATCGGAGACGTTATTGAAACACAGTTTCAAAGCGCCAATAACTATAATCTGGGCGCGGCGCTGTCCTTTGTCCTGATGATTTTGATTTTAATTTGTCTGGGCGTAATGAATTATTTCGGCGCTGATGACAAGAATGACGGAGGTGTTGTGATATGAAAAAAAAGACCTCTGTTTTATCCAGATTTTATATCGCTTTGATCTTTATTTTTCTTTACGCACCTATTGCGGTAATGATGCTTTTTTCCTTTAACTCCACGCCCAGTACGTATACCTTCGGCGGATTTTCTCTTCACTGGTACAGTGAGATGTTCAATGACGCCGCGGCGATGGATTCACTGCAAAACACGGTGATCCTTGCGGTCTGTACTGCCGTGATTGCCTCTGTTATCGGACTTCTTGCGTCAGTCGGACTTTTTAACGCGAAAAATAAGCTTTACAAAAAGGCTATGATGACGGCGACCAATATACCCATGATGAATCCGGAGATTGTTACGGGCATTTCCATGATGCTGCTGTTTGTGTTCGCCGGTACACTTGTGAACAAAAGCGATGTACTGGGATTCTGGACGCTGCTGATTGCCCATGTCACGTTTGCTCTGCCGTATGTTATTTTAAATGTAATGCCAAAGCTCAGGCAGTTCGATATGCATATATACGAGGCGGCGCTTGACCTTGGTTGTAAGCCGTGGAAGGCTTTTTTCAAGGTTGTTATGCCGGAGATCGTTTCCGGTATCATCACGGGCTTTGTCATGAGCTTTACTCTTTCCCTGGACGATTTCATCATAAGCTATTTTACAAACGGACCCAGTTTCCAGACTCTGCCGATCTATATCTTTTCCATGACAAAAAAGAGAGTAAAGCCGGATATGTTCGCACTCTCCACGCTGATGTTTGTTGTCATTCTCGTTCTTTTGATCTTAATGAATTTTGCTCAGTCAAGAGCGGACAGTAAGGGTAAGCGTGATGTGAAATGAGAAAATATACCGCACTGATCTTATCGCTGATTCTCTGCGTCTGTTCGTTTCCGTTTACGGCTTATGCTGAGGATGCATACTTTACCGATGAACAGATCGAGTATTATAAAAATTTAGGATTGCAGGGCACAACGGTAAATGTTTATAACTGGGGAGAGTATATCTCCGACGGAAGCGAAGGCTCAATGGACGTTGTCAGCGAGTTTGAACGCCTGACCGGCGCCACTGTCAATTACACCAATTTTGAGTCCAATGAGAATATGTATTCCAAGCTTGCCGGCGGCGGTGTGTCCTACGATGTGATCGTTCCCAGCGATTATATGATCGACCGCCTGATTGACGAGGAAATGCTTCTGCCCCTTGATTATGACAATATTCCGAATATGAAATATATCAGCGAGGAATATCAGCACCTCTATTATGACCCGGATCAGCTATACAGTGTTTGCTATAACATCGGAACAACGATTCTGATTTATAACAAGACTCTGGTTTCCGAGGAGCCGGACAGCTGGGAAGTCCTCTGGGACGAGCAGTATAAGGACAAAGTCCTGATGTTTAATAATTCCCGCGACGCTTTTGCCATTGCGCAGGCTGTTCTCGGTAAGGATTTCAATTCAACCGTGGAGCAGGACTGGGTGGACTGCGCCCAGCTTCTTGCCGAGCAGAAGGATAAAACAAATCCGGTCTACGTTATGGACGAGATTTTCAATCTCATGGAGAGCGGCGAATACGCTCTTGGCGTATACTATGCCGGCGACTATCTGCTGATGGTTGAAAACAATGAGGATCTCGGCTACTGTTTTCCCAAAGAAGGCGTAAATTTCTTTTATGACGCGTTCTGTATTCCCACCTGCTCCCAGAATAAAAGGGGCGGGGAGGCGTTTATCAATTTTATGCACGAGCCTCAGGTAGCCTATGAGAATTCGGAGTATATATATTACCGTTCTCCTAATATTACAGTTGAAAATAACGAGGAAAGCTCTCTTTACGGCAGCGAGGTCATCTATACCTCGGACGACGTGAAATCTCAATCCTTTAAAAATCTTCCGCAGAATATTATTGAGCTGCAGAACAATCTCTGGACGCAGGTCAAAAGCGGAAAGCTCTCCGCGGATAACGAAGAGCAGAACAGGAAAATCTATATTGAATGCGCCGTTATAGGCTCCGTTGCGGTTGTCGTTATCGTGATAAAACTGATTTCAAACGCAAAGAAGAAAAAAGAACAGGATTTGAGTGATTTGTATGATTAAAGCGGCTTTGTTTGACCTGGACGGTACTCTTGTCAATACTGCCGAGGATCTGGGCAGAGCTACCGCAAGCGTGCTTGAAAGCTATGGCGTTGAAGCAAAATGGACGAAGGAGGATTATATTTCCTTTGTCGGTAACGGTGCCAGAAAGCTCCTTGACAGAGCTTTTGAGCATAAGCTGTCCGACGAGGAGCTCACAAAGGCACTGGAGCTTTTTCAGGAAAAGTACAATGAAATGCTTCTTGATAACGCCTATGTTTATGACGGTGTCAGAGAAGCGCTGGATAAAATCAGGGAAATGGGCGTAAAACTTGCGGTGGTTACGAATAAACCTCATAAATGTGCCGTTAAAATGGTGGAGACCCTTTTCGGAAAAGATTATTTTAACGTGATCATCGGCGCCACGGAGGATGTTGCTAAAAAACCTGATCCGTATACGGCGAATCTTGCCCTGAAAAAGCTTGATTGCACGCCGGGAGAAGCGATTTTTTTCGGTGACAGTGATGTGGATATCTATACTGCGAAAAACGCCGGTGTGGAGAGCGTTGGATGCTCCTGGGGGTTTCGCAGTTTTGCGTGCCTGTTTTCCGCTTCTCCGTCCGTAATCATTGACAGTCCGGATTATATTCCCAAACTTTTTTAACCTTATTTTAAAAAAGTGTTGACAAATTCAGCACGCTTTGCTATAATTCTTATCGTTGACGCGAGAGTGGCGGAATCGGCAGACGCGCACGTTTGAGGGGCGTGTGGGGCGACTCGTACGGGTTCAAGTCCCGTCTCTCGCACCAAAAACGGTATGTATCTATTTGGATACATACCGTTTTTTATGTGAATGACATGTTCGCTTGAATCCGTCTTTATCAGTGGACACAAAAGGATTTGCTTTCATTTGAATTCCAATTCTTTATTTGATAATTTGTAGAGTAAATGATGAGAATTATGATATTTTATGCTTCCTTGTTTTACCTTGACTTGTTAAATAAAGTAAATTATAATGGTAATATATTTTTATGAATCGGAGGAGCTTATGAAAGATACTGTTCAAATCATGATTACAATGATCGTTTATATGGCGGCTGTAATCGGAATCGGTCTTGCTTTTGCGAAAAAGGCAAACAAGAACTCGGATAACTATTTTTTGGGCGGACGTACCCTCGGTCCCTGGGTCACCGCCATGAGCGCCGAGGCGTCTGATATGTCCGGCTGGCTGCTTATGGGGCTTCCTGGCGTTGCGTACTGGTGCGGAATTGCCGACGCCACCTGGACCGCTATCGGTCTTGCCGCCGGTACATATATTAACTGGCTTATCACATCAAAAAGACTGCGCCGCTACAGTGAAAAGGCAAATGCCATTACACTGCCCGAATTCTTTTCCAACCGTTTTCACGAGCAGGGCAAGGTGGTCATGACTATCGCCGCGCTGTTTATACTGATATTCTTTACCGTGTATGCCGCAAGCTGTCTTGTTACCTGCGGCAAGCTGTTTTCAACGCTCTTCGGTTTTGATTATATCCCCATGATGATTGTGGGAGCCGTTTTTGTTCTGGTTTACACCATAATCGGCGGCTTTCTTGCGGAAAGCGCGTCTGACTTTATGCAGGCGATTGTAATGATCTGCGCCCTTGTGGTTATTGTGGTTACCGGTACGGTTTCTGCAGGCGGCATAGATGCGGTTGTTGAAAACGCGCAGTCTATTCCCGGATTCTTTGAGTTCTTCGGAATCGCTACACCGGAAACCGTTGACGGTGTACAGCAGGTTGTGAACGGCGAGCCCCAGTTCGGCGAAGCCGGCAGCTACGGATTCCTTAATATTATTTCGACCCTGGCATGGGGACTTGGTTATTTCGGTATGCCGCAGGTCCTCCTGAGATTCATGGCTATCCGTTCAGAGAAAGAGCTTACAAGTTCCCGCCGCATCGCTACGGTTTGGGTCTTGATTTCCCTTGCTGTTGCCGTGTTTATAGGCGTTATCGGCCGCACTTTATATCCTACCGAGCTGACTACCGCGTCTGAAGCGGAAAATGTGTTTATACTTCTCTCCACGAACTTGCTTCCGCCGCTGCTGGCCGGGCTTGTTATGGCAGGTATTCTTGCCGCTACAATCAGCTCATCAGACTCCTATCTGCTTATCGCCGCCTCGGCGTTTTCAAAGAATATTTATCAGGGATTGCTGCACCGCAAAGCAACCGACAAACAGGTGCTTAACATATCCCGTATTACCTTGCTTGTCATTACGGTAATTGCGATTATCATTGCTCTGGATGAGGACAGCGTAATCTTTACGATTGTAAGCTTTGCCTGGGCAGGTTTCGGTGCCACATTCGGTCCGCTGATGCTGATGTGCCTGTTCTGGAAACGTATCAACCGCGCCGGTGCCATTGCCGGAATGGTAGGCGGCGGCTGTATGGTATTCTTCTGGAAACTGGTTATCCGTCCCCTTGGCGGAGTATGGGATATTTATGAGCTCCTGCCGGCATTCCTGTTCTCCTGCCTGTGTATCGTGGGGGTCTCCTTGCTGACCCCACCGCCGTCAAAGGAGATCCAGCAGGAATTTGACGAAGTTCGCAACAAAGTTTAAACGAAAAGGGCTGTGAAAATCACAGCCCTTATTTTTACTCATTTTATGCTTTATTTAAATTTTTTTCAAAAATTTTCATTGCCGCCAGCACAACGGCAAAGCTTACTATACCGCCCATGGCAACGTCGCTGAGATAATGCGCGCCCACGACAAGCCTTGTGAACGCGACAACCGAAGTATATACGCACGGTATCCAGAAGCAGATTTGAGATTTCTGCTTCCACTTTTCCGAAAGGTACGGGAAAAACATCATAAGATAACTCATGCCTGCGCCTGCCGTATGGCCGCTGGGGAAGGACTTGTTGCCGTTGATACCGTTGATCTTGTACCAGGGCGTAAAAGCGTCGTAGCTTCCGGCGGCGAGCAGATCCCTGAATCTGACACGTCCCCAGAGATATTTCATTCCCTCAATGATAAGCAGCTGAGCGAACATAACGAGTATTCCTGTGATTGCAGCGGCGCGGAGTATATCTTTGTATCTATCCGGTATGGTAATCATTCTTCCGACTGTCAGGCAGACGATTCCGAATCCCAGTCCGTATAGGATACTGAAAAGCATCCTGTTTTCCTCAAGGAAAAAGTATTTTCCAAGATAATAGCCCAGATATGCCGAGCCGCCCAGCGAAATAATAAGACCCGCCGCTTTTTGAAGCTTTGTTTTATAAGTATAAAAGAGTACCGTGCCGGCAAGGGGACAGATGAGTCTTGACGGGATTTCACCGGTGTTCTGAAACCATATCGAAAAAATATTTTCAGGATTGTTGAGAAGCTTGTCAAGCTGTAAATCACAGAACGACGCGGCAATCAGCGCGATAATGGCTGCCGCAAAGAAAAACAGAATATTACCTTTGTATTTCTTTAGCATTTTATTCATCTCCTCCCATATCTTTTATATTATCATACATAAGATTTTTATGCAATCACGCATTTTTATATTGCCTTTTTCTGCCTTAGTGTGTAAAATATATTAGATACGTTAAGAGAGGATTATTTTTATGGTATATAACAATGTGCTTGAAGCCATAGGTCATACCCCTATGGTGAGACTCAATAGAATGACGGAAGAGGATTCCGCTGAGATTCTTGTGAAATTTGAAGGGTTGAATGTCGGCGGATCCATAAAAACCAGGACTGCGTATAATATGATCTGTGACGCTGAGGCGAAAGGCCTTATTAACGATAACACCATAATTGTTGAGCCTACCAGCGGAAACCAGGGAATAGGTCTTGCTCTGGTGGGTGCAGTAAGGGGATATAAAACGATCATCATAATGCCGGATTCGGTAAGCAGGGAAAGAAAAATGCTGGTGGAGCATTACGGCGCAAAGGTCATTCTTATCCACGACGCGGGCAATATCGGCGACTGCATAGAGGAATGTTTAAATACCGCGCTGAAGATGCGCGATGAAAACCCTAATGTCTATATACCCCAGCAGTTTGAAAACCCGGCTAACCCTATGGTTCATCGTCACCATACAGGGTTGGAGATCTTAGAGCAGGTCGCGGGACCGATTCACGGCTTTTGCTCCGGTATCGGCACCGGCGGTACGATAACAGGTATCGGCGAAGTACTCAAGGCGCAAAATCCCGATATAACCATATGGGCTGTTGAGCCGGAGAATGCCGCAATACTCGCCGGCGGAACGGTGGGAACCCATAACCAGATGGGTATCGGCGACGGCGTGATACCGGAGATACTGAATCAGAAGATATATGAGGATATCTGCATTATTTCTGACGAGGAAGCCATCAGTACTTCAAAGGACCTGGCGCGCCTTGAGGGAATTATGTGTGGTATCAGCAGCGGCACCAATGTAGCCGCGGCAAAAAAGCTTGCCAAAAAATTGGGCAAAGGAAAGACGGTTGTGACCGTTCTTCCCGATACGGCTGAAAGATATTTTTCCACACCTCTGTTTGAAAATGAATAAGGTATAAACATGATTATAAAAACACCGTCTTTTTACAAAGATTTTGAATGTATCGCCGGAGCGTGCCCGGATTCCTGTTGTCAGGGCTGGGAGGTTGACGCTGATGAAGCGTCTCTCAAATACTATGCCACCCTTACCGGTGAAATCAGAAAAAAGATTGACAGCGTTTTGGATAAGGACGAATTCGGCAATACTATATTCAGACTTGCGGATAATAAGCGCTGTCCTTTTTTGAATCGGGAGAATCTGTGCGATATGCACATTGCGATAGGAGGGGAGCATACGCCGTTTACCTGCCGGATGTTTCCCCGTTTTATTAATGATTTCGGAGGAACAAGGGAAATGGGTCTGTCCTTTTCCTGTCCCGTTGCTTCGGATATGATGTTCGGTCTTACTGAGCCTATGCGTTTCGTCAGCGAGGTCAATGATCTTCCTCCCGAACTGAACGAAATTGACGCGCAGACCTATTTTTTTCTTGTAAAATCCAGAGACAAAGCGTTTTCAATCATTCAGGACAGAACGGTTCCTGTTCATCAAAGACTGATCAATCTGCTGGATTACGGTGTTGTTCTTCAAAAAGAACTGGAGGCATATGATGAGGGTGAGGATCAGATCGATTTCTTCGATGTTTTCAGAAATCCGGAACTCATCAATCCCCAGTGGACGCAGAAGGTCGACTGCGCGGCGGTAAAGCCGGTAGCAGATAAAGTATTCAATGAAAATATAGCTTCGTATTTTATATTCAGATATTTTCTTACCGCCGTTCATGATTATGATGTCTTGTCAAAAATCAAGATGGCGGTTATCGGTGTTCTGATTGTGACCTATTTCGGTGAGGATAGTTGGACAATTCACCTATGGAGCAAGGAAACGGAGCACTCCCAGTATAATATGGACAGGTTTAAACGCCTTCTCAGAGAAGCCAAATGCCTGACGGTCAGCGAACTGAAAAAAAGACTGAAATAAATGTGCCGGATTTTCCGGCATTTTTTAGTATATTATCCTTTTATAACAAGCGAGTTGACAAAAGTACTGCAGAATGTTATAGTAAAGTTAGTTGTAACTAACTATTGAATTGATATATTGAATTTTCGGTATTTTGAATGTTATAATATTATTGATAATAAATTTTCAGGAGAATGTTATCCTATGACTTTACAGATAATCAGAGGGATTTTAATACCGTTTTTCGGTACGGCGCTGGGCGCCGCCTGCGTATTTTTTATGAGAGGAAAACTCCATGTTTTGCTACAGCGCATATTGACAGGTTTTGCCGCAGGTGTTATGGTCGCGGCGTCTGTATGGAGCCTGTTGATTCCGGCTATCGAACAGTCGGAAGGTATGGGAAAATTATCTTTTATTCCTGCGGCGGCAGGTTTTCTGCTTGGAATTTTATTTCTGCTTCTGCTTGACAGGATAATTCCGCATCTTCATATGAACAGCTCTGAGGCGGAAGGACCTAAAAGCACTCTGTCTAAAACGGCTATGCTGGTGCTGGCTGTGACGCTCCATAATATTCCCGAGGGAATGGCGATAGGCGTTGTTTATGCCGGACTGCTTTACGGTAATATGGAGATTACATCGGCAGGGGCACTGGCGCTGTCGCTGGGAATCGCCATTCAGAATTTCCCTGAAGGGGCAATCATATCCATGCCTCTTCAGGCTGAAGGCGTGAGCAAACCCAAATCATTTTTTTACGGCGTGCTGTCCGGTGTAGCGGAGCCGCTTGGCGCGTTACTCACAATTTTTGCAGCCAGCTTTTTTGTACCTGTAATGCCGTATCTTCTGAGTTTTGCCGCAGGTGCCATGATTTATGTGGTGGTTGAGGAAATGATACCGGAGATGTCCGCCGGCAAACACTCAAATACCGGTACAATTTCTTTTGCCGCCGGCTTTACGATTATGATGATTCTTGATGTGGCACTTGGATAAATGATGTCTTTTTCCGTTAGACTGTGTGACTGGCAAAATTCCGCTCGGTCACATTATAGCACATATAATCCCAGCGCAAATCATATGCACGGGCGATGGATCATCGCCCCTACGGCAACATATTGTGTTATGGTGAGCGAAAAAGGGGTTTCCAAAGGGGAATAAGCCTGCGCCTCCCCTTTGGTCGTTTTCTCGGTTACCGTCTTTTGCGACTCAAAAGATGGTAACATCCGCGCGTGAGCGCAAATCTTATTTTTAACGTATTCCATATGCTTAATCATAATTTAGCTGAATATAGTTATTCTATAAATAAACAGGCTGTGAAAATCACAGCCTGTTTTATTATCTGTATATTCTCGGTATTCTCGGATTGACCATCAGCGGTGAAATATCAACGCTTGCCGTATCACCAACCTTGACATCGCTGTCCGTTATATCCACGGCGGTATGTGACAGTCCGATTTCACCTATGACGCTGTACATTCTGCCGTTAATTCTGACATACATTTGCTGTTGTTTCAGAAATTTTTTTAACTGTGAAAGAACAGAATGAAAATCAGCGATTTCCTTTTCCTTTGACAGACCGAATCCGTCGTAATGTCCTATGGGTACAATGGCGATCTTTGTTTCTCTTTTTGTTTTATAAAGTCCGTTGTAGCCTACGGAATAACCCTTGGGTACGGTCTTGACTTCAATAACTTCAGCCTCAAGACTGCCCAGCCTGTTCAGCGGGCTTTTATTTTTTGTTATGACTCTGCCGGTGAAAGCTGAGCCGATTCTCACGCAGTCAAGGTTGACTCCCTCAACATTCAGCAGTGCGGGGGAGTTGCTTGCGTGCAGGATACCCACATTTTTTCCAGCTTTTTGGATCTGCGCCATAGTATCCTGGAAAAGAGCAAGCTGCGCTTTCGTAAGCTCGGTGTTCGTGAACGCTGAGGAAAAATGCGTGTACGCGCCGGTAAATTCAAGGTTTTCAAAATCATAGCATCTTATGGCGTCGTCTACCTGATTGGGCATAAATCCGTAGCGTCCCAGACCTGTGTCTATTTTAAGATAACACTTGGTTTTTACGCCGAGCCGTTGTGAAACATTGTCCATAATCAAAGCGGCTTTCAGGGAACCGATGGTGGCTATGCAATGATTTTTCGCGATGCTTTCCGCTTCCGCCTCAATACATGTGGAACGCATAACGAGTATATCCTCATCGGTAAGTATCTCTTTAAGCAGGGGTATATCATCCACCTCGGTGACCGCAAAGGTTTTGATACCGTTATCTCTGAGGATTTCCGTGAATTCCCTTATGCCGAAGCCGTAGCCGTTTCCTTTTACAACGCCGATAACCGGAACGCCCGCCTTCTTTTTGATGATTTCGATATTCTCTTCCAGTTTCTTTTTGTCAATTACGTATCTGCTCATGATCTTACCTTTTCAAGTATTTTGGCGGCGACGTTATAAAGTTTATACACCGGCCTGTTGATAACATAATCAAACTCGCCCACAAATTCTTTCATATATCCACCGAAGCCGTGTTTGAATCTCCATAATCCGTAGTGGGGATTGTCCGGGTTCTGGCAATCGCCTGAAATACCGCCGAAATCATATACCTTACAGCCGCATTCCATGCCCCACTTCATCATTTCCCACTGCAGTGCGTAGTTGGGGTAAACATTTCTGTGGGCGTTCGATGAAGCGCCGTACTGGTATTTCATAACATTCTGACCCCATTTTATGGCTATGGTACCGGCTATGGCCTGTCCGTTATAATACGCCATATAGAGCCTTGCGTCGTCGGTCATACAGTCCAGTATTTTTTCAAAATATGCTTTCGGTCTGGTGGAAAAGCCGTCGCGTTCACCGGTTTCACCCATGATTCTGACGAAATCGTCCAGCGCTTCTTTACCGCATATTTTTACCTCAACTCCCTTTTTCGGAGCCTTTCTGATTCTGTTCCTATAATCGGACTTGAAGGTGAGCATCAGCTCGTCCTCGTTCATTCCGTTATAGTCGAAACAGTATACGAACCGGGGCTGAACATTTTCAAAATCCATACACCCCGGATTCAGTTCAATAAATTCCTTGTCCAATACATGCTTTTTAAACGCTTTATTCTCAATAACAATCTCAGGGTCGATCTTCAGGCAGTATGCCTTGTATTCCTTTCCGATTTCCAGCAGACCCTCAAACAGTTTGTCAAAGGTATCAAAATCATTTTCATCGCACACAAAGCCCCTGCAGCAGTACATAAGGGAATTTTTTATTATAGGTATCGAGCGAATCAGGACCGAGGCGGAGCCCTTTATTTTGCCGCTGTCATCCTTAAGCATAATCGCCTCAAACTTCCAGGCGTCCTTTACCTTAGCCCATTTTGAGGAATGCTGAAACAGTCCCTTGGGATGATTTTTTATGAAATTTTCATATTCATCAAGATTGTCTTGGTTAACTCTGACTATCATTCATTTGACTCCATAACATTATTTTTGCTTTATTACTGCCAAGTAATACAAAATAGTTTATAACAGAAACATTATAACAAATCTGTAAGGGATTGTCTATATTGACTTTTATTGCCTTTACCGATATAATTAAATTTAAAGTATAAATATTTATAAGGGGTATATTTATGGCTAAATTCAGATGGGAAGATCCGTCAATTATTAAAATTAATAAAGAGGACGGACACGCATTGACACTGCCTTTTGACGATGAAGAGTCGGCGCTCTCCGGGGAGGAAAGCAAGTACAAGCAGTCTCTGAACGGAATGTGGCAGTTTTTCTGGCAGAGAGGACTTAAAAATCAGCCTGAGGGTTTTGAACTTGCTGATTTTGACGCAAGCTCCTGGGATGAGATCCGCGTACCGTCGGTGTGGCAGACGGAGGGGTATTCCATTCCGTATTATTATGCTTCCACTTTTCCGAAGGCTTTCAGCAGAAGCAGGGCCAAAATTCCTTCAATAGACCATAATATGCAGGAAATCGGCTTTTACAGAAAGACCTTTGACTTGGATGAAAATTTTGAAGGCAGGGAAATCTTCCTGCATTTCGGAGCCGCAAAGGCTGCCCTGGAGGTCTATGTCAACGGCGAGTTTGTAGGCTACTCACAGGGCTCCATGCTGCCCCATGAGTTCAATGTCACCAAGATGCTGAAAAAAGGCGAGAATCTCATCTGCGCCAAGGTTTACAGATACAGCGACGGTTCGTATCTGGAAGATCAGGATATGTGGTGGCTCTGCGGTATTTACCGCGAGGTTTATCTCTACGCAGAGTCCAAGCTGTGTCTGCGGGATTTCTATTTCAAAACGGATTTTGATGTTGACTATAAGGATTCGGACGTAAGTCTGGATATTTTCCTTGAAAATTATGACAATATTAAAAGCGGATGCAAAGTCGAAGCCAAGCTGGTTTCTGAAACGGGCAAAGAAATACCCGTGGGAGAAAAGGAAATTGACCTTTCCGGCGGTAAGGAAAAGATCCATTTTGAAACGAAAGTGAAGTCGCCGAAGAAATGGTCCGCCGAAACGCCCAATCTTTACACC
>JAGHJI010000058.1 GCA_017886765.1 Eubacterium sp.
GCTTATGTTTTAATTATGTTAACTAATAATAGTCGGAACCACCATACTGTAAGCTATAGAGTATATTTACATTTGCCATACACTTTCATGCGGTTCACCCGACTTTATCGACAACCTGAAAGGACGGTAATGAAACCGTCCTTTTATTTTATATTGTAACATATCCGTCAATATGAGGGAAGCACATAACAACAGATAAGCCGTCATTTTTATTTTCAACCGTGATTATGCCATGGTGTTTTTCCACAACGGCCTTCGTAACAGGCAGACCTATCCCGGCACTGCCGGGAGCGGAATGATCCGTTCTGTAAAACCTTTTAAACAGATTGGGTATTTCCTCAGGAGCTATTCCTCCGCCATTATCGTTAATTTCAATAATGGTTGAGTGATTTCTGTTTTCTATATTTACGCTTACCTCACCGTCGTCGGCAGTATGCTCACTGGCGTTTTTTATTATATTGCCCACGGCCTCCGCCATCCACGCTCTGTCACAGCGCAGCTCGCTTCTGCCGTTAACACTGTAAGCTTTATTTGGAAAAAGGTGATGAAATTCAGATACGATCTCATTAACTATATCACGAATTTCCCAGTTCTTGAAATCCATAACATAAGAATCAGATTTTATTTTTTCCAGCTTAAACAGCTTTTGGATAAGACTCTCCATTCTCTCTATCAGCTGTAATTCCTTTTTTGTGTATTCGGTAGGATTTTCAGCGTTCTGCATTTCACAGTAAAGACGCATGCCTGCCAGGGGCGTTTTTAGCTGATGGGAGATATCTGAAATAAATTCCGTATTTTTCTTGGTCTGGGATATGGCATTGCTTTTTTCAAGGCTTATCCTGTTTTCCAGATCCGCTATACTGTTCTGCAACTGCGCTAAGGTATTTTCACCGACGCTGAAATCGGTGATCTTTCCGCTTTCCATAAACTCACTTATACTTTTCTGCAGAAACTTTACCTTTTTTATCTGACGGATATTCCAAACAGCAAGAGCAATACAAACAATTAATAAAACACAGACGCAGACAGTCAATCCGATTTCAAAGGACGTCATTGTTTTTCCTCCCATCTATAGCCGATGCCGCGCACCGTGGCAATATACTTTGAGCCTATCTTTTCACGCAGTCTGCTGATATGCACGGAAAGCGTATTGTCATCAATATATATATTGTTATTATCCCATATATTCTGAAGCAATGTTTCCCGGGTAACGATCACACCGCTGTTGCGCATAAGGATGGAAAGAATCTGAAATTCAGTGGGGGTAACAAATACATTTTCTCCGTTTTTCTTGACAGTCATATTGCTGGAGTCAATGATTATGTCCTTGCTCTTAAAAGTAAAGCTGCTGTTTCTGCGAAGCAGGGCGCGTACGCGCGAAAGCAGTTCAAGCAGTTTAAACGGTTTTGTGACATAATCATCCGCTCCGGAATCCAGCCCTCTGACAATCTGTATTTCATCGTCACAAGCCGTCAGAAAAAGTATGGGCGTACTGCATCCTGCACTTCTCAGACCGCTGCAAAGATCAAACCCGTTACCGTCCGGCAGCATTACGTCAAGGATGATGAGGCTGAAGCTTGTTTCGTCAAGTATCTCCCTGGCCTCGCCGCAGGTACAGGCGCTGGTAAGGATATAGCCCTCCTTTTTCAGCATATCGCAAAGCCCGTCACGCAGAAATTCATCATCCTCAAGCACAAAAATCCTATCGCTCATACAAACGCCTCCCCGGCAATCCTATTTATGTATTCATAATAACATAATTGAATCGCCAAAGCAAATCTGAAAGAAACAAAAAAATTGCACATTCCTATTGATTTAACAAATATTTTACTGTATAATATGTAAGTACAAACGGTTGTACATTCTGTACAGCCGTTTTTGTATTTTAAAAAACATTAAAACGGACAGGCAATATTCATATGCCGTCCGGTTTTCAGGAGAGGGAATATGTATAAAACGGGCTTTGACAATGACAAATATCTGCAAATGCAATCCAGCAGAATCAAGGAAAGGATCAGTGAATTCGGCGGAAAGCTTTATCTGGAATTCGGCGGAAAGCTGTTTGACGATTATCACGCATCACGTGTTCTGCCCGGGTTCCAGCCGGACAGCAAGCTGCAGATGCTGCTGCAGTTAAAAGAGCAGGCTGAGATCGTCATCGTAATCAGCGCTGAGGATATTGAAAACAGCAAGGTACGCGGCGACCTGGGAATAACCTATGACATTGACGTGTTCAGGCTGATTGACGCGTTTACAAACAGAGGTCTTATGGTGGGCAGCGTCGTGCTTACCAAATACGTTTCCACACCGAGGGTCACCGCCTTTGAAAAAAAACTGGAAAATGCAGGCGTCAAGTCCTATCGCCATTTCATAATTGACGGATATCCGGCGAATATCAGCCGCATTGTCAGCGATGACGGATACGGCAAGAACGACTATATCGAAACCTCCCGTGAGCTTGTTGTAATCACCGCACCGGGACCCGGAAGCGGAAAAATGGCGACCTGTCTTTCACAGCTTTATCATGAAAACAAACGCGGAATCAAAGCAGGTTATGCAAAGTTTGAGACCTTCCCCATATGGAACCTGCCGCTGAACCACCCGGTAAACATAGCGTATGAAGCGGCAACAGCAGACCTTAACGATGTGAATATGATTGACCCGTGGCACCTGGAGGCATACGGAAAAACAACGGTAAATTACAATAGAGATGTGGAAATCTTCCCTGTTCTTAAAGCGACATTTGACAAAATATACGGAAAATGCCCTTACAAATCCCCTACTGACATGGGCGTAAATATGGCGGGCAACTGTATAATTGATGATGAGGCGGTATGCGCGGCCGCAAAGCAGGAGATCATACGCAGGTACTTTACCGCCTGCTGTGAAAATCTCAGAAGCGGAAATAAAAAAGAGGAAATTTACAAGCTGGAGCTTTTAATGGAAAACGCCAAACTGTCTGTAAGTGACAGAGCCTGTGCCGAAGCCGCCGAAAATCTGGCGGAAAAGACGCGCCAGCCGGCCGCCGCGGTGGAACTTCCGGACGGAACGATCGTTACCGGAAAAACGTCGGCGCTTCTGGGCTGCGCCTCGGCAATGCTTTTGAACGCGCTGAAACATCTGGGCGGTATTGACGACAGCATACTGCTGATTGTTCCGGAGGTTATCAAACCCATTCAGGAACTGAAAGTAAATCACTTAGGAAACAAAAATCCCAGACTGCATACGGACGAGGTATTGGTGGCGCTTTCCGTTTCTGCCGTTACGGACGAAAACGCGCAGACAGCCTTAAAACAGCTTTCAAAGCTCAGAAACTGTGAAATGCACTCGTCTGTTCTTTTATCCCAGGTGGATGAAAACGTACTCAAAAATCTCGGTATGCATCTTACCTGCTCAGCAGTATCAGAAAAAAAGAAAATATTTTAATTACATTATAAAACAGAAAACATTTACGGCAAGGAGGACTGAAAATGGACACAAAATACATTTTTATCACAGGCGGCGTTGTGTCGGGACTGGGAAAAGGAATCACCGCGGCTTCTCTGGGCAGACTGCTGAAAGCCCGCGGGCTTAAAATCACCGCGCAGAAGCTGGATCCCTATCTCAATGTGGACCCGGGCACAATGAATCCCGTTCAGCACGGAGAGGTCTTTGTTACGGACGACGGGGCTGAGACGGACCTTGACCTGGGACATTACGAGCGTTTTATCGACGAAAGCCTGTCTCAGAACTCCAATCTGACCAGCGGCAGGGTTTACTGGAAGGTAATATCCGACGAGCGCAAGGGCGTCTACGGCGGACAAACGATACAGATCATCCCCCACGTTACCAACGAAATCAAGCGCTCCATAGCCAGAAACGCGGACACGGGAGCGGACGTATGCCTGGTGGAAATCGGCGGAACCGTGGGCGATATTGAATCCCAGCCTTTTCTTGAAGCAATCAGACAATTTTCACTTGAGGTCGGCAGGGATAACTGCCTTTTCATTCACGTCACGCTGGTGCCTTATCTCGCCGCGTCTGACGAGCTGAAATCAAAACCGACCCAACATTCCGTAAAAGAAATGCTCTCCCTGGGTATTCATCCGGATATTATTGTGTGCCGTACCGAACATCCGCTGACGGATGATATAAAGAATAAGGTCGCCCTTTTCTGCAATGTGGACAAGGAGTGCGTAATTGAAAACAACAACTGCGATATTCTCTATGCCGTACCGATGATGCTGCGCGAGCAGAAAATGGACGACGT
The DNA here is from genome assembly GCA_017886765.1 of Eubacterium sp. Classification (GTDB taxonomy): domain Bacteria; phylum Bacillota; class Clostridia; order Oscillospirales; family Acutalibacteraceae; genus Eubacterium_R. The sequence goes on from JAGHJI010000058.1 coordinate 4,250, forward strand.
GGTCTTAAAAAAGCTGGGAATCCACTGTCCTGAGCCGGACCTGACCGACTGGACCGCCATGCTGGAGGCGCTGAGGAATCCCGTGCAGACCGTTAAAATCGGAATGGTAGGAAAGTATGTTGAACTTCACGATTCCTATATTTCGGTAAATGAAGCGCTGAAGCACGGAGGAATTGAAACCAGAAGCGCCGTGGATATTGAATGGATAGATTCCGAAAGCCTGGAAAGCGACGATGTTGACATAGATAAAATTCTGGGGGATATGGACGGTATTCTTGTTCCGGGCGGTTTCGGTTCCCGCGGAATTGAAGGAAAAATCAAGGCCTGCGAGTATGCCAGGACCCATAATATACCGTATCTTGGTATCTGTCTCGGCATGCAGATCGCCATTATCGAGTTTGCCAGAAACGTGCTGGGCATGAAAGGCGCCAATTCCGCCGAAATTGATCCGGAAACGCCGTATCCCGTAATTGATATTCTGCCTGAGCAAAAGGACGTCACGGATATGGGCGGCACGATGCGTCTGGGTCAGTATCCCTGTTCGCTGAACCCCGAATCCAAAGCGTATCAGCTATACGGCGCGTCCATGATTTACGAACGCCACCGGCACAGATATGAGGTAAATAATGAGTACCGTGCCGAGCTTTTGAAGGGCGGAATGATTTTTGCCGGAACATCTCCTGACAATCATATTGTTGAAATGATTGAAATACCGGACCATCCCTGGTTTGTGGCGGGTCAGTTCCATCCGGAATTCAAATCAAGACCCAACAGACCTCATCCTCTGTTCCGCGGATTTGTAACAGCGGCAGCGGACAAACACAACCAGAAAATATAAACAAACGGTATGATATATAAAAAGCGCAAAGCGAAGTCGTGTTCGCTTTGCGCTTTCCTTTTATTTATCTTTTTTTCCATTCAGTTCGGCTTTGCCCTCGGGCGTGTCGCGGTAATACTGAGTAAAGGGTTTAAACCGCTCCTGCTCCTCCCATATCTCCTTTGCCTTGGGCGCCCACAATCTTGCGTAATGATCACATTTTGAGCAAAGCTCGTCAGCGCTTTCCTCCTTGATCAGGTTGGTGGATTTCGCGCCGGATTTTTTCACAAGGGCTCTCAGCGCCTGGGGATTTTCAAGCATCGGGCAAGGCCGCAGCATATTGTCATTAAAGGGCTGACCCTTGTAATATTCACGGAAAAGAGGGGATTTCAGACACTCCAGCACGCTCTTTTCCCTGATATTTGAGTCGGAATAATGTATAAACACGCACGGCTCTGCATCGCCCTCTGAATTTATGTGGAAATAGTTTCTTCCGCCGGCAATGCATCCTCCTACAAATTCAGCGTCATTCTGAAAATCAACCGTGAATATAGGCTTGCCCGTTTTCGCGTTTCTTTTTTCTCTTATTGAGCGGTAAACGTGTTCGCGCTGTTCCGGACTCAGCAGCAGATTTGTATCGGCATCTCCGCCCACCGGCATATAATGGAAATACCATGCGAAACGCGCGCCGTTTTCAATCATTAAATCGTAAAATTCATCAGACGTAACAGCCTCATAATTTACGCTGGTATAGCATATTGAGGTACCGAACAGGCATTTATGCTTTTTCAAAAGCCGCATCGCCTTAAAGGTTTTCTGATAAGCGCCGTTTCCCCTGCGGCTGTCATTGGTTTCCTCGCTGCCCTCAATGGAGAGCGCCAGCGAAAGATTACCGCAGGCTTTCATATCCTCGCAGAACTTATCGTCAACCAGCGTTCCGTTTGTATACGCAAGAAAAAGACAGTCCGGATTTTCCCGGGCAACAGTCAGGATATCCGCCTTTCTTATAAGCGGCTCGCCGCCTGTATACATAAAGAAATGTGTGCCGAGGGCTTTACTCTGGCTGACAATCCGGCGCATTTCATCCAAGGTGAGATTGGAGTGATGACCGTATTCCGCAGACCAGCAGCCCTTGCAGCGCATATTGCAGGCGGAGGTGGGGTCCATAAGTACAACCCATGGGATATTGCAGTGCTCTTCGTCACGTCTTTTTCTCAGCGTTGACGTGCCGATCAAGCCCAGGTCTATGCCGAAAGTCAGCACCGCCTTGCGTAAAAACTCATGGTCAACCTCCTCAATTCCCCTGAACAGGAACTGATGCCATATATTCTTTTCATCGGAAATGATTTCAATCGGCTTGGTAAAGGTGCTTTCAGGGTACATTTTACCGGCGAAAGCCTTGCCTACCTTAACAAGCTTGAGCATATTCTTTTTTGGGTCTTTGTAGATATACTTAAACAGTCTGTTTCCGACCTTATGAAGTACCTTGCTCTTGATTTGTGCCATTGTTTTCCTTTCTTGCCACGGCGAACATGCCGTACTGTAAATTGCTTACATTACCTGGGGGGCGGTAATTTTAAGCATGGTTAAAATATTGCTTATTGTATTTTTAACTGCGCGGCAGAGATAAAGCCTTGCCTGCATTAAGCCTTCGTCATCACACATTACACGCTGGGCATTATAAAATTTATGGAACAGCGTCGCCAGCTGGGTAACATAGTGCGTGATCTTGGCCGGGTCGTACGCTTTGGCCGCGGCAACGATCTCATTTGTAAGCATGGACAGGTGGCGGATCAGTTCCCTTTCCTCATTGCTGTCCAGCATCAAAAGCTCATCGTCAGTAGGATTTCTCAATTCCACACCCTGCTCCTGCGCTTTTTTTATTATGGAACAGATGCGCGCGTGGGCATACTGAACATAGTATACGGGATTTTCGCTTGATTCTTTTGCAGCCAGCTCCAAATCAAAATCGAAATGGGAATTCGGCTCCCTGAGATTAAAGAAAAATCTTGCCGCGTCAAGGGGAATTTCATCAATCAGCGTATTCAGGGTGATCGCCTTTCCGGAACGTTTGGAAAGCTTGATTGTCTCACCGTTTCGCACAAGCCTTACCATCTGCATAATAACAGCGTCCAGTCTGCCGGCGTCAAGTCCCAGGGCGGTAAGCGCCGCCTTCATCCTCGGCACATAGCCGTGGTGGTCCGCGCCCAGAACATCAACCGCCTTGTCAAAGCCGCGTGTAACAAGCTTGTTATAATGATACGCTATATCGGGGACGATATAGGTCGGCAATCCGTTTGCGCGTATAAGAACTATATCCTTATCATTGCCAAATTCTGAGGCTTTGAACCATAAAGCCCCGTCTTGCTCATAGGTAACGCCCTTTTCCTTCAGCGCGTTTATCACGCTGTCAACGGAGCCGTCATGATGGAGTGTGGATTCCCTGAACCAGTTGTCATACGTGATTCTATATCTTTTCAGGTCTCTTTCCAATCCTTCGATATTTTTTGGTAGGGCGTAATCAACCAGCGCTTTTCTTCTTTCCTCAGAGGGGGAATCTACATACCTGTCACCGTATTCTTTAATAAAGTTTTCCGCATGTTCGGTTATATCGGCGCCGTGGTACGCGTCCTCCGGCATTTCAACACCGTCCCTGAAATGCTGAAGATATCTTACCTCCAGCGAGGTAGCGAATTTTTCAATCTGGTTGCCGGCGTCATTTACATAAAATTCACGGCTGACATCGTATCCTGCCCAGTCAAGAACAGAGGCAAGGCAGTCGCCTATGGCGCCGCCTCTGGCATTGCCTATATGCATAGGACCCGTGGGGTTTGCGGATACAAATTCCACAATGACTTTCTTACCCTGGCCGTAATCGGATTTTCCGTAATCTTCACCGCAGGAAAATATATCCTTCAAAACGGCGCTGTAATACGAGCCGGACAGAAAGAAATTCAGAAAGCCCGGACCGGCGATCTCCACTCGCTCAAACAGGGTGTCGCTCAGGTCGATATGGTCGGCAATGCTCTGGGCGATCATCCTGGGCGCTTTTTTAAAGCACTTGGCGCACGCCATAGCAATATTAGTGGAAAAATCGCCGTTTGCTTTGTTGGACGGTATCTCCACAATAAAAGGGGCCGGGTCTTCCTCCGGCAGCTCCCCTGCCGCCACAGCGGCCTTTACTGCGGATTCCAGTTTACTCCTTAACATATCTTCTGTTTGTTTCACTAATTTAGACATTTTGTTACTCCGTATTTTGATTTTTTAATCTCATTTTCACTTCATTGCGGGAGACGAGCGCGCCGTTGATATCAATATCGTATGAAAACAAAAAATTTCCGTTATCATACGAATACTCGCTGTCAATGGTATGCCCGGATATTCCCATTAATATATCTCCGTATTCCGTACCGTAGGGGCATAGATTACGTTTTGACTTTTCTATTATAAGGCAGGAATCGAAGGGGCCGGAGCGTATCATTTCCACCCTTTTTTCATCCTTCTGTATTTTAACACACACCTTCACCGGTTCAACAGGCGGCTCCTGCTCCTCGGTATAATTTACGATATAGGTATCAGCCGTTTCCTCAATGGTTCCGACCGTTGTCAGTTCCATCTTGCTCTTCTGATTATCAACACGCTGCGTACCCGTAATTTCAATCAGTATTTTATTCATAAGTCCTTTTCATTCAGATCAAGCTCAAATTTATTTATATCAATAAAATTTGCCTGGTCTGAAATATCCGTTCCTAATAAAGTGTTTGCTATATCTGAAAAATTCTGGGTCCTGTCGGAAATATAATATTTGGAAACGCCCTTGTGTCCGGCTTCGTTCATAAGATCCTTTTCCGCAAGAATGGATTTCGCCCGCATAACAGCCTCATACCCAGTGTCGATCAGCTGAACGCCGTCGCCTGCCACCTTTGAAATGATAGGCGCAAGATGAGGGAAATGCGTGCAGCCCAGAATGATGGTATCGACCTTTTTCTCCATAAGGGGCTTGATATACCGCCTGATGATTTCAACGGCAATTTTGTCGTCGCTGTCTATCCAGTCATTTTCCACAAGGGATACCAGCATGGGACAGGAAACGCCCGTTACTTCAATAGCCGGATTTCTTCTCTTTATCTCTTTTTCGTAGGAACCGCTGTTGATTGTGGCTGATGTTCCCATTACGCCCACACGCTGATTTACAGTCGCTTTTACTGCGGCGGCGCAAGCGGGCGTAACCACCTCCACAAATGGCTCCTTAACATGTGACATAGCCTCCTTTGCCACCGATGAAACTGTGCCGCAGGCAGCCATAATCAGTTTGCAGTTGAATTTTTCCAGAAAAGCTATATCCTCTTTGGCATAAAGCTCTATGGTTTTTTCACTCCGTGTCCCGTAAGGCACGCGCCCCGTGTCGCCGAAATATACAATATCCTCTTCCGGCAGATACCTGAGCATAGCCTTGACCGCTGACAATCCGCCGAGCCCGGAGTCAAAAACACCGACAGGCCTTTTATCCATATTAGATCCTGCCCCCTCTTTGAAGAGCAAAATCAACAAGCTTGTTAATAAGCTGAGAATAAGGTACACCCACAGCCTCAAACAGCTTGGGATACATACTGATAGGCGTCTGACCGGGGATTGTGTTGATCTCGTTCAAAAGCACCCTGCCGTCGTCCTTCGTAACAAAAAAGTCGACCCGGGCAAGTCCCTCGCAGCCCAGCGCTTTGTACGCCTTAATGGCCTGTGCCTTGACCTCGTTTCTTTTTTCCTGAGGAATTTCAGCCGGAATATGCAGCTGGGACTGGGGATTATTATATTTAGCGTCATAGTCATAGAATTCCGCAGCGGCAACAATCTGTCCCACTTCAGCAGCAACGGGTTCGGCGTTGCCCATCACCGCGCATTCCACCTCAAATCCGTCAATAAACTCCTCCAGTACAACCTTTTTGTCCTCTTTAAACGCTTTTTCCATAGCTGCGGCGAGTTCTTCTTTTGTATGGGCCTTGGATATCCCAACGGAAGAACCGGCGTTGGCAGGCTTTACAAATATGGGCAGACCCAGCTTTTTAACAGCCGCATCAAGAATATCTTGCGTATTCTTTTTGTAGTCATAATACGTTACGGAGCACCACTTTGCCTGCGGAATATCAAAAGCGTCTGAAATGGCGTTGGCAAAAGCTTTATCCATACATACGCCGGACGAAGTCGCGTCGCATCCGACGAAGGGAATCTGCGCCATCTGTAAAAGGCCCTGAACGGTTCCGTCCTCACCGTTTTTACCGTGAAGCACGGGGAACACCACGTCCAGTCTGATGATTTCGCCACGTGACGTAACGATTCCGTGCACCGAGGTGTCCGGTGAAATAAATGCGGGAACAAGGCTTTTAGAATATATCCACCTGTCGTTTTCAAGAAGACCGATGTCATCATTATAAAGAAACCAGCGGCCCTCTTTCGTTATTCCGATAAGCACAACATTATACCTGCCGTAATCCAGATTGGATATGATGCCCTTGGCTGAAATACAACTGATATCGTGCTCGGACGAAACGCCGCCGAAAAGAATGCCCAATGTGATTTTGTTATTCATAGATAATCATACTCCCACAATTATTCATAATATTGTATCATAACAGCAATCAATAATCAACAGATTAAAATATAAATAAAATAATAAATAAAAATTAGTGACAAATGTGTTTGTCAATGGTATAATATATCGAAATAATATTATGGGTGATACATTATGGAAATAACCGAAGTATTCAGACTGATTGAAAAACAGCTTGATAATACAAACAAAGAGCTTGGTTTTAAAAGAAGCGAGGTCAGCGAGGAAAGCATCAGCTTTTCCGGAGATAAGGGCGTTTACAGAATAGTATATGACCCGAAAAGCAACATTATGGCATTTGAATGCGCTTACGACAACAGCGAGAACGTTGAATTCAACACGGTTTCACGCAGTCTTTTTGACGCTGAAAACTACAACGAGCGCGACGCCAAATCCCTCTCCAATGAAATTCAGGATGAGATTACCTCACTGTTCAAAGCGAGGAAAAAGGTTGACCTTGATAAAGTAAAGATGCCCAAGGCGGTCTCAAGGACAAAAGCGAAAAACGGAGTGGTAAGCTATGATACCGATTCACTGGCAAACCGTTTCGGAACGCTCTACCCGGATATGAAAGACGCGATCAAAGCCAATATTGCTGAGTACGGTGAATTTTTGCCGGAGACCTTTTTTATCCAGACGGGCACGGCAAGGGTCATGGATATTATCGCAAACGGAACCGAGACCGAACAGAAAAAGCTTTTCAAAATGCTTAACGAAGTGTATGAGGACGGCACCAACGAGGTCCAGGATGTTATCGGTGTAACCATTCTCGGAGAAATGAAAAACGACCCCAAGCTTATGGAAACGGCGGACAAGTATATGTCAGACTATATGTCCGGTCCTGTTCATGAAATCAATAAAATTACC
>JAGHJI010000059.1 GCA_017886765.1 Eubacterium sp.
CTTATATCCACCGGAACTGTTATACGCGAGCGCACCTTGCCCATGATCTGAAGGGCAATCTCAACGGTGCTTTCCTTCGTTTTTTCCTCATCGTACTCGGGCCAGCTTGCCTCGTGCACCATGCCGCCGAAATCCATGACCTGCCACATTTCCTCGGTAATATGCGGAGCAAAAGGATTGAGAAGAATAGTGAGTGTTTTCAGCTCCGCCTTATTCACTCCCTTTGACGCCATTTCATTGACAAGGGTCATCATAGCGGCAATGGCGGTATTGCACTTGAGGTTATCAATATCCTCAGTAACCTTTTTGATGGTCTTATGCATCAGGGATTCCAGAGCCTCTGAATATTCATCTCCGTCCGTAACGGTCTCCTGAAGATTCCAAAAACGCTCAATAAAACGCTTGCAGCCCTTGATTGAATCGCTGTTCCAGGGCGCCGCCTTTTCAAAATCACCGATAAACATCTCATAAAGGCGCATGGTGTCGGCGCCGTACTGGTCAACAATTTCATCAGGATTTACGACGTTGCCCCTTGATTTTGACATCTTTTCACCGTTCTCACCAAGGATCATGCCGTGTGAAGTACGCTTTGCGTAGGGCTCCTTTGTGGGAACGACGCCGATATCATAAAGGAATTTATGCCAGAAACGGGAGTAGAGCAGATGAAGCGTTGTGTGTTCCATACCGCCGTTATACCAGTCAACAGGGCTCCAGTATTTAACCGCCTCAGGTGATACAAGCTCCTTGTCGTTATGAGGGTCCATATACCTTAAGAAATACCAGGATGAACCTGCCCACTGGGGCATGGTATCCGTTTCTCTCTTAGCCGGCTTTCCGCAGCAGGGACAGGTGGTGTTTACCCAGTCCGTCATCTTGGCAAGGGGTGACTCACCCGTGTCGGTAGGTTCATAGGAGTCCACCATCGGCAGTTTGAGGGGAAGCTCGCTTTCCGGAACCGGAACATAGCCGCAGTCATCACATTTGATGATTGGGATTGGCTCTCCCCAGTATCTCTGGCGGGAAAAGACCCAGTCTCTCAATTTGAAGTTTACTTTCTGATGCCCCTTGCCTTCTTTGGTGAGCCAGTCAACTATAGCGACCTTTGCCTCCTCAACATTCATACCGTCAAGGAAAGAGGAGTTTACAAGCTTGCCGGTAGCGCAGTCTGTAAACGCTTCCTTTTCAACGCCCACCTTTGAACCTGCAACCACCTCAATAATAGGCAGATCAAATTTTTTGGCAAATTCCCAGTCACGGGTATCATGGGCAGGTACCGCCATGATGGCGCCGGTACCGTAGGAGGTAAGTACATAATCAGAAATAAAGATAGGAATTTCTGTATCGTTGACAGGATTGATTCCCATAATGCCGTCGAGTCTGACGCCGGTTTTTTCCTTATTCAGCTCCGTACGCTCAAAATCCGATTTATGCGCCGCCGCTTCCTGATACGTTCTCACTTCATCAAGATTGGAAAGCTTATCCGCCCATTTTTCAATCATGGGGTGTTCAGGTGAAATAACCATGTAGGTAGCGCCGAAGAGCGTATCGGGTCTTGTGGTATAAACGGTGAGCGTATCACCAAGCGTCGTTCCGAAATCCACCTCAGCGCCTGTGGAACGGCCGATCCAGTTCTTCTGCTGCACCTTTACTCTCTCAATGAAATCCAAGTCGTCCAAATCGTCCACCAGTCTCTGGGCGTATTCGGTGATCTTCAGCATCCACTGACTCTGATTTTTCCTTATGACCTCGCTGCCGCAGCGTTCACAGACGCCGTTTACGACCTCTTCGTTGGCGAGAACGCATTTACAGGAAGTGCACCAGTTAACAGCCATTTCCTTTTTATAGGCAAGACCCTTTTTGAAAAGCTGGAGGAATATCCACTGGGTCCATTTGTAATAAGACGGATCCGTGGTATTGATCTCACGTGTCCAGTCAAAGGAAAATCCCAGGGACTGCAGCTGCGCTTTAAAATGCGCGATGTTCTTTTTTGTAACTTCCTCCGGATGAATATGATTTTTTATAGCAAAATTCTCCGTAGGCAGTCCGAAAGCGTCCCAGCCCATAGGATAAAGCACATTATAACCCTGAAGTCTTTTTTTACGCGCTACGATATCCAGCGCGGTGTAGGAACGGGGATGACCTACATGGAGTCCCTGACCTGAGGGATACGGGAATTCCACCAGGCAATAGTATTTGGGAAGTGTGAAATCCTGCTTTGCCGCAAAGGTGTTCTGACTGTACCAGATATCCTGCCACTTCTTTTCAATCTGTTTGAAATTGTAATCCATATCTTAATCCTCCAAAAAATCTGCAATATCTGTTTTTTTGCCATCCTCCCACAAGCGTTCCAGCTGGTAAAAATCCCTCTGGTCCTTGTAGAAAATATGGATAACTACCGAATTATAGTCAAGGCAGACCCACGGTGTGTTTCTGCCCTCAATATGATGAGGCGTTATCCCCTGCTGCTCAAGCTTGAATTCCACTTCCTCACTGAGCGCCTTTACCTGGGTTGAGCTGGTTCCTGTGGCGATAACAAAATAATCGGCGATAATGGTTAAATCGGTTATTCCGATAACCTGTATATTCTCGCCCTTTTTACTGTCGATTGCCTTAACAGCCTCTTTTACGATAACTTTAGCGTCCATTCATTCACTTTCCTTTTATTATAAATTCTGAGTATTATTTTATTTACCAGTATTAAAATACTTTGTTATGATCCAGTTATATGCGTTTACGGTATCCGGATGGAGGATACTGCCCTTTTCGGTGACGGACCTTATCGTATATGAAGTGGCGTACAGCAAGCCCTGGTCCTTACTCTCTTCGACCTTGCGGCGCATGACGTCAACATCAGTATAATCCCTGTCCGCAGAGATAAAGTCCGCAAGATAAACGATCTCATCCATCAGCGTCATATCCGCTCTGCCTGTTGTATGATAGCGAATAGCGTCAAGTATTTCTGTATCATCCAGTTGCAGTACGGCTTTGGCATATGCCGCGCCTGAAATCTGGTGATAAAACTTTTTCTGAGATTTTTCCAGGGGCGTAATGGTCATTCCCGCTTTTTCAATCATTTCAAGCTGTTCTTCCGTTGTGCTCTCTTTCATGACATCATGTAGGATACCCGCAACCTCCGCTTTCTCCTCATTGGCGCCGTAACGCTTGGCAAGCATCTTGGCGCTCTCCGCCACACACAGTGAATGATAAAAACGGTAGTCTGACAAACGCTCCCTTATAATAGAAGTATATTCCTTTATATTATACAATGTAAAGTCCCTTTTCCAAAATATATTTATAAACGTTATGGGGTACAAGGTCCGATATATCCTGCTTATCCCTGATTCTGTTTCTAATATCGCTGGAGCTTAATTTCATTACCGGATATCCGGCGATATAATATTTTCCCCGCATTTCCTCAAAACTTTCCGCATAATCCAACAGTTTTCTCTTTTCCTGCTCATCTTCTCTGGCGGAGGTACAGATCGTCACCATATTCAGTATATCCCTGTATCTGTACCACTGGTGAAAAGTCAGAAACTGATCTGCACCGATGATCAGGTAAAATTCACTTTCAGGATAAAGCGCTTTCAGCTGCAGCAAGGTGTCATAAGTATAAGACTTACCCTGCCTGTTAAATTCTATATCACAGACCTCAAAAGCATCATTGCCTTCCGTCGCCAGACGCACCATATTCAGCCTGTCCTGAGGTGAAGCAAGATATTCGGAGGTCTTATGGGGCGGGACAGCCGTGGGAACAAACAGCACCTTGTCCAGGCCCAGGCTTTCATAATAACTTCTGGCAAGCATTAAGTGCCCGTTATGAATGGGATTGAATGCGCCGCCGAATATGCCTGTTTTCATTTCTTCCTTCCCCTAAATTTCGGTCTGTCATAGACTGCATAGGGATTTTGGGCTTCCTTTTCCCTCTGGCGTTGTCTTTTTCCTTTAATCTTTACCTTCTTTTTCGCCGTGGCTTTTGCTGTGCCGGCGCCGCGTTTTTTTCTTTTCTCAGCGATTTTTTCCTCATCGGCCTGACGGTACAGAACAAGAATACCGCCTATGACCTGAATGACCTCGGCTCCAAGCACCTGAGCAAGCTCTCCGGCAAGCGCCTTAGGCGTCTTCGGCGCGGTCTCAAGATGAACGCGGATTTTGATCAACTCTCTGGCATCCAGAGTGTCGTCAATCTGCGTTATCAGATTATCGCTGATACCCTCCTTGCCTATCTGAATAACAGGCTCCAGGGAATTTGCCCTGGCTCTCCACTGAGCCCTTTCCTTTGATGTCATAATATTTTCTCCAGTTCCTCTGTAAGTAATCTCAGCGCTTTGCCTCTGTGGCTGATTTCATCCTTTTCCTCAGCTGTGTATCTGCCGAATGATTTTCCATTTACTAAAAACAGCGGGTCATAGCCGAACCCCTGATCACCGTCACGCTGAAAGCCGATAACACCGCCGCATTCACCGCGTACAACGATCTCCCTGCTGTCCGGGAAAGTACAGCAGACAGCGCAGACATAATGCGCCGTTCGCTTTTCCTCAGGCACACCCTCGAGCTTTTCCAGCAGGAGATCATTATTTTTTTCGTCGTTGCCGTGCTCGCCTGCAAAACGGGCGGAATAAACCCCCGGCGCGCCGTTCAGATAATCCACGCAGAGCCCTGAGTCGTCGGCGATTGCCGGCATACCCGTTTCCCTGCACGCCGCGTGCGCTTTCAGCTTTGCGTTATCCTCAAAGGTTTCCCCGTTCTCCTCAACGTCCTCAAGCGTAATGCCCATCATTTTCGCAGTCACCACGTTAATGCCCAAAGGAGAGAGAATACGCTGCATTTCGGCAAGCTTTTTCATATTATTTGTCGCAAGAATAAAATCCATTATTTTCCCTCGTCATTTGTAATAAAATCCACTATATCCTTGTCATCCTCCGGCGCCTTTGCGTCAAACAGCGCGGCGGCAAAAGCGTCCGCGTCAAAGGGCTGTAAGTCCTCGATTTTTTCACCGACGCCCACGAATTTCACCGGGACGTCCAACTCATTGTTTATCGCCAGCACAACGCCGCCCTTGGCAGTACCGTCCAGCTTCGTGAGAACAATACCGGTAATACCTGCCGCCTCTTTAAAGTCCTTTGCCTGGTTCACGGCGTTCTGACCTGTTGTGGCGTCCAGAACAAGCAGGATTTCTTTTGAGGCGTCCGGCAGTTCCCTGTCGATGACGCGGCTGATCTTATTCAGCTCGTCCATAAGATTCTTCTTATTATGGAGTCTGCCGGCGGTATCAATAATAATAACATCGCAGTTTCTCGCTTTGCCTGCCTGTATCGTGTCATAAACCACTGCCGCCGGGTCCGAGCCCTCGGCATGTTTGATCAAATCTACCTGCGCTCTGTCCGCCCATACCTGAAGCTGTTCTATGGCAGCGGCGCGGAAAGTGTCGGCAGCGCCGAGTATGACCTTTCTGTTCTGCTCCTTCAGGCGCAGAGCCAGCTTGCCTATGGTCGTTGTTTTGCCTACTCCGTTTACACCGATCATAAGAATAATCGACGGTTTGGTACGCAATCTCAAATAACTTCCGCCCCAGACGATACCGGAAACGATGTCCTTCATCGTTTCCCTGACCTGTCTGACATCTGTTATCTTGTCATTCTCAATTTTATTTTTCAGGTCACGGATAATTCGCTCAGCGGTGGGCATACCCACATCGCCCATAATGAGTATCTCTTCCAGTTCGTCAAAGAGATCGTCGGTAATCTCCTCATAGGACTCCATGACTTCGTCCATCTGGGCGGTAATTCCCTCGTCCCTGGTCTTTTTCAGTCCTTTTTTGAAAAATGAAAATATTCCCATTTTATACACTCCTTTACTCGTCAAGACCCATCTGCGCGGCAAGCTCCGCCGTCTGCAGCTCAATAAGCTTTGACACACCTTTTTCCTGCATCGTAACACCGTAGAGAACGTCCGCCTCTTCCATAGTACCGCGTCTGTGGGTGATGGAAATAAACTGGGTCTTGTCCGTCATTTTACGCATATACTTAGCGAAACGTTCCACATTTACATCATCCAAAGCGGCCTCCACCTCGTCATAGATACAAAACGGCGCAGGCTGCACCTTAAGTACGCTGAACAAAAGCGCCATTGCCGCCAGAGACTTTTCACCGCCGGAAAAAAGATTGATATTCTGCACGGATTTTCCCGGAGGCTGAATTTTAATCTCAATAGGTGACTCCAGACAGTTGTCCGGCTCCTCAAGGATGATCTCACCCTTTCCGCCGCCGAAGAAATCAGCAAAGCACACCTTAAATTCTTCATTGATCTTATTGAACTTCTCAAGGAACTTTTCACTCATGGAAGCGGTGAGGTCCTCAATGATTTTCATCAGCTCGGACTTTGATTTCTCAACGTCGTCGATCTGGTCTTTCAGAAATTCATACCTCTCGGACACTTCCTTATATTCCTCAATGGCTCCCACGTTGATGGAGCCCAGAGCTTTGATGGCGACCTTGATTTCATGGAGGCGTTTTTTTGCCTCCGTCATATTTTCAATCTGAATATTCAGAGCCTCCGCTTCCCGTTTAGTCAGCTCATACTGCTCAAACAGCATATCGTTGAGCTCGTCATATTCCTTACGCATGGCAATCTTACGCTCATCAAGACGTACCAGTTCGCCCGAAAGCTTTTCCCTTTCCTGACCTTTTTTACGCTCCAGCACGCGCAGTTCGCCCGAACGTTTTTCAAGTGAATCACGTTCTTCTATATGCAAAGCTACACTATTTTCAGACTCGGCGGCTTTATTGCGCAAAGTCTCCGCCTGGGCTTTTACGTTGTTTATCTGAGAGAGAAGTTCATGATTTCTGTTTTCAATCTCTTTAATCTCGTCTTCAATGGACTTTACTCTGTCAGACTGGGTATCTTTTCTGATTTCCAGCTCTTCTATGGACTGCTTCGCCGTTTCATTGTCTTTTAAAAGCGCCATGAGTTCCAGATTGATCTGCTCGCTCTTTTGCCTGTACTGCTCGTTCTTTTCCAGAATCTCATTGGCGTTGTCCGTTGTTTTTGAGAGCTCCCGCTCAGCCTCAGCAATCTGTGCCTCCACTGCTTTTATCTGTTTTTCGCCCTCTTGATTTGACTTTTCAAGAGAAGCAATTCTTTCACCGGCGCTGTCCTTTTCAGCGATTAGGGCATTTTTCTGCGAGAGCAGGGTCTCCAGCTTTTCACTGATCAGCTTGTGCTCGCCCTGCGCTCTTATCAGTTCCTCCTTTGCCTGCTGCAGATCCACCTCGGCGCCCTGAAGCATAGCCGCAGCATAATTGGCGTCCTCAAGGGCGGTTTTATATTCAGCCCTGAGCTTCTCCGCCTGCGCCTCCAGCTCCTTTGCCTGGGCGTGCAGCTCCTCGATCATATTTCCCCTGGACAGTATGCCGGCGCCCTTTGACTGGGAGCCGCCGGTCATGGAGCCGCCGGGATTGATAACCTGACCATCAATGGTAACCAGTTTAAATCGGTTGGCGTAACGCTTGGCAATACCGATAGCGCAGTCCATATCCTCAACAATCACAACTCTGCCAAGGAGGTTGGACACAATATCCCTGTACTCTTTTTTACATTCCACCAGATCCGCCGCGATTGCCACAAAACCGAGGTTGTCGTCCAGATTTTTTTCATCCAGCGTCCTGGGTCTGATATTGGATATGGGCAGAAATGTCGCTCTGCCAAGACGATTATTTTTAAGATAATAGATCGCACGTTTGGCGTCCGCCTCATTGGTGGTGACAATGTTCTGCATCGCCGCTCCGAGAGCTACCTCCACGGCGACCGAATATTCGTTATCCACCGTAATAAGCTGAGACAGAGGACCATGAATACCTGAAAGTGCTTTGCTCTGGGCCTGTTTCATAACAGCCTTTACCGCACCGGAAAAGCCCTCCATGTTCTTTTCTAGATCTAAAAGCATTCTTGCTTTTGATTGCTTCTGGGAAAGGTCAAGACTGACCTTGTCCAAATCCGCCTTGATTTTGTCAGCCTTTTTGGTTTTATTCTCCAGCTTAAGCCGGAAACCGGCAAGGGAGTTATTATTTTCGTCTATTCTTTCATTCAGGAAACGGAGGTTTTCCTCACTTTCCTTTTTCTGCTCCTGCGCAATACCGGCGTCACGCTCACAGGCGGCTACCGATTCGTCAACCGCAGACTGGCGTGATTTAATCTCATGGATGGATGAAACCGCCTCAGAGCATTTCACCTTACAGTCGGAAAGTTCAAGGGTAAGGGCAGTGATACGCTGATTCAGCTCCACTGTCAGTTTGGAAAACTTTTCGTTGGAGGAAATGAGATTCTGCATCTCCTGCGTAACACTGTTCAGCTCGTTTTTCTTATCAGCGATCTGATTTTCATTATCGGCAATCTGCTGTCTTTTCTCCTCGATCTGCGCGTCTATAGAGCTGTTGGAATCATCAGCCGCGCCGATATCGCCTTTCAACCTTTCAATCGTTTCCTCGTTGTGCTCCAGCGTGTTTTGGAGTACGGAAGCGTCCGTGTCCCTGCGCAGCGCTTCCTCCACATACGCCTTTGAGCCCGTGCGTATCTGCTCGATTTGTGTGTTGATAGAGGCGGTTTTTTCAAGTATTTCCTCTATCTCCACCTCAATATCTTTCAATTCCTTTTCGCAGACTTCATAAGAGGCGGAAGCCGCGTCTATTTTATGCTCCTGCTCACGCAGTTCATTGGTAAAGCGGTTAATCTTATTGATCCAAACACCGATTTCAAGCGTTTTCTTTTCCTCGGAAAGTTCCAGAAACTGTGCGGCTTTTTCACTCTGCTTTTTAAGGGGACCCACACGGTTTTCCAGCTCGCCCAGAATATCCAGCAGTCTGACAAGATTCTCCTGCGCCTGATCCAGCCTGCGGGTGGCGTCCGTTCTTTTGTGCCGGAAAAGGGAAATACCCGCCGCCTCCTCAAAAAGCTCGCGCCTGTCCTCATTTTTCTGTGAAATAATAGAATCAATCTTTCCCTGACCCACCATGGAATAACCGTCGGAGCCGAGTCCGGTATCCATGAAAAGCTCGTGTATATCACGGCGGCGTACATTCTCGCCGTCGATTTTATATTCACTTTCACCTGAACGGTAGTAGCGCCTGGTGACGGTTACCGTATCGCCCTTGTCCTTGAGGGTATGGTCCGAGTTGTCAAGCGTAAGCTGCACCTGAGCAAAACCCAGCGCCTTTCTGGCGGAGGTACCGCCGAAAATAACGTCCTCCATCTTTGAACCGCGCAGGGATTTGGTGCTTGTTTCACCCAGTACCCAGCGGACAGCGTCGGATATGTTGCTCTTTCCCGAGCCGTTGGGGCCGACTACAGCAGTGATGCCGCTGCCGAAATTCAGTTGTGTTTTATCGGGGAAAGATTTAAACCCCTGCATTTCAAGCGTTTTTAAAACCATTATTTTATCCTCAGTTCGTCAACGGCCAGTCCGTTGTCGGTAATTATTTTTATATTATATCCCCTTTCCATCAGGAGATAGATATTGCGTTTATTATTGCCTTTCAGCTTTGAAAGGGATTTCGGATGGACAAAGACCTGGTAATCCGCCGGCGGCAGTTCAAGAATTTTATTTACCAGAATTCTTGATTTTACCAGCTCGCCGAAGCTGTCATGAAAACCGCCTGCCAGCATATTTTCCTTAATATCCTTACCGGAATGAAGCCCCAGGCGTATGACTTTTATGTCCGCATTTTCAAACATGGGTACAAGCCCTGCGCAAAGCTCCACCGATTCCTCTACGTTTAAAGGCGTGTACACGCCCTTTTCATAAAGCTCTGCAAGATATGTATTTTTCAACACAACGGTGGGATAGATCCTGACCGTTTCAGGCGAAAGGGCAATGATCCTTTCTGCCGTTTCAACGGCTTTTTCCTGCGTATCGGTATAAAGCCCCGTCATCATCTGCAGCCCCAGCTCAAAGCCATAAGACTGAATCAGTCCGGATGCGTCAACTACATCCTGAGCGGTATGACCCCTCCGGTTCTCTTTAAGCACCCCGTCATCCATACTCTGCGCCCCCAGTTCAATACTGGTAACGCCGTATGCTTTCAGTATATCAAGTATTTCAGCATCAATACAGTCCGGACGGGTAGAAACACGTATGCCCCTGACCTGTCCGCTTTTTACATACGGATAGGCAGCTTTTAAAAGCTCCAGCATATATTCTCTGTCAATGGCTGTGAAAGAACCGCCGAAAAAGGCAATTTCATAATCATAATCCTTTTTTTTCAGCGCCGTTTCAACCGTTTTTTTTACATACAAGGCATCGGGCAATACCGTTTCTCCGGTGATGGTTTTCTGATTACAGAAGGAACAGGCGCACGGACAGCCTTGATGCGGCACAAAAATGCTTATGTTTCCTTTTTTCATCGGATATTCACCCTAAGCCCATCAGTTTCAGAGCTTCTCTGGCGGCTGCCTGCTCGGCGCTCTTTTTACTCTTGCCCGTTCCTCTGCCAATGACGTTGGAATTGAGCCTTACCTCTGCTTCAAACACCTTGTCATGATCCGGTCCGGAGGAGCCGACAAACACATAATTTATGCTCTGGTCCGGATTCTGCTGGATAACCTCCTGCAGAGTCGTTTTATAATCCTTAAAGTTGATGTTATGATTTTCAAGAGCGGGCTTGAGAAAGCCAAGAACAAAGGTACGCGCGCATTCCAGTCCGCCGTCAAGATAGATTGCGGCAATCAGCGATTCAAAAGCGTCCTCCAGAATAGAAGGCCTTTCCGCGCCTCCCGTATGTGACTCTCCCTTGCCTAAAAAGAGATAGTCTCCAAGATGTATCTGCCTGGCAAAGCCGGAGAGGCTCTCCGTGCATACCAGAGCGGCTTTCAGCTTGGACAGCTCGCCCTCCGGCATATCGGGATAGGTTTCAAACAGGAACTGACTGGAGATAAGGGACAACACCGAATCGCCCAGAAATTCCATCCTTTCATTGCTCTTTGAGCCGTTGTTTCTCTCATTGGCAAAGGAGGAATGCGTCAGCGCCTGCATCAGATACGCCCTGTTTTTAAATCTGTAATTCATTCTTTTTTCAAGCGTTTCCATATACTCTGACTTCCTTTAGCTCATTACAAATATATACTATACCGTGGGATTAAACACCTTTTCCATTTCGCTTATCAAATTGTTTTCCAAAAACCAGACTGCCTGTTTTACGGCGTTTTTAAACGTATTGGCGTCTGCGGAACCGTGGGCTTTTATAACAGGCTTTTTGACCCCCAGCATAACCGCCCCGCCGTATTCCTTATAGTCAAACTGCTTTTTCATATCGTCGATACCGCTTTTAACGCCGAGATACGCCAGCTTGGAAAGGATATTTTTCATAAAAGCGTCCTTGATACCGTTCATCAGCACCTTGGCGACGCCTTCGTACATTTTAAGTATAAGATTGCCGGTAAAACCGTCGGCAACGATTACATCCGCGTCACCGAAAGGTATCTGCCTGCCCTCAATGTTACCTACAAAATTGTAGGGCGCGTTTTTCATAAGGGCGTACGCTTCCCTGACCAGCGGCGTACCCTTGGTCTCCTCTGTGCCATTATTGGCAAGGGCAATCCTCGGATTGTCATATTTGAGGATATGCTTCATATACAAATCGCCCATAAGACCGAACTGGTAAAGGAATTCCGCTCTGCATTCCGCATTGGCACCGCAGTCCATAAGAAGAATCGGCTTTTTCGCGCTGGGCATAACCGAGGCGATAGCCGGGCGTTTAACGCCTTTTATTCTCTTTGTGATAAGCGTGGCGCCCACGGTAATCGCGCCCGTGTTTCCGGCGCTGACAAAAGCATCTCCCCTGCCTTCGTTGAGTAGTCTGAACCCTACTGCCATGGAGGAGTCCGATTTTTCCTTCAGCACAGATTTCGCGTCGTCGTGCATGGTGATCACTTCACCGGCGTCAACGATTTCGGTTTTCTTTAAATCTATTCCGTTTTTATTTACGCATTCGTTTATTTTGTTTTTATCGCCCGTCAGAATAATATCCACATTATACTCGTCACACGCGAGCATGGAACCTTTGATAATTTCCACCGGAGCGTTGTCTCCCCCGAACGCGTCAACAATGATCTTCATTATAATTCTCCAAAACTGCTTTTTTAAGCGAATGTAAAGCTCTGTCGGAAAGAGCCTTGTATCTTTCTTTTTTATCTCTTATTTTTGGTTCTATCGGCGGCAGGATACCGAAATTGGCCCCCATAGGCTGAAAGTTCGTTACGCTTTCGTCGCTGATATATTCGCACAGCGCGCCGAGCATCGTATCCTCAGGAGGTACAAAAGGCGTTTTTCCCTGCGCGCGCCGTACCGCGTTGATACCGGCGATTATACCGCTGCCTGCCGATTCCATATATCCCTCAACGCCGGTGATCTGACCGGCAAAGAAAATATTTTTATTGCTTTTCAGACTGAAATCGCTGTTCAGCAGCCCGGGCGAGTTTAAAAAGGAGTTCCTGTGCATAACGCCGTATCTGACAAACTCCGCGTTTTCAAGCCCCGGTATCATGGAAAATACTCTTTTCTGCTCGCCGAATTTCAGATTGGTCTGAAAACCTACCAAATTAAACATTGTGCCCTTCGCATTTTCCCGTCTGAGCTGTACGCATGCCCAGGGTCTGTGCCCGGTTCTCGGGTCCGTCAGACCCACCGGTTTCATCGGACCGAAACGCGGCGCGTCCGTTCCGCGTTTTGCAAGCTTTTCTATGGGCATACATCCCTCATAAACGTCAAAATCATGAATCACCGCGCTCTGGGCATTGACCAGCTCCTTTATAAAATGCTCATATTCTTCCTTATTGAACGGACAATTTATATAATCGTCCCCACCGCCGCGGTCATACCGGGAAGCGCCGAAAGCCTTTGTCCTGTCCACACTGTCCGCCGTAACAATTGGTGCGGCGGCGTCGTAAAACGAAAGGTATTCCCCTGTCAGAGATTTTATGTCTTCAGCCAGGGCGCCGTCGGTCAGCGGTCCCGTCGCCACAATGAGAATGGTGTCGCTGTCATATTCAAGCTTTTCGACAACTTTGGTGATGATTTTTATATTTTTATTTGATTTTATTTTGTCGGTTATCTGCCGTGAAAAAATATCTCTGTCAACAGCCAAAGCCCCTCCGGCAGGTACGGCGCAGCCCCGTGCTGTGGCAACGGTAAGAGAGCTTAAAACAGACATCTCCTCTTTCAGCAGTCCGGCGGCGCTTTCCAGTCTGGAGGCTTTCAGCGAGTTTGAACATACAAGCTCGGCAAACAAGTCGGTTTTATGGGCGGGCGAGCGTTTTATGCCTTTCATTTCATAGAGCTCAACGGGATAGCCTGCCAAGGCAATCTGCCAGGCGGCCTCGACTCCCGCAAGTCCCGCGCCGATCACTTTAAATTTCATCATATTTTATTCTTCTGTTTCGGACTTCTTTTTTCTCGGCGCCGGTTTAGTAAAACCGCAGCCCTCCGTATCCGGACAGTAAAGAACGTTTCCTCTGCGTTTAAACAGGGATTTACCGCATTTCGGGCAAACTTCGTCTGACGGAGCGTCCCAAGTCATAAAGTTACATTCCGGATAATTTGAACAGCCGAAGAAAGAGGTGCCTTTCTTGGTTTTCTTCTCAATCACATCTCCGCCGCATTCAGGGCATTTGGCGGTTGTTTTATAAACAAGGGGTTTTGTATTCTTGCATTCCGGATAACCCGGACAGGCAAGAAATTTGCCGTACCGTCCGACTTTGATGACCATTTTACGTCCGCACTTCTCGCAGACCTCGTCGGTCTCCTCCTCTTTAAGCCGAATCTTTACGCCCTGCATTTCAGCCTTCGCTTTTTCCAGCGGTTTCTCAAAATCATCATAATAATGGCGGATCATTTCCTTATAATCCTTTTCACCGCTGTCGATCTTATCAAGATCGGTCTCCATTTTGGAGGTATACTTAACATTTACGATATTGGGCATCCTTTCCTCAAGCAGCTTGGTGACGGCTTCACCCAGCTCAGTGGGAACAAACTGCTTGCCCTCACGCTTAACATATTCCCTGTTGAGAATGGTTGAGGTAATGGTGACATAAGTGGAAGGACGTCCCACACCGTTCTCCTCCAGCGCTTTTGTAAGCGACGCCTCGGTGTAACGTGCCGGCGGCTGGGTAAAATGCTGGTTGCCCAGTATGCTTCTGAGCTTCAGCTCATCCCCCTCTTTTACGGGAGGAAGCGGAGCTGAAGAGGAATCTGATTTTTCATCATCGGTCTTCTCCTCATACAGCGCGGTAAAGCCGTCAAACTTAACCGTATATCCCGTGGCGTTAAAGATATAGCCGGCAGCGGAAATTTCTATTTTCATGGTTTCCTGCTGACACGCCTCCATAAGAGAGGCAATAAATCTTTCCCATATCAGCTTATAGATCTTGTACTGGTCAGAGGTAAGATATGGCTTGACCTGCTCCGGCGTAACCTTCGGCATAGAGGGTCTGATGGCCTCATGACCGTCCTGGATATTGCTTTTTGATTTATAGTATCTCGGCTTTTTAGGCAAATATTTTTCGCCGTAGGTTTCCGTAATATACTCGTTTCCTGCCGCCCTTGCTTCTTCCGAAATACGTAGGGAGTCGGTTCTCATATAAGTAATCAGACCAACCGTACCCAGCTCGCCTGCGTCCACGCCCTCGTAAAGCTCCTGCGCCGCTTTCATCGTGCGCCTTGCCTGGAAAGAGAGTCTGCGGGACGCTTCCTGCTGTAAGGTGGAGGTGGTAAAGGGCGGGGTGGGATTCTTTTTCCTGCTGCCCTTTTTCACACCGGTTACAATGTACTGCGCGTTTTCCAGGTCGGCGAGTATCTTATCGCTCTGCTCCTTGTTCTCTATCTTTATTTTTTCCGTTCCCTTGCCGTAAAGGGCGGCTGCAAAAACTTTGCGCTCCGGAGGATTGGTGAATTTAGCATCTATTGACCAGTATTCCTCCGGCTTAAAGGCTCTGATTTCCTCCTCCCTGTCGACAACCAGTCTGAGCGCCACGGACTGCACGCGTCCGGCGGAAAGCCCCCTCCTGATCTTCTGGGAAATAAAGGGCGAAAGTTTATATCCGATCAGTCTGTCCAGAATACGCCTTGCCTGCTGGGCATTGACAAAATCAATATCAATCGCCCTCGGGTGTTCCATACCGTTTTTCACACCGTTTTTTGTGATCTCGTTAAAGGTGACCCTGTTCTTCTCTTTCATATCCAGTCCGAGAAGTGTGGCAAG
Source organism: Eubacterium sp. (assembly GCA_017886765.1). Taxonomy (GTDB): domain Bacteria; phylum Bacillota; class Clostridia; order Oscillospirales; family Acutalibacteraceae; genus Eubacterium_R. The sequence continues at coordinate 15,249 of JAGHJI010000059.1, forward strand.
ATGCCAGGAGATCGCCTCACCCTCACGGTCGGGGTCCGTTGCGAGATATACGTAATCCGATGCGTCGGCTTTTTTCTTAAGATCTTTTACAAAATTTTCCTTACCCTTAATAACAGCGTATTTGGGTTCAAAATTATTGGCAATATCTACACTCAGGCGAGCCGCAGGCAGATCCCTGACGTGTCCCATTGAGGCAACGACATCATATCCCCTGCCGAGATAACCTTTGATATTTTTAGCCTTTGCAGGCGACTCTACTATTACTAACTTTGACATATTCCTATTCCTTTCAGGATAATTTATATCTTTTGCCTGAGGCGCTTTCCGCAAGTCCCATGACCTCAAGCTGTGTGAGCGACGCCGTCACCTTTGCGCCGGGCAATCCCGTCTTTTCAATAATGGCGTCGATATGTAAAAAACAATCGTTCAGGCACTGATAGACCCTCTCGGCGTCTCCGCTGAGCTTAAGGGCGCGCTTTTCGTTTTCAAGCCGCTTTGCGCGGTTTTCCTCCAGCGCCTCAAAAGATAGTTTACTGTTATCTTTTTCAATATTCGCGTTTTTATCGCTTTCGGCCTGTATGAGTTCGTCCATATTTCTCGCTTTTGAAATATCCAGCGTATCAAATTTTTCAGCATAGGCGCTGACGATCTGCGCCGGTTTGGTGGCAACGATGGCTCCGTCGTCAATGAGCTTATTTGTACCGGCAAAATCCACGGATAAAACGGACGCGGGTACGGCATAAACATCCCTGCCCTGCTCCAGCGCGTAATTTGCCGTTATCAGGCTGCCGCTTTTCACTCCTGCCTCCACGACAAGCACGCCGACTGAAAGGCCGCTTATCAGTCTGTTACGCATAGGGAATGTGGTGCGGCTGGCTCTTGTAAAAGGCGGATATTCGGTTACCAGCGCTCCGTTATTTTTGATGACATCCCTAAGGGATTTATTCTCATTGAGATAACTTGCCCCCAGACCGCAGCCCAGCACCGCAACGGTTTTTCCGCCGGCCGACAACGCGCCTTTATGTGCCGCGGTATCCACGCCCAGCGCACCGCCGCTTACCACAAGGGCACCGCACTCGGTTACGCCGCGGCTCATGATGTGGGCCACCTTGACCGCATATGTGCTTGCTTTTCTTGTACCGACTATACCGATAACAGCAAGTCGATCAATATCCGGCATTATGCCGTCAACATACAATACGCAGGGTGGATTATATATATTCCTGAGCCTTTCGGGATAGCGCTGATCCTCATAGTCAATTATACTCCAGCCGTTGCTTTCGCAGGTGTAAATCATTTCATCGGCGATATTTATATCTGTCTGACTGAGCCTGTTAATCTGCTTGGGTGTAAGGGCGGGGCTCATTTTCCATTCAAGAATATTGGCGTTGTAAAGCGCCTTGGCAGAGCCGAATTCTTCCAATATATTCTTGATATGAGCGCCCTCGCCGAGCGCGCTTTGCATCCACAGCCAGTAACGCAGGTTTTCACTCATCTAAGCATCTCCCACATCAGAATTGAAGCGGCTGCCGAAGCATTCAGGCTTTCCGCCCTGCCGGTCATTTTAATAGTAACCAAACTGCCGCAGATTCTCTTTATCTCCTCTCTCACACCGTTTGCCTCATTACCGATAACACATACGCCGCCGGCGGAAAAATCAATATCCGTAACCGGCGCAGCATTGCTGTCAGGCGTGGAGGCATACACGGGGACGCCCTTCGACTTCAGTCCGGTAAGCATTTGAGCAAGATCGTCAGTCTGCACAATATGCATTCTCAGCATGGAGCCCATCGCCGCTCGGAGCACCTTGGGATTATACATGTCACAGCCTCCGCCGACGATAACACCGTCTATCCCCAGCGCTTCCGCAGTACGAACGATTGTACCGAGATTCCCCGGGTCCTGAATATGATCAAGAGCGATATACCGGCCGTTTGGGATAAAGCGAAAATCTGCGTTATTTCTCATACGGCATATGGCAAATACGCCCTGGGGATTTTTTGTGTCACTGAGTTTTTCGGATATATCATCGGAAATGATAAACACCCGCTGGCAATGCTCGGCTATTTCATCAGCCTGCGTTTTATATTTTTCATAAGCGTTTTGCGTTATCAGTAAACAGCTGACCGTATAAAAAGAATTAAGAACGTCGAAAACAAGCCTTGCACCCTCCAGCACAAACAGACCCTGCTCCCTGCGGTGTTTGGTTGATGAGAGAAGCTTTTTCACGTTCTTAATTATATCATTATTTTTACCTGTGATTTTTTCCATACACAACTCCAGAAAGCGTGCCAATAATTTACATTCGTTTAAAGAAATCACTGACTAATATCAAACTATATATTAAATTATAAATATATTACATTATAAGGTTAAAAATTTCAATAGTAAATTTAAAATAATTCTTTAACAAAAAAGAACTCCCTTATTAAAAGAGAGTTCTTATGAAAAAACTTAAATTATATTTTATGACACTTACTTAGCCAGTCCGCCTACAAGCATCATATAGTCGCCGATCTGTACACCGAATTCCGGAGCGCCTTCCATAATAAGCTGCTGGTCGGCAGTCATCTGGAACATATCTCCGGTGCCCATAAGAATCTTAAGGGCAGATGTGGCGCAGTCAAACTTCATGCAGAAGAACGGCTTTGAGCGCTTATATTCGCCCCTGCCGGCTCTTGACTTACCTGCCTTGACCCGCATATAAGCCGTACATTCCGGATGCCCCTCAACAGCCCACTGATAACAGCGGTCCGGGCTTTTAAGCGCCCATTCGTGCACAGCCGGGTGTCCCATTTTATTCAGCTGGGAAATACCGGACGAGAGAAGATAGAAATAGAGCTTACACAAAAGAAGCGACAACTCCTCATCATCCTCAGGCGGCTCAGAGATATTCAACAGAGAGGACATTTTAAGCAGCACCATCATAAACTTGATGAATTTACCGAAAGATCTGATCTTCATCTTCGGCAGCTTGCTCATATCGCCTTTCATAAAAGCGTTCATCTTTTCCATAGAGGAAAATTCAAGCTCGGCGTCGATCTTATCCTGTCCCAGATATTCTCCCAGTTTAACAGTCCATTCCCCGTTTTCAATGATGAAATGAACGGCTTCTTTATCCTCGGCGTTCACCTTAGCGGACACCTGATAAATGGCGTTAACGCCCTCAAACTTCTTTTTCAGCTCCGGCACATCGGCAGCAATCGTTTTCATCAGCGGTAAGACTGCCGCCATAAACACCTTATTCGTGTAGCGTGTTTCATCACTTGCCATAGTAATACACTCCTTTCATAATCGCATAATGACGGGAATCCAGAAATTTAGAATTCGTCATCCCATGCGTCATCTGCTTCAAAATCAGCGTGCATCATTTCGGCAATTGCCTCGTTGATACCGTTGGCGTCGATCTTAGCCATAGCAAGGAGATCCTCCTGCAGACCGATTGTTGAAAACGCGTTCTGGTGACCCAGCATTTTGAAAGCGCAAGCCTTGCCTGATTTGGCAACGACCTCCGCAACAGCTGAGCCAAGGCCGCCCATAACTTCGTGGTCCTCGGCGGTAATAATTCTGCGTGTATCCATAACGGCGGAAAGAATAGCTTCCTCGTCGATTGGCTTAATGGTATGCATATTCAGTACACGAACCTTCAGTCCGGCGTCGGCCTCTGCCATACGAGCGGCCTGCATAGCCTCAAACACACAGGAACCGCAGGCAATAACGGTAATATCCGTACCTTCATTCATAAGGGTTGCTTTTTTATAATCAAACTTACACTCGTCGATATTCTTATAGATTACCTGGTCAAAGCCGCGGTTGATTCTGATGTAAACCGGACCGGGAATATCGTAAGCCGCCTTGACGGCATGATAGGTCTCCGTACCGTCGCAGGGACAGATAACCGTCATATTCGGAAGCGCTCTCATACACGCCATATCAATAAGCGAATGGTGGGTAGAGCCAGCCTGACCGAAAGAGGTACCGGCATGGGTAGCGATAATTTTTACAGGTACGTTCTGATAGCAGATATCCGTATGTATCTGGTCAAGAGAACGGGCAGCCGTAAAAATAGCGAAGGTGGAGGCAAAGGGAACAAGTCCGTTCTTCGCCATACCTGCCGCAACGCCAAACAGATTCTGTTCGGCAATACCTACATTGAAGAATCTGTCAGGGAAATGCTCACCGAACATACCGATCTTTGTTGATTTGGCAAGGTCGGCTGTAAGAGCAACAACATCCTTGTGCTCCTCACCAAGCTCACAAAGCGCTATACCGTAGCACTCCGCTGTGGACAGTTTGGTAGTATCTGTCATTGTATATGTCATTCCGCCCATGATTACGCCTCCTTTTCCGCACGCTCGCAGCGCTCTTTGTAATATTTGTCAAGGCTTTCGTTCGCCTGCTTTTCCATAGCCTCGTCAAGCGAGCCGTAGTGCCACAGGTAATTGTCTTTCATAAAGTCAACGCCCTCGCCCTTATATGTATCCATGATGATTGCTGTGGGCTTGTCGCCGCCGTCCTGATGGTTTTTGATGGCAGCCTCTATGGCATCGTTAAGCTCTTTCATATTGTGTCCGTCGATTCTGATTACGTTGAAGCCGAAAGCCTCAAACTTCTTGTCAACCGGCTCAACCTTCATCTCATCGTCAACACGTCCGTCAATCATACACTTGTTCATATCCGCAAGCACGACTACATTGGAGAGCTTGAACTGCGCCGCGCTCATTGCCGCTTCCCAGTTGGAGCCTTCGTTCAGCTCGCCGTCACCGGTCAAGCAATAGCACATATAGTCAATATTCTTGACTCTTCCCGCAAGGGCAAAGCCCACCGCAAGAGAAAGGCCGTGACCCAGCGAACCCGTGGAGCAGTCGGCGCCCTTAACCTTATTGCAGTCAAGGTGCATACCGATCTTCGCGCCTGTGAGATTAAATATTTTCAACTCGTCAACAGGCATATAGCCGAGATCGCAGAGAATCGGAGCATATCCGACAGCGCAGTGTCCCTTTGAAAGGATGAACCTGTCTCTGTCTTCCATATCCGGATCGGAAGTGTCAATCTTCATAAAACGATAGTACAGCGCAACCATAGCGTCCATTGCGCTGAGCGAGCCTCCTAAATGACCCGAACCGCCCCAGATTGCTGTCTGGATAGCCATTCTTCTCATTTCATCAGCCTTTTTTTCAAGACGAAGCCACTCGGCTTTGTCAAATGGTTTGTAATCAGCCGGCATTAAATTTTCCCCCTTAATATATATTCAAAAATAACTTTCATTATTTAAGACCGTTAATCTCCGGATGTCTTGCGGCAACAACGCCGAAAGCGTCCTCTGCAATATCAATTGCCAGTTTAATATCCTCATCTGTAACAGCGGCGTTAATGAAGTGATTATGATGCGATGCCAGGAAAAGTCCCCTTGATACACACTCCGCAATCCACTCCTGATGAAGCATCAGGCTGTCATCATTGGCTATTCTCAGATAGAACAGAGCAGGCTCACCTGAAACAACCAGATTAAAGCCATGCTCCTTACCCGCAGCCTTAAAGCCTTCGGTCAGTTTGGTGCCCTTTTCTCTGAACATGGTCGGAATATCAAGCTTTTTCATCTTCGGAATACAGGCGAGACAGGCGGCAAACGGTTCCGCGCTCATCCAGTATGAGCCTGTATATACAACCGACGACGCTGTGTTTTTCATATGTTCCTGACCGCAGACCGCGGACATATTATAGCCGTTGGCAAGCGCCTTGCAGAAGCAGATAAGGTCCGCCTTAAATCCGTAATAATGGTCAGAACCGGCAATGTCAAGCCGGAAGCCCGTACGGACATCGTCAATGATGAGCACCATACCGTGATCGTCGCAGAATTTGCGCACCTTAGCCCACTGCTCTTTCGTGGCACATTCGTTATCCTTAAAATTGCCGTGATCATACGGCTGTGCAATCAGTCCGGCAACATCACCGCCGCAGGCGTCATACGCCTCCTGCATTGCGTCCATGTCAAACCACGGAACAACAATGTTGTTGGCAACATCCTCAGGAAGAATTCCCGGATAGTCAACCTTCTGCGCCCACTGGAAATCACCGTGATAATATCCCTTAAAGAACATCATCTTTTTCTTGCCTGTGTGTGCGCGGGCGCACATTACGCTGAAAGTCGTGGCGTCCGAGCCGTTTTTCATAAAGAATGCCCAGTCGGCTGACGCTACAGTGTCCTTAAGCAGTTCGGCGCACTCAACCATCTTATATGACGGAGAGGTGGTGCAGTTGCCTATTTTCAGCTGCTCCATAGCGGCGGCGTCAACATCGTCGTCGCAGTAGCCCAGAACATTCGGACCATAGGCGCACATAAAATCAAGATATTTATTGCCGTCAACATCCCAGAAATATGTACCCTTTGCTTTCTGGGACATCAAAGGCCATTTTGTAATCGGAAGAAAAAGTCCCTCTGACGGACCGAGATGTCCGTACACACCGGACGGGATAGCGTTTAACGCTCTCTGAAACCATTCGGCGCTTTTCTCATGCGTATATTCAGGAAATTTACTCATACTATCGAATCCTCCTTATCCTAAATAAACAGCGACTCTGTCAAGAATACGGTTAATATTATCCACCATGGAAATCATGCCTGCCATATAGATATTTCCGGCGCAAAGTTCAGCCATAGTGGAAGCAGTACCGGTAAAAAGTCCATAAGCAAGGTCAATGGAATTGAACTCCATAATCGCTCTGGGCGTATCAGGCTTTTCCTTTATCGTCTCAAAATGATGGTTGCGCACACGCAGGGTTGCGTAGCAGACATCGGTTATGCCCATCTGCACATCGCCGTCAACCGTATAGAGTGCCGACTGTTTTGAAATGGAATCGGAATTTGCCAGCGCTGAAAGAGCTCCCGCAATCGTATAAAACGTAAGAACTGTAGACTCCTCAAAGAAATCTCTGTTTTTCAGGTCCGCCTCGCTGGGCCTCAGCAGCTTTGTGAGTCTGTCTGTCAGTTTGGTAAACGGTCCCAGCAGGAAGGACAGCACCTGTCCCATATTCTTTACCGGAATGCCGGGCTTACTGTCATCAATAAGCGCATTGAATTTTTCAGGAGATGAAAAATTCATCTTACAAGTGCAGCCGTAACTGCCCTCGCTCATCATGCAGCCGTCCTTTGAAAAATGAAAGGTACAGCACGGGCCGCCGTTAACGTCAAAGCACAGTGAAACAGGCTTTTTCAGCGCAGCACATACAGCTTTTGCCTCGTCATCCAACTCACAGAGATTTTCAAGAGTTGCAAGCACACCGTACATATTTACATACGCCATTGCTTTTGCTTCTTTCAAAATAATTCCTCCTTATACAATTATTATCCAGCGTTAAAACATAACACAAACATAATAATAAATTTAATGACATTATACCACAATTTTCCGTGCGCAAGCACGGACGGTGACGGAGGTCACCGCAGAGCGCAGCTCAAATGGATGATACAATGTTCTCCGAAATAATCTAAATCTATGATTTAGCCATTATTTCGTGAGGTTATTTAGCCAAGCAAGGTAAAACCTTGCGAACGCCAATGTTCTCCGAAATAATCTGAATCTATGATTTAGCCATTATTTCGTGAGGTTATTATACCATATAAACTTGCCAATAGCAATAAAACGGAAACAAATTATATTTACAATTTGGTAAAAAGGACAAAGGCAAACGCCTCTGTCCTTTATATAAAAATATTTATATTACTCACTTTCATCCTGAACTGTTTCCCTGAAGCTGGTTCCAGTGGATTTTACAGTAGCGCTCTCCGTTGATTGCCGGATAGTCGTCCTCCAGTCTGGCGGCGTTGTAGCAGTCATATTCACCGTTATAGGCGCAGCGTACCGTATCCTCACCGCCCTCAGAAAGAGACGGAATGAAAGCGTAAAGGAATATACCCAAAACCGCAAGGCATATAACGGCAGGAGCCGCCTTGCCCTTTGTCTTTTCGGTGATTTTTCTGAAAAGCTTAGCCGCGTCAAGGTTACCGAGCCGGGTTTTATCAAACAGAATCATGACCAGCTTCATCAGGAAATAACCGATGATTGCGGCAGCAACGCCTACAACAATACCCCCGATAACATCCGTGGGATAATGCACCATAAGATAAATACGGCTTCCCGCCGTACACAATGCAATAACAGGGAAAATCCACGCAATCTTTTTCTTGTCCTTCCTGAAGCAAATGAAAAGCGCCATAGCCGTTTCCACAGCGGCGGTAGTGTGACCGGACGGGAAGGAATAATCCCCCTCCGACAGCGCACCGGCGCCGATATACCACTGCCAGTAATCGGCCACACCCTGAAGCGTGTTGTACGGACGTATACGAAGCACTGTCGGTTTGACAATCACATTCGTAATGATCGTACCTACGGCAATGGCAAAAAGAAGCGTAAAGCCGTATTTTCTGGTCCTCTTAAAAAAACACAGAACGACGGCAAGAATAACGATCGGGATCGTAAAAGCCTCGTCACCGAAAGTTGTAAAAAACTTAGCCACATATGTAAGAAAAGTATTCTGGAGCGAGCCGAAAAACTCAAAGACCCACATATCAAAGCTGTAAAAGACCTTATCCATGCTGTCACCCAATGTTAAAAGTATCGGATTCATAGGCATACCTCCGTAAATGTTTTTCTATATTATAGTATCAAAAACGAAAAAGTTTTTCAATAATAAATATTAAAGTGTTATACTTTATTTGTTAATAATATTGTAAAATATTTATGTTAGATTTATAGCACTTTGAAATAACAATAAGGAAAAAATATGATAACGAATCCATATAAAGTTTTAGGCGTACCGGACGGCGCCAGCGAGGAAGAGTGCACCAAGGCGTACAAAAAGCTTGCGAAAAAATACCATCCGGACCTGAATCCAAACGACCGCAACGCCGCTAAAAAAATGGCGGAAATCAACGCGGCGTATGACCAGATAAAAAACGGTACGGCTGCCCAGCAGAGCGGATATACCTACAGCGGTTACGGCAGGCAGTCACGCCAAAGCAGCAGCACCTCCGCTCCCGATTACCTCAGCTCCGTTACACAGTTTATCAAAAGCGGACAATACCAGCAGGCAATTAATCTTTTAAATACAATTGAGGACAGAGACGCGCGCTGGTATTATCTTTCCGCTCTGGCAAATATGTCACTGGGAAACCGCGCCGTTGCCGAGGACCATATAAGAACGGCTTATGCTAAGGACCCGGGGAATTACGAATACCAGCAGGCATATGAAAACATTACCCAGGGAATTAATCCCCTGGACTATAATCCGTTTTCCTCCTTCTTCGATTTCGGTGACTTTACACAATATAATCAGAATACGGATAACAGAAGAACGCATACCACTGTCCGACGCGGTAACCGGAGCTGCCTGGGCAGAATACTCAGAATCATATTCATCATAATTATTATCAGGCTGATATTCAGACTGATTTTTTCCTTCACGGACGGCAGACAACGCCGCTATTATTATCAGCAGAGCCCGTCGTACGGCTATTCCCAGCAATATGACTACGCCCAGGACAGCGGCGATATATTGGGTGAAAGCAGCGGAGAAAGGCAGGATTTATAAGCATGAAAAAATTTTTCTCAGACTTAGGTTACAAATTCCAAAGATTCATGGCAGGCAGATACGGCATTGACCAGCTGTGGAGAGCGCTGCTGCTCTTTTACCTGATAGCCATCATTATCGCAAATATTCTTTACAGGTATTCAAAAATCGCTTACGGCGCATTTTTCGTTTTATCTATTGCGATTTTGATTTTCGCGATATTCAGAGTATTCTCCAAAAACATAGAAGCCCGCAGAGCCGAAAACAATTCCTGGCTGAAATTCACGGGGAAGATAAAACAGAAATTTGCGTTTCAAAAAAACAGATGGCAACAGAGAAACACCCATAAATTTGTGAAATGCAAAAAATGCAAAAAAGTGCTCAGACTGCCCAGACATAAAGGAAAGATCAATGTTACCTGCCCCCACTGCAAAAACCAGTTTGTTATAAATACCGGCAAAAAATCTTAGTTTTATATTAAATGATGATTTTACTTGTTAATGCGGGCGATTGATAATCGCCCCTACGATTAAATAATAATGTACCCTGCGCCGCTGTGCGCATTGTGCGCGCGGTGCATAAACGAAAGGGGTTTCCAAAGGGGAATAAGCCTGCGCCTCCCCTTTGGTCGTTTTCTCGGTTACCGTCTTTTGCGACTCAAAAGATGGTAACACCCTGCGCGTGAGCGCAAACACAGTTTAACATATTTCACACGCTATATCAGAATTTATTACACAAAAAGGACTGAAGCGAAAATCGCTTCAGTCCTTCTATTATGCTTCTTCTGTGAGCACAAGATTTCTCTTTGCTTCCTCATAACGCTCCTTGATTTCCTCAAAATGCGTATAGTTCTCAGCCTGGCGCAGAAGTTTCTGCGCGTCAAGCAGCGGTTTTGCGGAACGGGTATAAGACAATCTGTGATTCTGTTCCTCATTGATCTGCTTATTAAGCTTTTTAAACTTTTCTTTAAGCTCTTTGATCTGATGATTCAGCGCTCTGACTTCTTCCTTGTTTTTATTTTCCTTGGCTTCAAACAGCTTTTTATAAAGAGCGTCCTCTTTCTCGTCATAGCGAGCTTCCTTATTATACAGCTCATTAAGCAAGATATCGTCCGGTGTTTCAAAAGGCTTGGATGATCCATAATACCTGTCAAAATACTTTTTGGCTGTGATCCTTGTTCTGCAGAAATTGATCTTGTACTTGCGCAGTTCCTTTTCCTCGTTTGTTTTTCCGGGCAGCTTTTTGGCTTCCTTGAGTTCCGATTTAAGGTCTTTAAGTTCAGCAGAAGCAAGTCCGTTCAAACCAGCGTCATAAATCATAGTCGCGTCAGAAACCTGAATTTTTCCAAGCTCGCTTTCAAAACGGTTCATCTCGTTTACCACAAACGGCGCCAGCTTGATCTCCTGATTTCTGTTTACTGCCTTTTTATAATTATCCTTTGCCTGCTTAACGGCTTCTTTATCCTTGGAGGCACGCGCCGCTTTGATTTCGTCCTTTGTTACGGGCGTTTCCTTTTCATTTATCAGCTCGTTTGCGGTTTCCACCATATCAATGACTTCAACCAAATCGCTGTCGCTCAGCGCGTTATTACCAAAGTCCTCAAAAAACGCGCGGATCTTGAGCACTTTGACCATACCCTGCTGCTTAAGTTCCGTCAAATCATAGAAAAAATACGGCAATACATTTATAAACGCGCCTGCGATGGACGCCATAATAAGAACCCCGCACACGGTTTGCAGAATATTCGGATCATAAAGTGAGAAATACGCCGAGCTGGCTGTTTCTGACGCTGCTATAGCATCTTTTACAACCGTACCGTTCCTAAGGACCTTATTCATGACTTCCGGATCAGTCATAACCTGCTGGGCGGTAGCTTCGTTAATACCAAATTTATCATAAAGGAGATTTACAATACCGCTGCTGGCAACAGTTATCAAACCGCCAACGGCAGTAATGGTGGAGAACATACCGTCGATTCTTTCACCGGTTATGTACTGCTGATAATCCCTTATATCCGCATTTACAGAGGGAGTAAGAATCTGCATAAACGCGTTCATCAAATTGTTCATCCAGAAGCAGACAACCAAAAGTATCAGCGGTATCCATGTATTCAGCGCGCTGGTGCTTTCTCCCGTCATATCAATGGTCCGGACAACCGGCAGCATAAGCGCAATAAACACAATATTCATGACATTTGTGGAAATCAGTACAAAACGCTTGCCCCATTTTCTGATTGCAAAGGGCGCCAGGAGCATGCCCACAAGGCCCGCATTCTGACAAATCAGCGTGATAATCGAATAGGCAGTACCGCTGCAGATTCCGCCGTAGCTGTAAAGCCAACCCAAAACAACCGTCATAGAGGTCTCAAGGAATCCCAGCCACGTCGCCATAGCAATAACCCAGAAATATTTGTTACGCAGCACCTCACGCAAGGAGTCCATAAATTTTATCTGGATAACGTGCGTCTTTGCCTGGACGATCTTTTCTTTGGTATTAACATATACAACAATACTTAAAATAACCGATAAAATGGAAAGCGGCGGATAAATATATCTGTAAAGCCTGATATCGTACAGATTGTTGTTTGTAAAGATCTGAGCGAAAATCGGCATAGCCAGGCTCAGAATGGATGGTGCGAGAGAATAAACGACGCCTTTGATTGTGGAAACGTCCGCCCTTTCCTGCGTATTCGGTGACAAAACGTGAATTAAATTGTCATACGCTTCTGAGAAGAAATAATAGAAAAACATCTGAATAAAATTCAGAATAAGGACAACGGCACAGGTAACAACATAGGCTTTTTCCCTGCCGAAAATCGTACCCTCGCCGAAAAGCGCACCGAACTGATTGTACGGGAACCATACAAACAGTATGGTAACAATGGCGCTGGGAATACCCATTTTCACGATATATGGTCTGTATTTACCCTCTTTGCTTCTTGTGTTATCAATAATATTCGCCCTGATGCCTGAGAGAGGAATATTTACAAGAACGGAAATTAAATACAAAATATACATATCGATCGGCTGAACGCCCAGCGTATTTCCGATCAATACGTTTGTTGCGGACAGTATCATATTCGTCGCCATTACGGCAAGGAATTTTACACCGATACCGCCGCCGGCATAGCCCACAATTTCCTTGTACGGCATATATCTGCCCTCGGGGGCTTCATTCCAGTGCGCGCGTACATCGGTAAAAATCTGTTTTACTTTTACTCCTAAATTAGAATTTTTATTTGCCACGGTGCTTTAGTCCTTTCATATATTTCGTTTTATTCTTCATTTCCCTTTATCCATTCAAGAGAAAACTTGGCGAACAGTATTTCCCTGCATTTTGAATCAGGCTCAAAAAGCGCGCCTATATTCTCATCAGGAAGATACGTCAAAGAGCTGTATACAAAATCTTCTTTTTTCAAAACACGGCTGTACGGGAATGTTTCTCCGCCGTCCTCGGAGAGCCTGACGGTTCCGCATTTCCTGCTGTTTTTATCCGCCGCGTTGAGAAAAACCACATAGGGCTTATCCTGAGTCCGAATACTTATAACAGAGCTTTGGCATATCGGCTGGGGCAGGTTTTCGTCCAGTCTGAAATCCTCCCAGCTCTCCCCGCCGTTTTTACTGTAGGCAACAGCAACGCATCGGCTTTTATGATGATTTCTCATAAAATACTTCAGCGTACCGTCCTCCTGCTCGATCAACTGGGATTCGGTGAGCATATCGTCATTTTTTATGGTCAGGCAGCTTGCCTTTTTACCGTTTATCAGCCTGGTATTATTGGGCGTTTCACCCATTTTCCAGGTGTTTCCGCCGTCATCGCTGTAAATTACACAGCAGGATAAACGCAGGGGAAACATCCTTGTCCCGTAATAAATCGGCACCACGATCCTGCCTCTGTATTTCCCGTTTTGAATCACAATACCGTTACCCGGACCGGGACCGATAAAACTCATATAGTCCTTTTTCAGCTGATGATTAAGGCACTGCGGCTTTGACCAAGTCAAGCCGTCGTCATCACTGTAGCACATCATCAGAAAAGAGGTATGTTCCTCTTTAAAACGACCGCCTGTATATATATTCCCGAGCCTTGAAGCGCCCCTGAACACAACGCCGTTATCGTCAACCTGATAAGCGGTTTCTTTGCCTTGCACGGTATACAGCCGGCCGTTTTTCTGTATGTATTTTTTCAGTAAACCTTTAATGATTCTGTTACCGTTTTTATCCACACCGGCACTGCATTTGCTGTTTCTGATTCCCACGCCGGCAGGCGTATGACTGTAGTGGAGATAAATGCGTCCTGTTTCGCTCACATAGGTCATAACAGGGTCAATCGCCGCGGAAGACCGCATCTGCTTTGTACCGTGCTCCTTAACAGCGACGATATATTCGCCCCAGGTTTTTCCGGAATCTGTACTCCGTCTTACCACCTTGTCTATCCTGTTGGGATTATCCATACCGGAGCAGTATCTCGCGTCGGCACAGGCTACGGTTACTCCGTTTTTCGTCGTTATCACAGACGGTATTCTGTAAAACTCGGACGGTCCTCCTGTTCCGGGACCGAAAACCGTTTTAAATTCCAATTCTTATCACCACCTGAATAACACCTTCATATCCTCATACTATAACATTATAATAAAATCACACAGATAACGCAAGAAAATTTATATATTTTGACCGTAAAAAAATAATCCAATAAGTTAATATACAAAAAACAGATATTTTTCTATTAAAACAGGAAATGATAAAAGCGCCGCGGTCATTCATTAACCGCAGCGCTTCTGCTTATCCCTCATCGATGGGATTTTTATTATTGGCTTTTGAGGCTCTTCCGTATTTTGCCTCATATCCCGGGTTGATATAATCCTCGACCACCTTGCCGTCACGGATACGTATAACCCTCTCCGCCTCTTCGGCAATTTCGTTATCATGCGTAATAACGATAACCGTACGTCCCTCATCCTTAAGCTCATGAAGGATCGCCATAACCTCTTTGGTGGATTTTGTGTCCAAATTTCCCGTAGGCTCGTCGGCAAGAATAACGGGAGGTCTGGCGGCAATGGCTCTCGCCACCGCGACTCTCTGCTGCTGACCGCCGGACATTTCAGCCGGAAGATGATGCATACGGCTTCCGAGGCCCACACGCTCAAGAGCGTCTTTGGAAATCTCCCTTCTCTCATCCTTTTTCATTCCGCGGTAAACAAGAGGCAGTTCAACATTCTCAAGAGCAGTCAGGGACGCGATAAGATTAAATCCCTGGAAAATAAATCCAATCTGCTCATTCCTGATCACGCTCATCTGGTCGTCCGTCAGATCGTCAACCAGCTTTCCGTTGATATAATATTCTCCTCTGGTAGGCGTATCAAGGAGACCAAGCATATTCATAAGGGTGGATTTTCCCGAGCCGGACTGACCGATTATCGCCACAAACTCGCCCTCATCAATCGTTATGGACACACCATCAAGGGCATTTACCTGATTTTCACCGGGATTATATATTTTATAAACATCTCTTACTTCTATAAGATGCATATTTCCGCCTCCGATTACAATTAGTATATTAAAATATTACAAGATATAATTGCAAAAGTCAAGGGAATAATTATTATGATATTGTAAACAATATCCATAGGAGGGATTATATGAGCATAAGCAAAGATGATTACAGCAAAATGACCGACAAGGCGAGCCCGAATTCGCCGATATTCTTAAACTGTCTGAAAGCGTTTATAATAGGCGGTCTGATCTGCACCCTTGGACAGCTTATTATGGAGCTTTTGAAAAATGCCGGACTGGGTGAAAAGGAGGTCCAGGCAGGCACATCATCGATCCTAATTATTCTGACTGCCATACTCACCGGTATCGGTGTATTCGATAAAATCGCGAGACACGCCGGGGCGGGTACCATCGTACCGATTACAGGCTTTGCAAATTCAGTCGTGTCCCCCGCCCTTGAGTTCAAGCACGAGGGATTCATTCTTGGCACAGCGGCGCAGATGTTTACCATTGCCGGACCGGTTATTGTATACGGTATAGGCTCGTCATTTTTATACGGACTGATCATTTATATTTTTAAGCTGTATTAATATCTGACACCATTTCATTATTAACAAATAACTTAAGGGCTGTGATTTTTCGCAGCCCTTTTAGTACATTCTACAACACCGGTAAATCAAGCCCAATGATGTAATTTCGATTTTTATAATTAGTTTATTAGACAATATCATTTTACAATCGGTCATGAATATGCTACTATATATAAAACTCTTTTAAAGTGTGGTGAGAAGATGAAAAAAATCGTGATCGGCGTGCTGGCTCATGTGGATTCGGGCAAAACAACGCTTTCCGAAGCACTGCTGTATCAGTCCGGCAGCATTAAAAAGCTGGGCAGGGTCGACCACAGGGATTCCTATCTGGACACCTTTTCCCTTGAGCGTGACCGCGGCATAACCATCTTCTCAAAACAGGCGGTTATAAAATACAAAGATACGCAATTTACCCTGCTTGACACGCCGGGACACGTAGATTTTTCCGCCGAGACGGAGCGCACCCTGCAGGTGCTGGACTATGCCGTTCTGGTCATAAGCGCAACGGACGGTATTCAAAGCCACACGCGCACCTTATGGAAGCTCCTTTCAAAATACAACGTCCCCTGTTTTCTTTTTATAAACAAGATGGACCTTGACGGCGCTGACCAAAAGCGTATTATGGCAGAATTAAAAGCGAAATTCAGCGACGGATGCGTGGATTTCGGCTGCAGCGATGAGCCGGAATTTTATGAGAATATTGCGCTTTGCGATGAAAAGCTACTCAATCAGTATTATGAGAACAACGCAATTGAAAAAGAGGATATTATCCATGCGGTAAAATGCAGAAAAATATTCCCCTGCTCGTTCGGCTCCGCCCTGAAGCTGAACGGTGTCAGCGAATTTCTGCAGTGCCTGTACGACTATACCGATATGCCGGAATACAGCGACAAATTTTCGGCCAAAGTCTATAAAATCTCCGAGGACAAAGGTCAGCGCCTAACACACTTGAAAATCACAGGAGGACGCCTAAGGGTCAGGGAAATCCTGCAAAGCGATAAAAATCATAACGCCGAAAAAGTAAATCAGATCAGAATATACTCGGGCGAGAAATTCAATACGGCGGAGGAAGTCTCCGCCGGCACAATTTGCGCGGTGACCGGCATCAGCTTTACCCGCCCGGGAGACGGACTTGGCGCGGAAAAGAACGCGGGCTTACCCGTGCTTGAACCCGTATTTACATACCGGATGATACTGCCTGACGGCGCCGACACGCACACCGCCCTTGAAAAAATGAGAATTCTGGAAAACGAAGACCCTCAGCTTAAAGTCATATGGAATGAAAGGCTGGGAGAAATACAGGTTCAGCTTATGGGTGACATTCAGCTTGAAATCCTGCAATCTTTACTAAAAGAGCGTTTCGGTATGCATATTACCTTTTCAAAGGGCAATATCATATACAAGGAAACCATATCTAATACGGTGGAAGGCATCGGGCATTTCGAACCCCTGCGGCACTACGCGGAGGTGCATCTGCTGATGAAACCCGGAAAAAGAGACAGCGGACTTATTTTCAAAACCAACTGCAAGGAAGATATACTGGACAAAAACTGGCAGAGGCTGATTCTAACACATCTGTATGAAAAGACGCACATCGGCGTCCTCACCGGCTCGCCGATAACAGATATGGAAATCACCCTTGTATCAGGAAAGGCGCACCCCAAGCACACCGAGGGCGGTGATTTTCGCCAGGCAACCTACCGGGCGGTAAGGCAGGGACTGCGCTCTGCCGAATGTCTGCTGCTGGAGCCGGTATATGAATTTACTCTGGAAGTACCTGCTGAAAACGTGGGCAGAGCTATGTCCGATATACAGCGTATGTCCGGCAGCTTCAATGTGCCGGAAACGCTGGGTGAAACTTCCGTCATCAGCGGTACAGCGCCGGTATCCGCAATGTACGACTACGCAAGAGACGTTATGCAGTACACCCACGGCAGCGGCAAGCTGATGTGCAGTTTAAAGGGCTATGAGCCCTGTCACAATACTGCGCAGGTCATTGAGGAGATCGGATATGACTGCGACGGCGATACGGACAACCCCTGCGATTCCGTTTTCTGCTCCCACGGCTCCGGTTACATTGTCAGGTGGAATGAAGTAAAAAGCCATATGCATCTGCCCAGTATACTTTCCGCGCCGAAAAATAATTTGGCAGCCGGCAACCGTCAAAAAGTTCTTTCCTCTTACAGAAACAGGGATGATCTCTTTGCTCTGGACAAGGAACTGATGCAGATATTTGAACAGACCTACGGCCCTATCAAGAACCGCTCAAATCACCGCGGGCAAAATCACTTTACTTTTACCGAAAGCACGGAAAAGAAGAAAAATAAAACCGCTCCCTTACCAAGATATGAGGGAACGGAATATCTGCTTGTTGACGGATACAATGTGATTTTCTCCTGGGACAAGCTGAAAGCGCTGGCGCAGGACAATATCGACGGAGCAAGAAACGCGCTGATCAATATTCTTTGCAACTATCAGGGCTACAAAAAGTGCGAGGTAATTGTGGTTTTTGACGCATACAAAGTAAAGGGCAACGCCCGTGAGGTAGAAAAAGTAAACAACATTACCATTGTTTACACCAAAGAGGCTGAAACGGCGGATATGTATATTGAAAAAGCGTCGTACAAGCTGGCAAAAAACAATAAGGTAAGAGTGGTTACATCGGACGCCCTTGAACAGCTTATCATTTTAGCCGGCGGCGCCCTGCGCGTATCTTCCAGGGAATTTTTGTATGAGATACAGCAGGCGGAAGAGGATATAAGAAATATTATTTCCGAGACGTTTTAACAAACAGAAAATTATGATTTACCGTATGAAATATGTTAAAAATGTGTTTGCGCTCACGCGCGGATGTTACCATCTTTTGAGTCGCAAAAGACGGTAACCGAGAAAACGACCAAAGGGGAGGCGCAGGCTTATTCCCCTTTGGAAACCCCTTTTTGCTCGCCATAACAAAATATGTTGCCGTAGGGGCGATTACCAATCGCCCGCATTTAATACGGTGAATTATAATTTATAAAATCTGAGCTGTGATTTTTTCACAGCCCTTTTAATCGCATTTATAGTAAGTATTCTATTGTTCTTTTCTCATCTCAGCACATTAAAAATTACTAATATTTATTCTCCTTTTTTCTTTTAAAGCATTTAACAATCTCTTTTAACGGATAACTGAATATCCAGATAAGTAAAACCGAGACAGGAGAAAATAAAGTAAGAAGCAATTCATATAAATACGGTATATTTTCCGCCGGTCCAGCCATAAAAGCCCCTACCGGTGAACATATAGTCATATGAATTAAATAGTACTGCCCTGTATTAATCGATATTCCCATAGAAAAAAGATACGAAAGAACTATTATAATCCCGGTAACGAGCAAAGCTCTGTTCTTGCTTTTTTTATCGTTAAATTTTGAAACAATAAACTTCCCTGTAACAAAATATAATATTAACGATATCAGAATCATTAACCCCTCTTCTGAGCCATTAAAATAATTATCCTTTCCCAAAGAAAGCACAAAAATAATTCCATTTATAATTTCCGATATCGCCAGACACAGCAATAGTATAAACGTATACTTCAATTTGTTTTTGGTCATTATTTAATCTCCGATTTATATAATGAATATGGCTTGATTGATTATATAACCAAATATCAATCCGTTTTCAAATATAAATTATATTCATATCTGTAACCCTCGTACTCCTCCTGTTTCCTGCAAATCATTTTATCAAATCCAAAATTTCTGTAAATATGAATCGCTCTTTCGTTATCATCCTCAACACCAACGGTAAATTCAGAATAACCCCGGTCGGAAAGGCTCGTTATTACGCTTTGCAGCAAATATTTCCCGTACCCTTTCCCCTGAAAATTCCTGTGGATGCGAAAGGCAAATAAATATGCGCGTTTGCCGCAGACTGCCTCATTCTCGTCCTCGCTTTTATATTTTACACGAAGTTCACCTATCAGCCTGCCGTTTTTAAACAACCCGAAAATATCTATCGTTTTATTTTCAATATTTTCAGTATTTTCTTTTATCATTTTTTCAGTATCTTTGTATTTAAACAATTTCGGCAGCAGAGTCAACTCTCTGATTGACAATGTCCTTACACACAAATCATCCATTTTTTATTCCTTATATAAAACTGATAATTTATAATCAGTCTATCATACTTTCCAAAATAGCACAAGCCAAGGAACATTAGAAAGTTGTTTTAGTAAATAGAGAACATATAATTATTCGTTGATATCAGCAAAAAGTCATAGTATAATAAAATGAAAGTCATAAATGGTTTTTTAGGATGCACATATGAAAATTATTAAATTTGAAGAAAAATACCGCGACGATATGATTTTTATGATACTTGAGGCAAAGAATGCTTTAGGAAGAGTACCCGGACTCAATCGCGATTTGCTTGATATAAAAAGTAATTATCTGGATAAAGGCGATATGTTCTGGATAGCCTTAAACGAAGAAAACAGAGTTATAGGAAGTGTGGGATACAATACAAACGCTAATAAAAAAGACGTCACCCTACACAGACTTTTTGTAAAATACAACCTTAAACACAAAGGTATAGGAACCGCTTTACTTTTAACGGCAGAAAAATATATTAAATCAGCAAATAAAGATGTCATTTATGTAAACCTCGGAAAAGGTGAGGAATGGTTTGAATCAAGAGCATTTTACAAAAAGCACGGTTATTTTGAATACGCGCCGTATAAAATGAAAAAGCAAATTTAATACTGAAATAGAAAGAAAGACCTCCTTGGCATAGGAGGTCTTGTTCCTTTCCGTTACACATTCTTTTTTGTTTCCATAAAAAGAAATACACCCTGCAAAATGATCAATAAAAAAGCGAAAATTTTTATCGCGTTGGATATGATTTCAAGGGCGTTAGAGATTTGTCTGAAAGAGGAGACGAGTTTTATATTATTAAAATACTTCAATGTTTACACCTCCAGCAAAACCGCGTGGGCTATGCCCGGAATAGAGTTACCCTGCTTGCTTGACGTGGGAGACATGAGTGCACCGGTTGCAACAAACAGGACCTTTTTCAGCTTGCCCTTTTCCATTCTCTTCATGATATGAGAGCACAAAACGCTTGCGCTGCAGCCGCAGCCAGAGCCGCCGGAGTTTACATCCTGTTCTTTCAGATTGAATATCATCATTCCGCAGTCATTATGCCTGCCCTCCAGCTTTATCCTGTATTCCTGCTGCATCAGCTCGTAAAGAAGCTGCGTTCCTGTATATCCGAGGTCACCGGTCAAAATCAAATCATAATTCTGCGGCTTTGTATTCGTATCCCTTAGAAAATCGTGTATGGTCCTTGCCGCCGCCGGCGCCATGGCGGCACCCATATTGTTCGCGTCGGTGATACCCAGGTCTGTAATGGTTCCGATCTGTACAGCTTTAACCTGGATACCTGCTCCCATTTGCTCCACAACGGCGCTGCCGGCACCTGTTACGGTCCACTGGGATGTGGGAGGTCTTTGTCCGCCGTATTCCAGCGGAAAGCGAAACTGTCTTTCCGACGAGCAGAAATGACTTGATGTTCCGGCAACAATACATTTAGCGCCGCCGTCAATCAGCATAGAACCCACCGACAGCGAAAGCGCCATGGTTGAACACGCGCCGAAAAGCCCAATGGACGGGATTTCCAAATCCTTCAGCGCGAAAGCTGAGCCCATACACTGATCCAGCAGATCGCCGCTGAGTATCATATCAACCTCTGATGGACTTTTCTGGGCTGATGACAACGCTCTTATGATTGCGTCGTGCAGCATCGCCGATTCCGCCAGCTCATAGGACTGCTGTCCCATGGTTGTATCTTCAAATATGGCGTCA
This sequence comes from Eubacterium sp., assembly GCA_017886765.1. GTDB lineage: Bacteria > Bacillota > Clostridia > Oscillospirales > Acutalibacteraceae > Eubacterium_R. Next base: position 36,747 of record JAGHJI010000059.1, read on the forward strand.
AAATCCTCAGCAAGCGGACCTTCGCCCTCTTTTTTACCTACGACACCGGCATGACCCGTTATAACCGGCGGCGAATCAAAAAATATCGTTTTTCCTTTAATGCGCATAATAAAAAACACCTCGGTTATATTTTAACCGGGGTGTTGCTGATTATTTTATTGTCAAAATTTACTTATATAATTATTTTGAAAGCATTGTGTATCTGTATGGCGGGAGAGTTATGACCGAATTTTTACATACATAATCAAAATAGCAGTACGAATGATCCCACCGGTCACCGACGTAAATATCGGTTTCGGTATCGTTATTGTTTACCGCTACAAGCACGCTGTTTTCACCGCTGTTTCTTTCATACGCCACGGCGGAATTTTCACAGAACACGGGAACAAATTCGCCGTCGGCAAGCGCTCTTGTGCCTTTGCGTATCTGTCCCAGGCGCCTGTACCATTTCAGAAGCTCCTGATTCTGATCCTCCCACACCATACAGGCGCGGTTAAACGGGTCTTTCATGCCCTGCATACCGATCTCATCACCGTAATAAATCGACGGAACACCGGGCAGTGTAAATTGAATCAGTGATGCCATTTTCATCATAGACACACCTTTGAGATAATCATATTCCGAAAGCGTATTATGCTCGTGCTGCCACTGTCTGCTTTTTCCCTGACAATCGGGTCCGGCAAGCCTTGTTATGGCGCGCTGCGTATCATGGGTACCGATATGATTCATCAGGATATTCAGCACCTGCGGGGGATAATTTTCCACAATGCTCATGATCGAATCAAAAAAATATTCCCCGTGACCGAAGCGGACGAAATTCAAAATCGCGTCCGCAAAGGGATAATTCATAACCGAGTCAAGCTGTCCGCCGAGAAGGTATCTTCTGCGTTCTCCGTACGCGAATTTATTTGTAGCGTCTTCCCAGACCTCGCCTATAATAACCGCGTTACCGTTTTCCTCTTTGACCGCTTTACGCAGGTCATCAAGAAAAACATCCGGCAACTCGTCGGCAACATCAAGCCGCCAGCCGCTGATACCGCACCTGAGCCATTTTCGCAAAATACCGTCCTTACCGCAGATATACTTGCGGTAATTTTCGTCCTCCTCAACAACCTCCGGCAACAGTTTGATACCCCACCAGGCATGGTAATCATCGGGCCAGTTGATAAATTTATACCAGCTGTAATATCTGCTTTCCTTACTGTTATACGCACCCAGCGTATTATAGCGGTTATACATATTAAAATACTTGCTGTCGCAGCCGGTGTGACTGAATACACCGTCAAGGATAATGGATATACCGTATTTTTGAGCGTTTTTGCAGAGGCTTTTTAAATCGTCCTCCGTACCCAGAAGGCTGTCTATCTTTTCATAGTCGGCAGTATCGTAACGGTGGTTTGAATGCGCCTCAAATATGGGATTGAGATAAATGCAGGTGACGCCCAGATCCGCAATATACGACAGTTTTTTTTCAATACCTTTCAAATCTCCGCCGAAATAATCATTGTTCCAAATGCCGTTCATCTGTTCTTCATTCCAATAGGGCTCCTCGCCCCATTTACGCAGGACACGGGTTTTCGGAACATCTTTTTTTACGGTTTTGGAATCATAAAATCTATCAGGGAAAATCTGGTAGATGATTCCGCCTTTCAGGATATCCGGCGTTTTAAATTCCTTATCATAGACCGTCTGCTGAAATTCATTGCCGCCGGCGGAAAAGCCGCCCTTACCGCCGCCGACATTCATAATATAGCTCTTGCCCCAGGGTGTATCCAACTCAAAGTGATAAAAGTACAAGCCCGGCGTGGTGGCGGAAAAATGCAGTTCCCAGTATTCATGACAGTCTCCGCACATACCTGCCCAGAACATACCGTAGTAAGCCGTGCAATCCCTTTCGCCCTCTTTGGTGATGGCAAGCGTCGCACAGCTGCATCTGCAGTCCCTTGGCACGATAATGCGGAATTTGCATTTTTCATCCGTGGCGAGGGCGGAGATGATTGACTTGTATGCTTTATCCCTTGAATTGAAAATCAGCATGGTTTCCCTCATTCAAAAGGGCGGATATGATCCGCCCGTGAGATTGTTAAAATATTACTTTGACTTGGAAGTTGTTTTTTTAGCCGCAGTCTTTTTTACCGTTTTTTTGGCAGAGGATTTTTTATCAGCCTTTGGCGCAGATGAATTTTTTGCCGCTTTTTTTGGCTTTTCCTCCTCAAACACAACGGGTTTCGTGTTCCATATCGTATTGGCATAGTCCATTATCGAGCGGTCAGCGCTGAACACGCCTGCACCGCTGATATTCATAAGGGACATTTTCGCAAAACGCTTTTCGTCCCTGTAAGCCTCAGCAGAAAGCTGCTGCGCTTTTTGATAATCGGCAAAATCAGCCAGCGCCATATATGGATCTACGTTAATAAGTGAGGACGTAATCTCACCAAACTGTTTGCCGTTTACTCCACGGTCGATAAAATCAACCGCGCTTTTAAGAACAGAATTGTTATTAAGATACTGCTGCGGATTGTAGCCGTCTCTTTTCAGCTGTTCAACCTCCGGCGTAGTGAGACCGAAAATAAAGATATTATCCTCGCCCACAGCGTCGTATATCTCTACATTTGCGCCGTCCATTGTGCCCAGTGTTACGGCGCCGTTGAGCATCAGTTTCATATTACCGGTGCCTGACGCCTCCGTACCGGCAAGTGAAATCTGCTCCGAAATATCGGCTGCCGGCATAAGGGATTCTGCAAGGGAGACATTATAATCCTCCATAAATACAACCTTGATCCTGTCTTTGATATCAGGATCATTATTTACTACCTTGGACAGTGCGTCAATCAGCTCAATGATCTTCTTCGCCATAAAGTAGCCGGGAGCCGCTTTGGAAGCAAAAATATACGTCCTGGGCTCAAAATCCATATTCGGATTGGCCTTAAGCATCTGGTACTGCGCGATAATATTCAGTATATTCAGCTGCTGCCTTTTATACTCGTGAAGGCGCTTGACCTGAACGTCAAAAATGGAGGTCGGATCGATATCAATACCGTTTCTCTTCTTAATGATACGGGCAAAGCGCTCCTTATTCGCAAGTTTTATGGCGCTGAGTCTTTCCAGCACCTGTTTGTCGTCCTTATAATCGCGCAGCTTTAACAGCTCATCGCTTTTGGTGATAAAGCCGTCACCGATAAGTTCGGTAATAAATGCTGTAAGCTGCGGATTTGCCTGGCAGATCCAGCGTCTGAAAGCGATACCGTTTGTAACATTTTTAAATTTATCCGGCGTAATGGTGTAAAAATCCTTGAATACCGTATCCTTAAGGATTTCGGAATGAAGGGCGGACACACCGTTTACCGAGTGGGAACCCGCTACGCAGAGGTTTGCCATTCTTACAACGCCGCCGGAAATAATCGCCATTCTCTCTACCTTATCGGCATCGTGGGTAGCGCCCCATACATACGCACGGAAGCGGTTGTCGATTTCCTTGGTTATATCATAAATACGGGGAAGGAGTCTTTTATAAAGGTCCTCGCTCCAGCACTCCAGCGCCTCTTTCATCACCGTATGGTTGGTATAGGCAACCGTTTTGGTCACAATGTTCCACGCATCGTCCCAGCCGTAGCCGCACTCGTCAAGCATAATTCTCATAAGCTCGGGAATCGCCATTGTGGGATGCGTATCATTGATATGGATAGCGACCTTATCCGGCAGATTGTCAAGGGTGCCGTAACGGGTAAGGTGGCGCTGAATAATATCCTGAACGGAAGCTGAAACAAGAAAGTACTGCTGGCGCAGTCTAAGCGACTTGCCTTCCTGGGTATTGTCCGCAGGATAAAGGACTTTTGAAATTGCCTCCGCCATGGCGGACTGCTCCATGGCCTTAATATAGGAACCGGAATTAAAAAGCCCCATATCCAGCTCAGGCTTCTTGGAAGCCCAGAGACGGAGTCTGGAAACGCCCTTGCCCTTGCCGGAAACATACATATCATACGGAACTGCGATTACGGTGTTGCAGTCCTTTTGTTCCACATGGTGGTAATCGCCGTCCCAGCTCTCATCCACCCAGCCTTCAAATTTGACCTCAACGGCTCTCTCCTCCCTGGGAACGAGCCAGATATCTCCGCCGGGCAGCCAGAAATCAGGAAGCTCCGTCTGCCAGCCGTCAACCAGCTTTTGCTTGAATATACCGGCTTCATAGCGGATGGAATATCCCATGGACCTGAAGCCGTCTGTAGCCAGACCGTCAAGATAACACGCGGCAAGTCTGCCCAGACCGCCGTTGCCGAGACCTGCGTCGGGCTCCTCGTCATAAAGCTGATCCAGGCTGACGTCAAAGGATTTTAACGCGTCGCTGAATGTATCCGTTAAATCCAGGTTGTAAAGGTTATTCTTAAGCGAACGGCCCATAAGAAATTCCATACAAAGATAGTAAATTTCTTTTGAGTCCTGGCCCTTTGCTACTTTTCGGAATTCACTGTTCATTTCAGACAGCATATCACGTATGATCATAGCAACGGCTTTATAATATTGCTGATTCGTTGCGGCTGCAGGGTCTACACCGAAGAAACGGCTCAGTTTGTCGCTGATAGCCTTCTTAGCCTGCGAAACAGTCATTTTTTTCATACAAATCCCCCAAAAATATTTTTTAATCACGTTAATCTGAAAACGCTCTTTGTACATTATACACTAAAAAGCAGTTGTTTGCAATGCTAACAGATATATTTAAGAATTCTTTTTCCCTCTCTTCAGAAACCTGAAGAATATAAGATTAGCGAGCTCCATGATCGGCTTGATATTTACCAGGAGCATGACAGCAAGGAGAACGGCTTCAATAACATAGAGCAGCACGCCTTCTTTCAGCCAAAGCATAAGCGCTGTCTGAGAAACCAGAAGTATCGTTTCAAATATCATTAACGGTAATTTAAAGTTGATTTTAACATATTTTCTTGTATCGATTACTCTGGTAATAAACACAACAACAAACGCCAGCACAGTTGAAACGGCCGCTCCGGTCGCGCCCATTTTAGGTATAAGGATGAGATTGAATACTACATTTGTGACCGTACCGGTCATTGCGGTCAGCAGGGACATAAAGGATTTTTTCTCTGCCATATATATAGACGCCAGGAAATTTACTATGCAGGAATACGTTGTGGCAATAATAAGAATGGGTACATAATTCCATGATTCATAATAGGACGGCGCCACAAGTATTCTTGTAAGGAGCTGGCAGAACAGCACAAGCGCCGACGCAACGGCAAACACACCGCCGCTGTATACTCGAAATACCTTGGTGAAAAATTCAGCCCTGCCCTTGCTCTCATACTCATCCACTGCGGAAAGCTGCCAGGCGTCAATAAATATCTGCGCAAAAAGCACAACAAAGTTAGGTATTTTCGACGCGGCGGTATACAGTCCGTTGGCAGAGGAGCCGATAAAATACGTGATCATGTATCTGTCAGACACATTGATGATCCACCACAAAATGACAGTGGGGATAAGCGGCACACAGTACTTCAGCATCTGACCGGCGATACCTTTTTCAAGCAGCCGGCGGCTCAGACATTTATATAGTTTTGCCGTTATGGTATAAAAAATAATCGAGCACGCGTCCGACGCGATAATCGCAACAATGTATCCGGTAACGCCCCACTTGAACACGCCCAGGAATACAAACGTAAACAAAAGGGTCGTGGCGGTAGCGATGATTCCGTCAACGGCAAAAAGCTTGACATGACCGCTGCCCCGCACAAACTGCTGGCAGAGCTGTCTCAGTCCTGACACGAGAACAAAAACATATATCAGTATGATATAATCGCCCAGACTGAAATCGTTGATCTTGATCAGGCTTATAGGATACGCTAAAAACAGAAACACGACAAATCCGGCAAAGGTCGTCCTGACGCCCACCGTGAACACGTCGGATTTATTCTTCGCCTTGTCAAGAGAAAATCTCAGAGCGGCGCTGTTTACCTGAAGCGTAACAATGGGAATCAGCACATTGACCGTCTGCTGAACAAGGTCCGCCGAGCCGTAATCGCCCGAGGTCATCATTCGGGTAACGAACGGCATCAGAAGGAAAGACAGTATTTTAGATGAAAAAGTACCTATTGCAAATATGATTGTATTTGACGCCAGTTTTTTATACTTGTCCAAGCTTTGCCGCTCCTTTAAAAATGAGAATTTAGATCACTCGTCTGTCGGGTGCTTTGGCGCTTATGCATACCGCCATCCTCCATTTGAAAAATAGATTGCGTTTTCCCTTGAATATGAGGTATAGATACAGCTTCCTCTGTAAAGTCCCTGACTGTTTCCAAAGAGAAAGACGTACTGATAGCCGTAACCGATACCGATCGAATTTATATCATCCGGACGAGAGGCGTAAACAATCATCTTATCGTCCTTGGAGTTCATATTATACTCCCTTGCCTGGATGATATCGCCCACGATTGCCGAATAATACAGCCTGTTGGCGTAAATAACGGGATAGTCCGTTAATGAACAGTCCTCAAGCAGAGTGACGATCTGCTCGGAGCCGAATTTCTGCCTGCACAGATTATAGGTGTCATCGGTCTGCTTTTTATAATAATAGAAGTACCCGCATTCAAGCTGGATATTAATAATATTGCCATCTCTTGAATCATCCATAAAATATCTTCTGTCAGACTTATCATTCAGCGCTACCGTGATATACTCGTAATACTTGGATACCTCGTCATAGGTCGTAAAGAAGATCCTTGAAAGAGATATGCCCACGAAATTCACTTTTTTACCGGCTTCTGCCTGATAAAGCGTTGTCTTTTCCAAGGAATTTATATCAATATATCCCACGGAATTATCGGTACCAACGTAATAAATTTTATCGTTATACAGATAAGCAAAATCAATATCATCAGCAACATTTACCATATCCCCGCCGACGATCTGCGCTTTTTTCAGCTTATGGCTGTCCGTATCTACCATATAGATATAATCGCCCAGAACATTAAGACAGGTGAAATTATAACGATTCACCACAAGGTCCGTATATGTTTCCGAATTGGGCTCAAAACGGTAAAGACCGGAGCCGGCTATGCTGTAGTAAATATAAGACGAGCTGTATGTAACCGTTCCGTTTGATTTATTCAGAAGATTACCCACCTGATTCCCCTGAAGAGAGGTGTCAAAGGCAAAATCGTCAAAGGATGTATAGTCATAGTTCTGCCTTTTTGTCGTTGTGGGTCTGGTCGTAGTCGGAGGCGCTGTTGTTGTGGTGGTCTGTTTTAAGACATCCTCCTTGACAAAAGACACCACCTGCTGCACCTTCTCCTGAGGTATCAGGCTGGATATTTTAAAATCCGGATCCAACACCTTTGTTGTTATTAAAAACGCGGCAACCGCAAGTATAAGGATCGAGAGAAAAATCAAAAAGTTCTTCCCCGCCTGTTTTCTGCGCTGCGCTCTTTTTCTTTTTTTCCTTTGTTCTGCTCTTTCCTTTTCGTCCATTTTACAGTTATCTTACCTGTCCGTTTCCAAAAATTAAATACTTTGTTGTTGTAAGCTGGGCAAGTCCCATAGGACCCCTTGCATGTAGCTTCTGGGTCGAAATACCGATTTCAGCGCCCAGTCCGAATTCACCGCCGTCGGTAAAGCGGGTGGAAGCATTGTGATAAACAGCCGAAGAATCTATCCTTTTCATAAATTCCCTTGCGTTATCCTCATTCTGCGTAATGATTGCCTCTGAATGGCCGGTGGAGTTTTTATTTATATGCTCAATCGCCTCATCAAGACTGTCCACCGTTTTAACACTGATTATGTAATCAAGATATTCGGTTGAAAAGTCAAGCTCCTCCGCCGCTTCAATATCCGGACAAACTGCTCTTGCCCGTTCATCGCCGCGAATGATCACATTCTTTTCATCCAGTCTTTTTTTAATAACCGGCAGAGCGCGGTCAATCACCCTGCTGTGAATCACAAGACTTTCACATGCGTTGCACACGCTGATTCTCTGCGTCTTGGCGTTGAAAATAATATCCGCCGCCATATCTACATCGGCGTATTCGTCAACATAAATATGGCAGTTGCCGGATCCCGTTTCAATAACCGGCACCGTCGAATTTTCAACCACGGACTGTATAAGCGCCTTGCCGCCCCTGGGAATAAGACAGTCAAGGTAATCCTTCATTTTCATAAGCTCGGTGGCCGACGCCCGGCTGGTATCGGTCACAAGCTGTATGGCGTCCTCCGGCAGTCCGACGCTTTTCACAGCGTCACGCATAATATTTGCTATGGCTATATTTGAGTGGACAGCCTCTTTTCCGCCGCGCAGAATAACCGCGTTGCCGCTCTTAAGACAAAGGGCGGCGGCGTCCGCGGTAACATTGGGACGCGCCTCATAAATGATACCTATAACGCCCATCGGAAATGATATTTTCTGAATTTTCATGCCGTTTGCATGCACGGTTTCCTCCAGTATTTTACCGCAGGGATCGTCCAGCTTTGACACCTGGATACAACCGTCAGCCATGCCTCTGATCCTGTCCTCATTGAGCATAAGCCTGTCAAGCAGTCCTTCTCCAAGCCCTGACGCTCTGCCGTTTTCCAGATCTATTTTATTCTGCTCAATAATTTTATCCGTATGATCCACAAGAGCCAGCGCTATTTTTTCCAGCGCGTTATTTTTCATTTCCGTTGAAACGGTGGTTAAAATGCCCGCCGCCTTCTTTGCGTTTTCTCCTAACTGTTTCATCATAATCATTCACCCTTTGCAGAAAAATATGTACCGATACTTTTATCTTCCAGAACCTTATAAATGGAGGTAGGCTTTTCACCGTTCATAATGATTACGGGAATACCCGCGTCCGTAGCAATCTTTGCCGCTTTTATCTTTGTGGCAAATCCGCCGGTTCCCTTTTCACCGGCGTCGCCGGCGATTTTAAATATATCGTCGGTAATTTCATCCACCTGTGAAATCAGCCTGGCGTTTTTGTTTTTATGGGGATTATCATCATACAGTCCGTCTGTATCCGTTAAAAGAATCAGCAGATCCGCATGAATAAGCTGCGCAACATTGGCGCTGAGACAATCATTGTCGCCGTTTAAAAGTTCCTCAACATACACGGAATCGTTTTCATTCACGATTGGCAGCGCGTCATAATCAAGTAACTGGTTGAAGGTATCCAGCAGATGCTCTTTTTCCGCCTTATTGGTAAGCGTATCCGCGGTAAACAGGAGCTGACTGACAACAACACCGTATTCGGAAAACAGCTTGTCATACAAAAACATCAGCTCGCACTGACCTACGGCCGCCGACGCCTGAAGTCCTTTTGTAGTTTTCGGCTTGGCGGAGAAGCCCAGTTTCGCCGCACCTATACCGACGGCGCCGCTTGATACCAGAACGATCTCATGGCCTTCATTTTTCAGGTCTGATAAAACCGAAACCAGCTTTGCCATACGGGCAATATTTGTTTTACCGGTATTATGCGTCAGCGTTGAAGTTCCCACCTTAACAACAATTCTCTTCTTTCCCTCAATTTTAGCCATGACATACTTCTCCATAATAATACAATTATTAGTATTATAGCATAGGCTGTATGAATTCTGCAAGTAAAAAGCATATAAATTCACACTTATATAAATAGTATCACAACAATTGAAAATTTTTTGTATGAATTTTTAAATTTCGGTAAAAAATAGTTCTGGAGACAGCAGCAGACAAATCCGCTGCTGAGATCATATTGCCCTGCATTGCAGACGGCGGTAATCCATAATGCGCCTTATCAGCCCACAATAAAGCGTGTTCATTATATGATTAAAATTTGTGGGCGGAAAGGCTATGAAATGGATGACGAAACGAGGTTATATCAGATTGTTTTCATATTCAATCGCCGTCGTTGCAATTCTTGCCGGGTTTGCGATTGTAAATATGAATATGGCAGCGAATTATAAGGCGCAGCTGGAAAACAACTATCAGCAGAGCCTCAATGAGCTGTCTGAAACCATGGATTCAATTGAAACCAATCTGACAAAAAGCATCTATTCCAATTCGGATAAAATGCTTTATGAGATCAGCTCGGACTTATATTCCGAATGTACGAAGGCAAAGGACGCGCTGTCACGGCTGCCGGTAGGTCAGATGAATCTGAGCTCCACCTACAAATTTATCAGCCAGGCAAGCGACTATGCCACATATATCGCGCAGAAGACAGCCTCCGGTGAAACGGTAAGCGAGGAAGAGCATAACAATCTGTCCACCCTATTAAATTATGCAAGTCAGTTGAATACCTCCATTGAATCCATGGTGTCTATCTGTAATAACGGAGGACTGATTACAGCAAGCAACGTAAAAAACGAAGATAACATCACGGTAAACGCGCTGACAAACGATATGACCACCGCGGAAAACGCATTTAAGGACTACCCCACTCTGCTTTATGACGGGCCCTTTGCCGACGCAGTATTAAACCGTGAGTCCGAAATGCTAAAAAATGCCGACAGCTACAGCAAAGAGGACGCCATAGACATTGCGGCGTATGCTATGGACTGCTCTACAGACCAGGTAAGTTTTGAGAGCGAGGAGGACGGAAATTTACCCTGCTATGTTTTCACATACGGTCAGAAAACAGTGGGCATTACAAAATCCGGCGGATATGTGGCGTATATGCTTTACGGCGGTAAAATAACCAAATCCACCGTCACGGAGCAGAACGCGGTAAACATCGCCAAAAATTATCTGGATAAACTGGGGTACGAAAATATGACGGAAACCTATTATATGACCGACAACAATGTCTGCGTCATTAACTTTGCGTACACCGTCTCAAATGTCGTATACTACAGCGATCTGATAAAAGTGGGTGTATCCATGAATGATGGAGAGGTCGTATCCATGGAAGCCAAAGGCTTTTTGGTAAATCACAGGGAAAGGACCGCTTTCAAAGCGACAGAGAAACAAGCTGACCTCCAGAAAAATCTCAGCCCCTATCTTGAAGTGCTGGATGTAAAAAGATGCGTTATTCCCAAGGATAACGGAACAGAGGCCATGTGCTACGAATTCCATTGCGAAAGCTCGGAAACAAACGAAGAAGTACTGATCTATGTAAACGCCAATACGGGCGCTGAAGAAAATATTTTACTTCTGCTTTATTCAGACGGCGGAACATTGACAAAATAAATTTGAATAATTTTTATAAAACGGTTAATTATAATTGTGAAAGGAAGTTATACTATGAAAAGTAAAATCTTAATTATTGCAATGGCAGTTGCAGTTATCGCCACGGTATTTATGGGTTGTACAAACAACAACGATAATGATATGACAACCACGGAAAACACCTCAGCGGTAACCGACACAACAAATACGGCTGATACAACATCAACAACAAACAATCAGACAAATACAAGCAACAGTACCACAAATGACGCGGCCTCAAGAGCCGACAACGTAGCCGATGATATAGGCCAGGGCGCCGATGATTTGGCTGACGGCGTAGGCGGCGCGGTTGACGAAGCCGGCGATGCAGTATCCGACGCGATGGATTAATAAAGCAAAAGAATCAGAGCAGTCGTTTAAAAATGACTGCTCTGATTCTTATATATACATACCATTTCATACATTCAACGCAGTGATGTAATCCTTGATAGCGCTTTTATATTTTGATATAATAGATTTGGTGATATTATGATTTTATGCTTTTCAGGAACAGGCAACAGTATGTATGCCGCCAAAAGAATTTCCGCCGTTACGAACGACGGTATCCTTTCAATAAACGAGTATTTGAAAAATAATAAGACGTATAACGCGCAGAAAAATGAAAGATGGATTATCGTCACACCCACATACGCCTGGAGAATACCGAGAGTCGTTGAAAATTTCATTAAGCATATTAAACAAAACGGAAAGCACACTGTTTATTTTATTATGACCTGCGGCAGTGAGATCGGCAACGCGGAAAAATATCTGAAACAGCTGTGTTCTGACCTGAAACTTCAATATTTCGGATGCAAGGAAATTGTCATGCCGGAAAACTATATCGCGATGTTCGACGCGCCGGATGAAAAAACCGCTCTGAAAATCATAGATACAGCCGAGCCGCTCATTGATGAAACAGCCCGGCTTATAAAGGAGAATAAAACGCTGAATAAGAACTCCGCGTCGCTAAGCGGGAAAATCCGCAGTTCAATTGTGAACCGGATCTTTTATCCGGCAATTGTTCACGCGAAGGATTTTCATGTCAAGGACACCTGTGTCAGCTGCGGAATGTGTGAAAAGCTTTGTCCGCTGAATAACATCAAACTGACAAACGGCAAACCCAGGTGGGAGGACCACTGCACCCACTGTATGGCGTGCATATGCCACTGCCCCGTCTGCGCTATAGAATACGGTAACAAAAGTCAAGGCAAGCCCAGATATACCTGCCCCAAATAGCATCGCAGAAGTTATTTATTATCGGTTGTATTTCTTAATTTTTTTATCAATTCCTCGGAATTATCCAGAAACAGCAGAAAATTGATAAGCACTTTTGCTTTGCACATATATCTGCCGTTTTCCAGATCAATATAAGCCCGCGGCGTTATTTCCAGAATCTCCGCCATTTCCTCAAGAGATAAATCGTGAGAAATTCGTTGACTTCTGAACTCGTCCATCAGTACCTTTTTCACTTTAATTTCATTATACATATCGACACCTCATTGCCTTTGATAACATTATTTTACATAATTTTCCACCAAAGGTCTATGAAGTGTACTTCATAAATTTTAAAAAAATGAAAGGCTGACATCTGTTTTTCAGCCTTTCAGCATGTAGAAAAAGCCCGAGAATATATTTCTACACGCTGGCAGACTGCGAGAAATGGAACTGGAGATGGGACTCGAACCCACGACCTCCGATGTAGTTAAGAAAGTAATTTATCCAATAGATAATAATCATCTAATATTTGGATAATTTGTTTTCTTTCTTTGGTTGAGATAAACGGTGATAATGATATGCTCTTAATTATCGGCAAATGAATATAAATATACTTGAAATTCGGTTTTAGATGGTAAAACTTATTTGTTTTTTCATCAAGAACATTCTCACTTCCGATAGGTCTTAATGCCACTCGCATCCTTGTTTCTGCTTCCATTTCCCAATTCCTTGGATTGCGATCATTATCTAAACCTGATTTTCGTTTTATCAAGCCTGCATTTAACTCATATCCGTCTTTGGCAGTATGCTTATCAAAGCAATCTGTATAACATACATCCGCTAATATTTTGTCATAAATACACCAATCTTTTGACAGGCCATATGATTTGTGACTCCAGTTAGTTTGACCACCCAAATCATTACGAAAGTCTTTGAAACAGTTGATTAATTCCGGTTCACTGTATATCTTATCGAATTTTATATCTTCCGTTTCAAAATTTAATCTTATCTTGCCATAATTTTCAAAAAAATATGCCGAATTTTCCAACGCATGAGTAAAGCAAAGAACATAAACTTTTGCGTTCCAAAGAGAAGTTATTCTTTTATTTTCGTCACTGTCATTGACTGAATCAATACAACCCAGTCTCAGTGAATTATTCTTGAGTATTGCTTCAAGCGCATCGGAGCTTGTATAATGATACAAATTTTTGTGCAAATTTGCTTTTCCAACACATTCGTTATACATATCCATTGATTGATTCATAAATATCCTCAAAATAAATTTTCTTATAAATCCACGGTGTTGTCATACCATACAAATACAAGTTATTTCAATATACCATTACTCCCACAAATTTATAATATATATCCATCATTTGAAACTTCTCACCGTTGGTGATCTCTTTTGCATGGATAACGATTTTTCTATCAGTTCGTTTAAAATTCTTGCATTAAGTTCTGTGATATCAGTATATTTTCAATAAGGTTCATAGTCGTTCCATATCGTATTTTTCATCAATCGCCACAGTACTTGCCAAGTCTCAAACAAAGGTTGACCGAGTAATTCAGTCATAATTGCTTGAGTAGGGATATTTTCAAGCATTGTATTTCCCCTTAATTTTGAAATTATCGCTCATATTTCATAGGTGTGTATCTCATACCGTCGGATACTTGTTCAATGTCCAAATCTACAAAACCCAACTTATGATAAACAGGAACAGCATACGGAGAAGAATTAACTGTAATGACTTTGCTTTTACTGTTTTCATAAAGATATTCCCAAAGTTTTCTACCAATACCTTGTCTATGGTATTGTGCTTTAACGAAAAAACAACAAATATGTTTTCGGTTATCATTGGTAGCGATAACACCTTTTAACTCTTTATCATCATACGCTCCCCAAAATTCTAAAGTTTTAATTATTTCTTTATTATCTATAAAATCTTTGAATGACTGAACGCCTTCTTCTGAGTAATCGGGAGCATCAAATTGCAGAAATGTTGACCAAATCAAGTCGATGGCATAAGCAAATTGACTCTCATCTATTTTTTTAATTTCCATGCCAAGCACCTCGCAAAACACAAATTGTTACCCTATGTATTCTATCCTTTCAAATTTTCTAAAGCGGCAGGATTATTTGAAATAATCGTCCCAACAGTCGGGCAGGTTTCTAATTCGGAACAGTCATCGCAAGTAGGAACTCCCTTTTCCAAAGCACATTTCCGGATTTCACATATATGCTCACAAAATATCGTTTTCGCTCCGTTCGCACGGCAGCCCTCGCAGTTGACATGTTCCGGCAGAATAGGGGCGTTATTTAACTCTGCCCATAATTTCGCTGTTTTCTCCCGCAATGCCTGATCGTCATTGACGATCGCTATGTATGCGTCGCATTTTTCGCAGTCCAGTCCGCAGTAACCGATCATCTCTTTCATTGGTTTAATCCTCCCAATTATACAACTGATTTTGCGCGTTTTCTTTTACCATGCGCCTGATTTTATTTAATACTTTATTTCGGCAAAAGTCAATATAAATCTGCTTATATTGTCATAGCCGACAAACGAAAAAAGGGGCTACCGCAAGGATAACCTCTTTTTAAGATGGTGAAGACGAGTGGACTTGAACCACCGACCCCCTGCATGTCAAGCAGGTACTCTAACCAACTGAGCTACGCCTTCATAGGTATTATGTTTTTACGTGCTTTTGAAAAGCATCGCCGCGGGCAAATCGCTCGCGGCGAATGGAGCTGGAGATGGGACTTGAACCCACGACCTATTGATTACGAATCAATTGCGCTACCAACTGTGCCACTCCAGCATATCACTATATTATCACTTGGCACTACGGCTCATTGTGATAATAGCCTGTGGTGTCATACGCATCAGGTTCCTCCGGGATAACCAGGGCGCAAATCACATAAATGAGCACGCCGGGCACTGCCGCAGAGAAAACGGAAACAAAAGCCCAAATCAGTCTGACAACCGTGGGGTCAATATTAAAATAAACGGCAATTCCGCCGCAGACTCCCGACAGCATCCTCTCGGTTTTACTTCTGTATAATTTTCTCATATTCATTCCCCTGCTGTTTTGCGTTATTAACACGCCACGCTATATATTATACATAAATTTCAAAGAAGTTCAAGTAGTTTTTTAAAAACAAATTCAACACTTGACTTTCTTACCTGATTACGCCCGATTTCGCCGAACTGTTCCGTAAAGGTTTTAACCTCTCCGTTAATGCAAAAACCGAAGCAAACCATACCTACCGGTTTTTTTGTTGTTCCGCCGCCGGGGCCCGCCACACCGGTAACACCAACGCCTACCTGGCAGTTTGCAGCCTTGGCAACGCCCTGGGCCATTTCATACGCAACCTCCTCGCTGACAACGCCGTGTGACAAAATCGTATCGGCGCTTACACCAAGCAGTGAAATCTTTGCTTCATTGGCATAGGTTACAAAAGACATATCCAGCACCTTTGACGCATTTGTCCCATTCACAAGATTGCCGCAGCAGAGCCCGCCGGTACAGGATTCCGCAAAAGAAATGCGGTAATCGTTTTCAATCAGTTTTTCTACAACCTGTTCTTCCAATGCCATTTTATCACCTAACGGGGAATAGATTTTAAATATTGCGGGCGATTATTCATCGCCCCTAAAAAAAATAACAGAAATTTATTTTATATTATTTTGAATTTTAGCGGCAGTCAGCGTATTCTGCATCAGCATAGAGATTGTCATGGGACCGACTCCGCCGGGAACGGGAGTAATAAAAGAACACTTGTCCTTAACAGATTCAAAATCCACATCGCCGCAAAGCTTGCCGTTCTCGTCCCTATTCATACCCACATCGATCACTACGGCGCCGTCCTTTACCATATCCGCGGTAACAAATTTTGCCCTGCCGATTGCGGCGACGAGAATGTCCGCCTGACTTGTAATGGATTTCAAATCAACGGTTTTGGAATGTGTAATCTCAACGGTGGCGTTTTCGTGAAGCAGCAGCATTGCCATAGGTTTTCCCACAATATTACTTCTTCCCATTACAACAGCCTTCTTGCCGGAAATCTCAACGCCGGTTGAATGAATGAGCTCCATTACACCTGCCGGTGTGCAGGGCAGGAAATGGTAATCGCCAATCATGATCGCGCCCACATTTACGGGATGGAAAGCATCCACATCCTTTAGTGGGTCAATAAGATTGATAACCTCTTTATCGTCAAGATGCTTTGGGAGAGGAAGCTGGCAGAGGATTCCGCTGATCTCAGGTCTTTCATTAAGCTCTTTCACCAAAGCATTCAGCTCCTGCTGGGTCGTATTCTCCGGCAGGGCAAACTTTTCACTGTAAAAGCCCACTTCCTCGCAAGCTCTTTCCTTATTTCTTACATACACCTGCGATGCCGGGTCGTCGCCCACGATGATTACCGCAAGTCCCGGGGTAATTCCTTTTTTCTTAAGCTGAGCTGTTTCCTCGGCTACTCTTTCTCTTACCTGTTTGGATACAGCTTTTCCGTCAATTATCTGTGCCATTTTCTATCTCCGTAATCTCATCATCAATATTATTTACAGCCTGGACTGTATTTTCAACATTATCCTCATTCACATTTTGATCTGCGCTTTCTTCAGCATCCGCGGCGGGACCGTCCAGCAAAAGCGCTTTCCACAGCGTGCCCTTTTTCAGCTTGACAAAGCAGACGACAAGCGCAATCGCAAACACAACCACAATAATCATGGAAAGAAGCTGGCTGACTCTCAGCGTGGTGTCACCGATATAAAGGGAGTCGGTTCTCAGCCCCTCAACAACGGCTCTCTCAGCGCCGTACCATATGCCGTAAAGCATAAAAATCTCGCCCTTAAATTTCCTGTGCTTGCGGACGATATAATTGAGGATAAAAAAGCCTAATATACACCAAACACTCTCATACAAAAAGGTAGGATGGACCGGCAGATTCGGGTCCACCTCCATCCCCTTGGCGGCAAGTGTGTCGGCGGAAGCCTCAAGCGTTTCCTGTATCTTCACGCTCCACATTCTGAAAGGAGAGGTGGTGGTATTCGTACCAAAAGCTTCCTGGTTGAAGAAATTTCCCCAGCGGCCGATTCCCTGCCCTATTAAAAGACCGAGAGCGCCCAGATCCAGAAGATTCGGGAAATTAATTTTTCCTGTTTTACAGCCGATGGCGGCGCCGATCAATGCACCGATAATCCCGCCGTAAATGGCGATACCGCCATTCCATATCTGCACAATTTCAGCAAGATGATCTTTATAATACGACCATTCAAAGGCAACATAATACAGTCTGGCGCAGATAATGCCGAAGATCGTGCCCCATATGAGCACATCGGTCATACCGTCAAGGCTCATCTTCCATTTATATGCCATTCTGCCGCCGTATAAAACAGCGAGAATAAAACCGAACGCGATGACAATGCCATACCAGTGAACATCGTAACCAAATATGGTAAACGCCACCGAGGGCAAATCAAAATCAATACCCAGACCCTCAAAATAAACCCTTGTATAATCACTCATATCTTTTCCCCTGATCAGTTGCTTTTATCCTTTACAACGGACAAAGCGCTGTACTCCTCTCTCATCATATCAGCAAGTCTGTTTTCAATATCCTTTTTGGTAACAGACTTATAAACTGCCATGGCGTCAAAAATGGAATAGCCGTTAAAGTAAGCGTTGATAAATCCGTTGGCAATGGAGTCTATATCATTATACTCCATAATCTCTCTGCCGTAAAGGGAGCGTCTTGCCGTTTCAAACTGTTGCTCGTCAATCCCCTTTTCCTTAAGCGTTTTTACAGCTTTTTTTATCTCCTCGGCAACCGCCTGCGGGTCAGCGCTTTCACCGTCAAAGGTTATCGCCTCATATCCGTAGCCGATAAAATATTCCTTGGAAAAGCCAGTATTGATAAGTCCCTTTTCAAACAATTTGTTATAAAGTTCAGAAGTATCGCCGGCAAGTATCTCAAGAAGAATGTTTACCTCGACAATCTTTTTTATATTCTGAACAAGATTTTCACACTTTTCTTTATAACCGAAAGAGAAGACAGGCATGCTCATCGCCAGATTATATTCACAATAATTGCCGACTATGCTTTCCGGCTCCTTTTCAAAGGCGCGCTCAATTTCAAGAGAAGGAGCCTTTTCAAGCATTCTGTCACAGACGGAAAGCACTTGCTCCGGCGTAACATTGCCCACAACGGCAAGGCACATATTGTGCAGGTTATAAAATGTATGATAGCAATCATAGAGAAGCTTGTCTGTAATCTGCGCAATGGATTCCACCGTGCCCGCTATATCAATACGCACCGGATGATTGTGATACAGCAGCCTTAAAAGATTAAAGGTGCTCATCCAGCCCGCTACATCGTAATACATTGTGATTTCCTGACCTATGATCCCCTGTTCTTTCTCAACCGTTTCCTTGGTGAAATACGGATGCGTGACGAAATCCAGGAGGATTTCGAGGGACGCCTCAAAATTGTCACTGCACTGAAAAAGGTAACAGGTCTTGTCAAAGGATGTGTACGCGTTTGCGGAGGCGCCGGTTTTGGCATATCTGGCAAAAGCGTCCAGATCCTCGCTCTCAAATAATTTGTGCTCAAGAAAATGGGCGATACCCTCCGGCACTGTTGTCCATTCCTTACTGTCCGAGCGTTTGAATTTTGTATCGATCGAGCCGTATTTTGTACCGAATACGGCGTAAGCGGAGGAGTAATTTTCTTTAGGCATAACAAAAATCTTAAGCCCTGATTTATGGTCTATTTCATAATATCTTTCGCCAAGCTCGGCGGACTTGATTTCTTTCATCATTTTTCCTCCTTCGGCGCTGAAAGCTTATATATCGTATCCAGAGTCAGAAGCGACGCGCACTGTATTACCTGGTCCTTGGTCACACCGTTATTTTCATCGGCTGACTGCTCCGGCGATTTGATATCGCCGGCAGTGATCTGGTTTGTATACCAGCTCTCAATCAGCTCCGGGGTGTCGTTTACAGATAAAATCGCGTCGCGCAGACCGATTTTTGAGGAATGGAATTCTTCGTCAAATTTGCCGTTTTTGATTTCATCAAGCTGGCGGAGAATCTCCCCCACCGCCTTATCCATATTTTCCTCATTGCAGCCGCACTGGATCATGATGCAGCTTTTCTGCTTTGTATATCTTGCCGAGCAATAATAGCAGAGACTCATTTTTTCACGCACATTCGCAAACAGTTTGGAATAAGGGCCTCCGCCGAACACATCGCAGAACGTGCGCATAGCCGGCGTAAGCTCGTCCTCAGGCTTAAGATTGACCCTGAAGCCCAAAACAAGCTTTCCCTGTTTGACATCTATGCGCTCCATCTTTTCCTTAACCTTTTTACATTCCGGAACAAAGACTGCGTCAGGCAAGCCGGAATATTCCCTCCTGACTGAAGAAAATACTTCCTTAAGATGAACGGCAACGGTTTCGTCGTCAGCAGAGCCCACGACGGTCACCATAATCTTTGCCCTTGCAAGCACATTTTTCCATGCGTTATAAACATCTTCAGGCGTTATTTTCTTTACATCTTCTATCGTGCCATAGCGGTCGATACCGTAAGGCTCGTCCGCAAACATAAGAGCCTCTGCCTTTCTTAACACATAGAGTCTTTTTTCATTCTGCTCCGCTTCTATTTTTTCAATTAGAATGCGCTTTTCAGCCTCCACATCCTCATTGAAAAATTCATTTTTATCATTCAGCCTCGGCTCAAATAAAAGCGAAGTCAGAAGCTTCACGCACTCCAGGGAAATGCTGTCTGTATTAAGAGAAAATCTGTCGTCAAGACAGGAAACACCCAGCTTGAGAACCTGGGACTCCCCTACCTTGGAAACTACGGCAGAAAGCGACGCGCCGTATAAATACGCCAGTTTTTTATTCAGTGCCAAAAGACTGGGATACGCACGGCTCTTTCTCGAAAGCAGGTTGATCATCAGCGCGTTTGGCGCCGCAGTTTCTTTTTTCAAAGGCACGGCAAGACTGACTGCGATTTCATTGGTTTTAAAATGAGCGGCGTTCACATTTACAAGAGTAACACCGCGAACAATGTCCTTTTGGGTAAAGTCCAATTTCATACCTCCGGATTCACTTTGATAAAGATTATATTAATCAATATAACATATTATTACCAAAATTTCCATATATTAATATTATTTTATTATAAAAGTAAATACAACAAGGCAAGTATCAGAGTATTGTCCGCGCCTTCCTTTGACAGAAGCAAAATGAGAGCAAGGATAATAAAAAAAGACTTATCCTGCTCATCATCTTTTTCCTCCCGGGCTTTGGTATCGTCAGGGGGCTGCATATTCTGCTGAGAATTTTCCCTTCTGTTCTGCTCCGTATTCCCACGAGGAGGCTCAGGAGACGTTTCACCGGCAAAGCGTGAAGCACGGTTTCTCATTTCCTGCACCCGTCTTTTGGCTGCGTCGATATCAGATTCGGAAAACTGCGCCATCAAAACAACTCCCTTAAAAGCGGCAACACTTCAAACAGCTTTAATATCCTTAACGCCTGGTCCGCCTTGTTTTGCGTTTTGGGATTGAGATGGGGCTTAAGCGCCATAATCAGATCGGCGTTTTTACTTTTCGTGCTGTTCATTTTTTCAAAAATATTTTTTGCCTTCATAATCATGTCAAAATCAATATTATCCAGTCCGTTGGCAAGCGCCAGCGCGTTGGTTACATCCGCCGCCTGATTCACATTCTGATTTGTATGATTACGCGCCTTATGGTCCGCGGCAGTGTTTTTGCTGCCGGCGTTACCGTTTTGCTGAGGCGGCGTATTTTTCTGTGCCTCCTCGCCTAAAATAGACGAGGCTACGCTTTTGAGCATATTTATATCGTCTTCGCTTAAATTGTTGATTATATCATTAAGATTATCCATATTTATTCCCTTACTTGTCTTCCATTAATTTTTTCATAAGCTCCTTTGCCTGCGGTGTGGATAAAAGCTTTTCCGCCGCCTCCTTATTTGACAAAACATTTTTCAGCTTTTTTGTAGCTTCCGATGACAGATTCTGATTGATAAAATCGTCAAGTCTGCCTTTCTCCGCTGCCTGCTTCATTTTATTCATATCTATGCCGGTCTTTTGCTGAGCGGTCTTCATCATTTTATTCAAGTCGTTGTTATTCATTGAAATGTTCTCCCCTTTCATGTATAATCTATTATAATCTATGAATCAGGACGGTGTTTTATGAATGAGAATTGTGGTCCTATCCGACTCACACAAAGCAATGGGTAATCTTTTTAAAATTATAGAAACACATAAGGACACTGCGGATCTTTTTATCTTTTTAGGCGATATTGACGATGATTTTGACGATATCCTTTCCGTATATCCTATGCTGAAATACCAGCGGGTTGCAGGAAATAACGACTGGAATTCCATTTTCCCAACAGAAAAGCTGATCGAAACCGGCGGAAAAAGGATATTTATGGCACACGGTCATACCTACAGGGTAAAATTCGGTTACGATGATATCATAAATGAAGCCAAAACGACCGGAGCGGATATCTGCCTTTTCGGCCATACCCATTTCCAGTATACGAATTACGACAACGGACTTTATATTATGAATCCGGGAGCGGTATGCAGCGGCGAATACGGTATGATCGACATAACAAAAGCAGGCATCATGCTGATACCTGCTTCGCTTTGATTATTTCTGTTAAATATAGCATAAGGGGCTGTGAAAAATCACAGCCCCCTTATTTTGCGCGGAAAATTATACAAAGGTAAATTCATTATCCTTAAAATCAACCGTGCATTTTTCACCCAGTTTCTTTTCAAGTATAAGCTCTGACAGCTTATCCTCGATCTTCGTCTGGATTGCTCGTCTCAGCGGACGGGCGCCGTATACCTTATCGAATCCGGCGTCGGCAAGCGCGGAAATTGCCGCGTCTGTAAAGGTTACCTCGGTACCAAGCTCCGCAAGCTGTTTTTTAAGGGAAACCAGCATGCGCCTTGCAATCTCCTCGATATCCTCTTTCTCCAGCTGTTTGAAAACGATGATCTCGTCAACACGGTTAAGGAATTCAGGTTTAAAGGTTGACTTTAAATCCTCCATAACCAGTTTTTCAATATTTTCGTTTTCGTCCTTATTGTCATCACCGAAACCAAGCGCGGATTTCGGGTCTGTAATCTTTGACGCGCCGACATTGGAGGTCATAATGATAATGGCATTTTTAAAGCTTACTTTTCTGCCCTGGGAATCGGTAAGCACACCGTCTTCAAG